>DATFWZ010000368.1:0-24365 GCA_035258765.1 Gemmataceae bacterium
AGCTCGAACACCCGGTCGGCCTGCCGGCTCAACTTCGGCGACGCCCGAAGCCACTGCTCCTTGAACGTCTCCCACCCGACCAGCGCCGGCGGCGGCTGGCCACGACCGGACGCGGCCGTCGCGACGACGATCTGTATCAGCTGCTTGGTTGCGTTGACCGCGATCCGGCCGTCGAGCGAGAAGTTGCCGCTCTGGGACCCGGTCTTCCAGGCTTCGTCGCCCGCCTCGTGCCCGACCTTCTCCGCCCCACTGTAGCGCTTGATGTGCTCGATCGGCCCGGGCGCCTCCGGGCCCATTGGCGCTCCGCGGACCGCGTGCCCGGACGCGAACGAGTCCTGCAGGGCGTGCACCGCGTTGCCCAGGGTCTGCCACGACGGGACGTCGGCGGGCATCGGACCCCGGGGGGTTTGAACAGTCGTGCCGCCAAGCGCCGAGCGGCCGCGCGGATCATTCCCGGCGCCCCCGACTCCCTGGGGGAAGTAGCGCGCGAGTCGCTTCGCGAGCATCTGGGCGGCATCGAGCGCGTTCGACCGGATCCACTCGACCGCGTCCGCGTAGGCCTGGTAGGGGCTCTGGCCATCGAACTTGCGCATGAAGTGGTGCTTCTGCCCGAAGTCGGCCCAGTGGCCGCCGATCAGGACGTCGATGATGTCGCGCTGGACGACCGCCCCGGGCAGGCCGGCTGCGCCGAGGTTGTGCAGGAGCGGGCTGTTGGGCCACTCCGCGGCGAGCTCGCGGACCGCCTGGGCCGTGATCTGCGAGTGGCCGGACAGGTTACTCATGGCGAAAATCCCCTGCGAGTTGGGAGGGGCGAGCGGAGCGGCGTATGCCGCCCGCTCGCCGGTCTTACGATTTCAACCCACCGCCGCTGCCTGAGAGTACGACTTGTTTGCCCCGGACCTAACAGGTCATCAGATTACTCCCGCGACGGCCCGCGAGTCAATTCACCGGCCTCATCGCCCAGCCGCCGCCTAGCGACGCACGACCGGCTCGGGCGTCTCCTTCCCTTCCGTCAAGCGCCACCAGCGCCGCCCGGGGACGTTCGCGAACACCTGCTCGCGGCCCGACGGCCACCGCACCTTCACCTGCCTAGCCCGATCCGCCGAACCCAGCCCGAACAACAACCGCCGCTCGCTCGCCGACAGGTAACTACCACCCCCGTTGACGAATCGGACCTGCCGGCCGCCGTCGCACTCCAGCTCCACCCGGGCCCCGATCGCGTTCCGGTTACTTCGCTTGCCGTCGCCGACCAGCTCCAGCCCAAGCCAGCCGTTCTCCGTCTGCGTGCGGTTTTGAAGGAGTACCACCGGCCCGCCGCAGTGGCTGAACGCCAGGTCAGGCCGGCCGTCGTTGTCGAAGTCGGCCCAGGCGAGTCCGCGGCCGACCCGCGACTTTCGGAAGTACTCCCCCGCCCGGTCCGACAGGTCGCGAAACCGTCCGCGACCGTCGCCCGACCACAGCGTCGCCCGCTGCGCGTACGGGGCGCGGTACACCTCCTCAGCCCGCCGGTGGATGTGGCCGTTGGCGACCGCGATGTCCAGGGCGCCGTCCAGGTCGGCATCGAGGAAGACGGTCCCGAACCCGAGTCGGTCGATGTGCGGGAACCCGAGCCCGGCCTGCGTACCCACCTCGCGGAAGATCAGCCCGCCGTCGTTGCGGAACAGGACGCTCGGCTGGTTGTGGAAGTTGGTCACCAACAACGACGGGCGGCCGCTCCCGTCCAGGTCGCCGGCCTCGACGCCCATGCCCGAGATGGGGGTGCCGTTCGGCCCCACCCCGCAGCCGGCGAATATGGCCTTCTCGACGAAGCGCCCGCCCTGGTTGTGGAACAGGTACTGCGGGCGAAAGTCGTTGGCGACGTAGATGTCGAGCCGGCCGTCGCCGTCGAGGTCGGTCATGACGACCCCGAGCCCGGGCGCCGGGGCCGCGGCCGTGATCCCCCACGCGGCGCTGACGTCGGTAAAGGTGCCGTTGCCGTTATTCCGGAACAGCCGGTGCGAGACGGCCGGGAAGCTGGTCGGCGGGCAGACGAACTTCTTGCCGTCGATCTCGCAGACCGGGTAATGGTCGAGATCCACCTCGACGTAGTTGCACACGTACAGGTCGAGGAACCCGTCGCCGTCCACGTCGCCCCAGGCGCAGCTGGTGCCCCAGTGCGGGTTGCGCAGCCCGGCTGTCGCGGTCACGTCGGTGAACGTGCCGTTGCCGTTGTTGTGGTAGAGGACGATCTCGCCCAGGTAGGTGACAACCAGGTCGTCGAACCCGTCGTTGTCGTAATCGCCGACGGCGCAACCCTGGCCAAACCCGGACCGGGCGAGGCCGGCCCGCTCGGTCACGTCGGTGAAGGTGCCGTCGCCGTTGTTGCGGTAGAGGCGGTTGGTCGGCCGCGGGCCGCCAGGTTGCGGCCGGACCGGGCCATCCTGCACGCAAAACAGGTCCGGCCAGCCGTCGTTGTCGAAGTCGATCCACGCCAGTCCGCTGCCGATCGTTTCCTGGATGTAGTGGGAATCGGTGGCGGGGTCGAAGTGAACGAAGTCAATGCCCGCGGCCGCGGTGACGTCCACGAACCACGGCTTCCCGGGCTCCGGCCCCGATTCGTGTGTGGTGAGTGGTGAGGGGTGAGTGGTGAGTGACGGGAGCTTCCAGACGACGATTGCCATTGCGACGATCGATAGCGCGCCCACTCCAATCCAAAAGCCGCGGCGCCGCATCGACCGTCTGTCAGGCATTACTCGTCGCCCGTTGCTCGTGGTCAGTCAAACTTCAAATGACACGCACAAAGTAGTCGGCACACTCCGTGTGCCGACCCCCGCTCACGGAGTGTGCGGGCTACTATGGTGGGGCGGTCCGAATGGTCGGCACTCCGTTGCGGGGTCGGCACACGGAGTGTGCCGACTACTATGACGCACCGGTCACTCGTTGCCGCTCGTGGCCCGGCGCCGGTGCTCCGCGGCCCGCTCGGGCTGGCCTTTCTGGTCGTAATAATCGGCCAGCACGCGGTGGGCTGGGGCGAAGTCGGGGGTCTCCGCGAGGACCGCCTCCAGCCGGGCCCGTGCCTCCTCCGCCCGGCCGGCACGCAATATCGCGTCGGCCATCTGGACGCGCATGGATGGGGTCGCCGGGAACTTGTCGCGGATCGCTTCCTCCAGGGTCACCAGGTCCAGCTCGGCCATCACCCGTTTGGCTTCCTCACCCTGCCCCGCCGCGGCGAGCGCGAGTCCGAGCTCGTAGAGGCACTCCTTGCGCGGGCAACCGGGTAGTCCCAGGGCCTTGCGGAGCAACGGGACGGCGCGATCGGGCTGGCCGGCCTCGCGATGCAGGACGCCGCGAAGCACCAGCGCCTCGGCCGACGGCGCTGGCCCGCGAACGACTGGGTCGAGCGCCGCCTCCGCCTCGGTGCGCTTCCCCTGACCGTGACAGGCCTTCGCCAACAGGTAGAGCACCCCCGCGTCAGCAGGCGCCCGCTCCAGGCACCGGCGGCACTCCTGCTCGGCTTCATCAAAGCGCCCGGCCTGAACGAGGAGCCGGGCGACCTCGCGACGCAGGAGGTCGTCGTCGGGCTCCAGCTCCAGCGCTCTCCGACCGTCCTCCGCGGCCAGTTCCGTGACCCGGAGCCGGTCGGCTGGGGTCGCCTTGCCGCGGGCGATGCGTTGACGCAGGTCCATGCGGAGCCGGAGTGGCCGGGCCTCGCGCGGGGCCAGCTCGCACCACCGGGTCAGGTAGTCCTCGGCCGCGGCTGGCTCTTTGCCGCCGACCTTGGCCAATGCAAGAGCCGCGACGACCTCGACATCGCGATCGTCGCGAGCGAGAGCCCGTTCGAGAAACGGCTCGGCCTCGGCGACGCGGCCGGCCTGGGCGAGTTGGAGTCCCTCGTCCCGATTCGCGTTGGCCGACAGGCGGCGCACGCCGAATGCCGCGAGCACGACCACGATGAGGACGGCCGACGCGATTATGAGCCGTCGCACCCGCGGGGGTCGTCGAATGGTTTCGGTGTCTGCAGGTTCCGCGCTCACGGAGGGCCCTCAAGTCCTTCGACAGGTGTTCCCAAGCGGTCGCGGAGGATTCGTCAACGGCGAGCGGAGCGGCGTAATCCGCCCGATGTTGTCTTTATGCCGAAGGGGCCCCAACGGGGTTCTAACACGCGCCTTGGGATGATGTGCGTGATAGAACCCCGTTGGGGCCCCGTTGGGGTTCGACTCTCCAATCGATGCCGAAACTTACCGGGTGTGCGCGGCGCGACCCCCGGCTGTGGGATGCAGGCATTCGGGGTAAGGACAAGATTGGGCGGCTTACGCCGCTCCGCTCGCCATTCCAACGGCCGACCGCCCGACCTCCGATTTGTTCGGCGACGCAGCCGCATGTCCACTACCAGCGAAGCTGCGAGCGCAGCCGCTCCACGAAAGAATCCCTGACGTAGGGGAAGATTCGGGCCAGACGTCCATCCGGATCGAACTCCACTTGCGCCCCCACGCCGTCCCCGTCGTATCGGAGGAGTCGCCCCTGACCAGCGGGGCCGGGCCCACTTGCCGGCGCCTGGCCGGTCAGGTCCGCGGACGGCGGCCCTAGCAAGGCTTGGACCTCGGCCTCAGACATGCCCAGTCGGAGCCGCTTCAAATTTGTTCGGGTCACCCCGGGCGGCTCCGCGGTCGGCCAGAGGAATACCAGCGCGCTAACTATCGCGAGCAGCGCCAGACCGACGAGCGTGCGCCTTCGCCATCGCCGCATCGCGTGGCCTCCGCGACGCCAAACTTCTGGTATCAATAGCCCGGGCCGGATGATACCCGATCCCAGGTCGCTTCGATAGTTTCCCGTGCGCAATCCGTCTTCCGCCTTTACCGCCCATTCGGCCTACACCGACCACCCGTCCTATCCGTCGCCCCACTCCGCCCTCATCGCCCCTGGACCCGCCCGCCCCACTCCGCGAAATTGAGAGTGGGAGGGAAACCATGCCCCGCCTCGTCATCGGGTCGCGGAACGCCAAGAAGCTCCAGGAACTCCACGACCTGCTCGGCGACCTGCCCGTCGAGTTGACTGACCTGACCCCGTGGCCCAACGTCCCGGACGTCGAGGAGACCGGGCAGACGTTTGAAGAGAACGCCCGGCTCAAGGCGACCGCGTACGCCCGGGCGACCGGCGAGTGGGTCCTCGCCGAGGACTCCGGGCTGGTGGTGCCGGCGCTCAAGGGGCGGCCGGGGGTCTACTCGGCGCGGTACGCGGGCACGCACGGGGACGACGCGGCCAACAACCAGAAGCTCCTGGCCGAGCTCGCCCCGCTCCCGGACGACCGCCGGGCCGCGTACTACGTGTGCGTCGCGGCCCTATCGGCACCCGACGGCGAGGTGAACGCGGTCGCCGAGGGCCGGTGCCACGGGGTGATCACGAAGGAGCCGCGGGGCGCCGGCGGGTTCGGGTACGACCCGCTGTTCGAGATCCCCGAGTACCACCGCACGTTCGGCGAGTTGAGCCCGCGGGTCAAGCAGGCGCTCAGTCACCGGGCGCGGGCGGTAGTGCAATTGCGGTCGGCTATTCGCCAACTGGTGACTTCGCTCTGACCTCGGCCGTTCGGGGCAACGAACGAAGAAAAAAGACCGAACGCGGATGACGCGGATTTGCGCGGATTTGCGCGGATCAAACCGAGATCATTCTTGTGCGGTCCGTGGAAATCCGCGTCTTCCGCGTCATCCGCGTTCGATTTCTTCATTGCCGAAGCAACCCAACGCTCCCGCGCATTGCTCATGCCCACCCTCTCCGACCTGCTCGACGAAGTGACCGCCTTCCGCGAGTATCTGCGGGCCGAGCGCGGCATGGCCGACAACACCGTCGTCGCCTACGGCCACGACCTCGAGCGCTACGCCGCCTGGGCCGCTGACGGGCGGATGCGCGACTTCCGCTCCCCCACCCTCGGCGAGCTGGCCGACTACATCGGCCACATGCGCGAGGAGGGCCTCGCCCCGGCCAGCGTGGCCCGCCACCTGGTCGCATTGAAGATGCTTTATCGGTTCCTCCGGCTGGAGGAGCGGGCCGACGCCGCGGCTGTCGAACTGCTCGCCTCCCCGGCCCTGTGGGAGCGCATCCCGACCGTCCTGTCGCCGGAGAACGTCGAGAAGCTGCTCGCGGCCCCGCTCGCGGCCGACCGGTTCTACCTCCGCGACCGGGCCCTCCTGGAAACCCTATACGCGACGGGCTGCCGGGCATCCGAGGTGGTCAACCTCAAGGTCGCCGACCTGTATCTGGACGCGAAGTTCTGCAAGGCGACCGGGAAGGGGAGCAAGCAGCGGATCGTGCCGTTGGGGTCGAAGGCGGTGGCCGCGTTGCGGGCGTACCTCGGCGAGGCGCGGCCCAATGGGTCGGCCGAGTACGTGTTCCTGAGTCGCGGAGGGAAGCGCCTCGACCGCGAAGTGCTGTGGCTGATCGTGAAGAAGTACGTCCGCCGCGCCGGGCTGCCGAAGAAGACGAGTCCGCACACCTTGCGGCACAGCTTCGCGACGCACCTGTTGGAGAACGGCGCCGACTTGCGGGCGGTGCAGGAAATGCTCGGCCACGCGAGCATTGGGACGACGCAGATTTACACGCACGTCGACCGCACGCGGTTGAAGGCGATGCACAAGCAGTTCCACCCGCGGGGCTGAGGCCAATGACCAAAGACCAATGCCCGACCAATGACCGAGGAATGTCGAAGGGCGAATGACGAGCCGGCACTTGGTGTCGTCATTCGGTATTCGACATTTGGCGTTCCTTGGTCATTGGTCAATGGTGCGTCATTGGTCATTAAACGTAGGGAGGCGGGCTTTCGCCCGCCTCCCCATTCGACTCCGGTTTCGCCCGCCGGTCACTTCCGGTTGAACCGCTCGATCATGAACCGGGGGACGTTGGTCATCTTGGCCGCGTCGCGGTCGGTCGGGTCCTTGTTAAACGGCTGGACCTTGCTGATCTCGACCATGGCCTTTGTGATCAGATCCCTGGCCCCAAAGCTGTCCATCGGGTCGATCATGCTGATCCCGTTGATGTCCTTGCCCTTCACATCGACCTCACGCAGGTACTTGAAGTCCCGCTTCATTTGGTCTTCCGTACCCAGGGCATTGACCGAGCTGATCAGCGACCGGGCGTTGGCCGCCCCCTCCTTCTTGCTGTAGGCGAAGGCCATCGCCAGCCGCCGCTCGAGGTGCTCGCGAGCCTCCTTGATCCAGTCGCCGCCCCCGCTGAACGAGTTGCGGTACACCATGGACCCCGTCCCGTTCGCGGCGGGTGACAGGGCCATGATCCCGCAGTAGTCCCTGCCGGCCGGCTTGAACTGCCGGCCGCGGTCCCACGGATTGTCTTTTGGGTCGTATACCGAGTTCCGCTGGAACTCGGCGGCGATGAACCCGAGGGCAAGACCGGCCCCGTCCTTCTCGGACACGATCCAGACCCGGTTGGTATTGCACTTGCCGGCGTCGTTCTGCTTGTCCAGGAAGAAGCGGGCTCCCATCAGGTCGTTGAGGAGGAAGTCCTTGTAGCTGTTGCCCCGGGCGTCGACCTTGGACCGCAAGGTCTTCCAGTCCAGCCCTCTCTCCTCGACGGTCTTCCGCGTTTCCCGGGGAAACGCAAAGTCGTTGTACGGGTCGCGCCAGAACTGCTCCCTGTTCTCCATGATCCGGGACCCGGCCTCCGTGCCGTTGAGCCCGCACCCGCGCCAGTCGAACAGGAGGACCGAGAAGTTGTTCTTGCTCAGCTCCCTGGCCAGGTCGATCCAGGCGTCGGTGATCTTGTTCCCGGGGGTCGGAAACATGATGACCGCGTCGGGCCGCCGCTTCTCGATCGCAGCCCCCTGGAACCAGTATCCCTTCAGTGACAGCCCGTCGCTGGTCCCGAATCCGACGCCCCGGTCCTGGGTGTCCTTCGCATCGGCGATCTTCTTGGGATCCTCCTTCTTCATCTCCGACTTCTTGGCCGGGTCGTCCTTCTTGACGTCCTTCTTTTTGTCCTGGGCCCCGAGGTCGCCGGGCGGCCCGATAAGGGCGGCCACCGTGACGAGGAAGAACCCGGCCGCCAGGGCCCGGTACAGCGCGAACATAAGACGTGTCCTCCCCGTGGGGGATGTGGATCGGTCGCTGATATCCCTCAAATTATACAACTGCCCGGCCCGGAGGGTGTTGGCGCCGGGCGGCCGGTGGGGCGGTAGTGGGGTGGTGGGGTGGCGTGTTTTCCTATAGGTCGCATAGGACCCATAGGTCCTATAGGTCCTATGGGAAGCCCCACCACTTCGCACCTACTTCAGCTCCTTCACCCGGATGTTCCGATAGCGCACAAACTGCTTTGTAAAATCCCCGCCGCCATGCACTTGCAGGGCGATCCCGCCCTTGTCACTTAGACGCTTCTCGGTGTCCTCGTACTCCAGGAATTTCACCCCCTTGATCCAGGTCGAGACCTTCGGGGGGTTGCCCTCGATCCGGGCCCGCAACTCGTTCCACTCGCCGTGCTTCCAGAACTCCGGCCACTTCGCCGGCTCGATCGGCAGCTTGAACGGGCAGTCGTGCGGCTTGATCTCGGTCACCTTGTCGGTGAAGTTGAAGTTGAACACGTTCGGCTTACCGCCCGCGAGGCCCTCGCCGTAAAGGCCCATCAGGTTGCCGCCGACGTGGTAGTCGATCATCGCCTGGTAACACTTGCCGGTGTCGGTGGACCGCAGGAACAGCCCGCTGTCCGGGCCGAAGTCGTTGTTCATCTCCAGGGCCACCTCGAAGTCGCCGTACTCCTTCTCGGTGATGATGATCCCGCCGTTGCCCGGGACGTCCTGGCTGCCGACGATGGCCCCGTCCTTGGCCTCCCACTTGCCGCCAGACGTGTTCTTGCTGGTCCGGCTGTGGCCGGTCTTGGGGCTGACTTTCCAGCCGGTGAGGGTCTTGCCGTCGAAGATGGGGATGAACCCGTCGTCCTTGGGCTTGTCCTCGGCCCGGGTCGGAAGGGCCAGGAACCCGGCGGCGAGGGCCGGGATCAGAAAGCAGCGCATGGGAGAGGCTCCGGTTGGGTGGGACCGTAGTATCCCGGGAAGGGCCGCCAGTTGCAAGCGAAGCCCCGCCAGCTGTCGGGCCCGTCAGGCTGCCGCGGGCTCACTCAAACAGGCGCCCGATTGTCACCGGATGTCCCTATTTTTCCCCCTTGATGAGAAATGCGTTTCAAGGGGTGTGTGTAAATGAAAGATAAGAAACCAGGACCGACCCATGAGCACCCGAAGAGTGATTGTCGTGACCGGGGCGACCCGCGGACTGGGCCGCGCCCTGGTGTCCCCATTTGCCCGTGCGGGACACGCGGTCGCCGGCTGCGGCCGGTCGGCAGGCCACGTCAATGAGCTTCAGGCGGAGTTCGGCCCATCGCACCGGTTCGCGGCCGTGGACGTGACCGACGCGGCGGCCGTGGAGGCCTGGGCCAAGGACGTACTCGCCCACCTGGGCCCGCCGGACCTGCTCATCAACAACGCCGCGATCATGGTGTTGCCGGCCCCGCTCTGGACGATTCCGGCTACTGACTTCGACCGGCTGATCGACGTGAACGTGAAGGGCGTGGCCAACGCGATCCGGGCGTTCGTCCCGGCGATGGTGGCGCGCAAGTCGGGGGTGATCGTCAACCTATCCAGCGGCTGGGGGCGATCGACGTCCCCCGAAGTCGCCCCATACTGTGCCTCGAAGTTCGCGGTCGAGGGGCTGACTCTGGCCCTGGCCCAGGAGCTGCCGAAGGGGATGGCCGCGATCCCGCTCAACCCGGGGGTGATCGACACGGACATGCTGCGACAGGCCTGGGGCGACTCGGCCGGCCACTACCCGTCGGCCGACCAGTGGGCCAAGAGGGCGGCGCCGTTTCTGCTCAATCTGGGGCCGCGGGACAATGGGAAGTCGTTGTCAGTCAGCTAGCCGCGAACTCAGTTGACGGGCCAATTGATCGGCTGCTGCGTCCGGTTCGGCCGTATCGCTATTCCGGGCCGAGCGACTGGTTTTCGAGGTACGGGGGCAAGGCCACCCACTGCCCGTCCCGCAGGTCGAATCGCCCCCGGTACTGCCACCGGCACACCCGCGGCGGCTCCCCAAACTCCCGGCTGTAGGTGTACTCCCGCTCCTCCAAGTGCAGAGCGAAAGGCCCCCAGGACGGGGCCTCCACCCCGCCCTGCACCGCGTCGCCAATGAACCGCCCGAGTGGGAAATCCTTCAGTTCGCCCGGGTCTGGCGAGCGGATCAAATCGATCAGGGCGGCCCGCGCACGCTCGGCGGTCAGCTCCGGCGGCGCGATTTCGGCAGCGGGCTCGGGATCGACCGGCGCGCAACCGATGATCACGCAGACCAGAACGAGTGCGGACACCATACCCCGCCCCATCGAAACGCCCTCCCGGGCCTAACAAGCAAGTAACGAGTGACTAGTGTCCTGAGTTGTTGATTCGTTTGTCTTCGGAGGCCAAATTCGTCGGCGTTTTTCGAGATTCCGACCCCCAGCGATGTAAACGAATCAACAACTCAGGACACTAGTAACGAGCGATACTCAATCGCTATTCTGCTACACTCTTGGACTCCGCTTTCGCACGCTCCACCAGCTCCGCGAAGTCCGACCGCTCGAGGAGTGTGCGGGCGGCCCCGCCAAGTCGCGGCTTGCCGTGCGGCTTCCCTGGAGGGCGGAGGTTTCGCACGTCGGCCGGCGTGTGCCACTCGACTGCCTGCGACTCCGAGGTCGGCCGGCTCCGGCCGCTTTCGTAGACGAGGAGGTGGTAGGTCGGGACGGTGACCCACGCCACCTGGATGCCGCGGCCGACCAGCGAGTCAAAGACCTCGTACCGGTGCCGCTCCAGCTCGTCGAGGTCGATCCGGGCCTCGCGGGCCGCCTCGGCCAGCAAGTGTACTGCCCCCAGACTGATCTTGTCGGACGTCCGGTGTTCCGGGGCCTCGGCCCGCGACGACCCGAACCCGAGCGGCTCGCGGTACACCCGCCCCGGCTGCAGGGCGAAGACGACGTCCCCCGAGAACGGCCCGGCGATCACCCCGCCGGACTCTTCCTCCACTTCGCGGATCGCCCCGGCCAGGCTCGACTCCCCCTCGTCGAGGCCGCCCTTGGGGAAGTGCCAACCCTGGTAGGCGAAGTCGGAGTAGCAGACGAGGACGCGACCGCGGGCGTCCACGACGACGCCCCCGCCGACCAGCCGACGGGCCGGGGTGGAGGTCGAGTTGATGACCCCGATGGCATCGGCGATCTGGTCGATGAGCAGGGAGAGGGGCATCGGGCTCGCGGCACGGGGGCGTGGGGACGCGTTTATTGTGTGGAGCGGGGGCCGGAACGGAAGGGGGTCAGATCGCGTCCGGGCGCAAGTTGGCGAATAGCTGGTCGCGCACAATCGGCGCGAGATAAAATTTGGCCAGCCCGTCGGCCACGGCCAGGCCGACCCCGAGGGCCCATCGGACGGTCCGCCGGCGAGGGGTGGACAGTGGCCGGCCCGTAACCCGGGCAAGCACCCACGACGCGGCCTCGAATATGAGGACCGTGTAAGCCAGCCCACGGAGGACCGACCACGGGTGCCAGCCGAATATTACCGCGAGAGCCGGCGAGTCGCTCTGGGCGGCGAGCCGGCCGACGTAGAAGTTCATCAGGTCCACCTGCTCCACTCCGCGAGCGAGCGCGACCAGCCCCAACGTCAATGCCCCGCAAGCGACCGCGGCCGCGAACAACACCCCGTGCCGGGGCAGCCAGGTGGCCCACTGGTATTCGGGATCGTCCCCGGTCCGTACCCAGTGGTGGGTCTGTCCCCAGTAGTAGGCGGCCCCGGGCAATATGGCGGCCGCTCTGGCCGGGTCCGTCGCGGACAGGGCGATCGCGAGGGCGGAGTGGGTGCCGAGCACCAGGCCGGTAAGGAGGATTGCCCGGCCGAGCCGGTCCTCGCACACGCAGGCCCAGAATAATGGGGCAAGGAACAGGGCGGTGACAAGCTGGTGGAGAGGGGAACCGGCTGCGTAACTGGCGGCCAGCGGGACGGCCCCGACCAGCACGGCCGCGGCCGGCCACGCGCGATGAGCCATCACCGGCCGGGCCATTCCGGCCAGACGGAACAGCCGGTCGCCGAGCGACGCGGGGAACCTCAGGCTGGGCATGGGAGTCACTTGAACGGGATCAGGAGCCACCCGGTCGTCAGGTACAGGATGACGTTGCCGACGCCGAAGATGAGGATGAAGATCAGGATGCCCTTCAGGCTGCTGCCGTCGCCGTCGTCGGACATGGGCCGAGTCTCCGAAACCGTAAGGGTGTGCGAGTCCGGGAGAGTCGGCGCATCATAGCTCATGGCTGGGCGCGGTCAACGAAAAAGGGGGCGGGGGATGACGGACGGCGAGGACCTGCTGCGGGCAATTGTTGCCACTCCGGAGGACGACGCCCCGCGACTCGTCTACGCCGACTGGCTGGACGAGCACGGCGTGCCGGACTGGGCCGAGTTCATCCGCGTCCAGGTCGAGCTGGCTGCCACGCCCGGGACCGGCTGGCGGGTGATGGAACTGACGCAGCGGGAGCTGGTGCTGATCCAGACGAAGGCCGGTCGGTTCATGGCGAACACCACCGCGTGGGTGACCGAGCCGGTGTTCCGCCGGGGGTTCCTGGAGGAGGCCCGCGTCTACGCCGACGTGATGGACGAGCACGGGGCGGACCTGTTACGCCGACACCCGCTGTTACACCGGGTGATTCTGGTATGGGCCTCCCGGCGGGACCGGGCCCGGCTGCGAACGCGCTTCGGCGACCGAGTGCGGATCGAGAAAAGCAGGTAAGAGCGAACGCGGATGACGCGGATGACGCGGATTGGCGCGGATCAGACAGAAGACTGATTTTTTGGTTTGATCCGCGAAAACCCGTGTCATCCGCGTCATCCGCGTTCGGTTTTTGGCTTTACTCAGGCCGCCGGTTCCGGATGCACCCACGGCTTGCGGTAGTCGCGGCGCAGCAGCTTGTTCGCCTCCGCGTCACCGACCACCTGGTGCTTCTCGGGGTCCCACGTCAGCGACCGCCCGAGCTGCATCGACAGGTTGGCCAGGATGCAACTGGCCGTGGAGATGTGCCCCTGCTCGATGTCGGACACCGGCTTCTCGCGCGTGTCCCGGCACTTCAGAAAGTCCCGCCAGTGGGCTCGCAGGGCCGACGCCACGTGCCGCTCCAGGTCCTTCTCCGTCTTGTCCTCCGGATACTTGTCCTCCTCCGTGAGGGGCGTCCCGCTCAAGGTCGCCTTCTTCTGCCCGCGCGGGAAGAACTCGTACTTGTTCACGCTCGCCTTCAGCGTCCCCTTCTCGCCGTAGAAGATGGCCGCCCACGGGTACTCCGGGTCCGCGGGGTCGCCCCAGGTGCGGTGGGTCCACACGACCGGCAGGTCGCCGAAGTCGAATGTCGCCTGTTGGGTGTCCGAGATGTTCGACTTGGCCTGCTTCTGGACCAGGATGCCGCCGGTCGAGCTGATCCACTTCGGCCAGCCGAGGTCGAGCATCCAGCGGACCATGTCGAGCATGTGGATGCACATGTCGCCGACGATGCCGTTGCCGTACTCCATGAACGTCCGCCACCAGCGGCGGTGCGGCAGGCGCTCGTTCCAGGCGTTCGGGTTGGGCGGGGCGTCGTACGGCCGCAGCGGGGCCGGGCCGGTCCACATCTCGTAGTCGAAGTGCTCGGGCGGCTTGGTCTCGGTCGGGTTTTCGTTGGCCCGCATGTGGTAGTAGCAGCAGATCTCGACCATCCCGAGCTTGCCGAGCTTGCCCTCCTTGATGACCCGGTCGCGGGCCTCGACCAGGTGCGGCGTGCTCCGCCGTTGGGTGACGACCTGGGCGACCCGCTTGTGCTTGCGGGCCGCCGCCACCATGGCCTGGCCCTCGATGACGTCCACGCTGATCGGCTTCTGGACCCAGATGTCCATGCCGGCCTCGCACGCGGCGATCATAGGCAGGGCGTGCCAGTGGTCCGGGGTCTCGACCATGCAGACGTCGAGGTCCTTTTCCTTGAGCATCTCCCGGTAGTCGCCGTAGGTGCGGGGCTTGCTCTTGCCCTTGGTCCGGTCGCCGACCATCTCGGCCGCCTCGGCGACCATCTTCTTGTCCGCGTCGCACAGGGAGACGACCTCGACGGGCGCGATCTGGATGAGGCGGAACAGAGAACACTTGCCGTACCAGCCGGTGCCGATGAGTCCGACCCGGAGGGGCTTGGACGGCGGATCAGCAGCGTGGAGGCTAGACAGAGCGAGGCCGGTAGCGGCGGTCGATGAGAGGAATTCGCGTCGGTTCATGGGAGAGCATCCTGAGATGGGAAGATCGATGGGGGCCGTGGGAACAGGATAGTCCCGGGGTTGGGCCGACGAAAGGGAAAACCGCGAGCCCAGGGACGAACGTCCCTGGGCTTTAGCGCGGACTTCATGTGCACGTAGCGGGTGGGCGGAGCCCGAAGCGCAGCGAGGGCGACGCCGGGCCGGACGGCGTCGCCCTCGCTGCGCTTCGGGCTCCGCCCACCCGCTACACCCTCCAGAATTGCGCTCTAGCCAACGACGATGCTCACCATCTGCTTGGGCTTCGCAATCACCTTCCGCACCGTCTTCCCGGCGATCAGCTCCTGCACCTTCGGATCGGCCAGGGCCAGCTTCTCCAACGTCGCCGCATCAGCATCCGCCGGGACCATCAGCTTCGCCTTCACCTTCCCCGCGATCTGCACCGGGATCTCGATCTCGTCGTCGCGGACCAGGGCCGGGTCGTAGGCCGGCCACGGCTCGTAGGCCAGCGTCATCTTGTGCCCCAGGACCTGCCACAGCTCCTCCGCGACGTGCGGGGCATACGGGGCCAGCAGCAGGACGAACGGCTCCAACACCTTTTGCGGGCGGACCTCGACCTTGTCTCTCAGGTGGTTCTTGAAAATCATCAGAGCCGAGATCGCGGTGTTGAACCGCAGGCCCTCGGTGTCGTCGGTCACCTTCTGGATCGTCTTGTGCAGGAGCTTTAAAGTGTCGGCGTCCGGCTCGATGTCCTTCACAGCCGGACTCAGCTTCGCCGTCTCGGCCGTTTCATCGACGATCAGTCGCCAGACATCGTCCAGGAACCGGTGCACCCCGTTGATGCTGCGCATGTTCCACGGCTTCATGGCCTCCAGCGGGCCCATGAACATCTCGTACAGGCGCAGGCTGTCCGCCCCGTGCTCCTGGACCACGGTATCCGGGTTGACGACGTTGCCCCGCGACTTGGACATCTTGTACGCCCGGGCATCGACGCGAATCGTCGGGTTCGCCTTCAGGACGAAGGTGTCCCCCTGCTTCTCCACGTCGTCCTCGTCCAGGTGGATCAGGGCCAGCGGGCGCGGCTGCCGCTCTCTCGTCCGGGCCACGTCGCCGTCGAAGCTCACCTGCTGGGCCGACACCCATTCGCCGGTCGGGATCAGCTTCTCGACCTCCTTGCCCTCCTCGTCGGTCGCCTTCTCGACGCGGGCGTGCTGGAACCCGGTGAACTCCGTTTCCCCGAGGATGAGCCCCTGGTTGACCAGCCGCTGGAACGGCTCCGCGGTCGGCACGGACCCGCGGTCATAGAGCACCTTGTGCCAGAACCGCGAGTACAGGAGGTGCAACACCGCGTGCTCGGCCCCGCCGACGTACAGGTCCACCGGCAGCCAGTACTTCGCCTTTGCCGGGTCGCAGAACGCGTCCGGGTTCCGCGGGTCCAGGTAGCGCAGGTAATACCAGCACGACCCGGCCCACTGCGGCATGGTGTTCGTTTCCCGACGGTACCTTTTCCCGTCCCGCGAAACGTAAACCCAGTCGGTCGCCTTGACCAGCGGCCCCTCCGGGCTGCCGGTCGGCTTGAAGTCCTCGAGCTCGGGCAGTTGCAGCGGCAGATCCTCGACCGTCAGCGGACGGATCACGCCCGTCGGCCTCCCCCGGGTGTCCAGTTCGTGCAGGACCGGGATCGGTTCGCCCCAGTATCGCTGCCGGCTGAAGAGCCAATCGCGCAGCTTGTAGTT
Organism: Gemmataceae bacterium; assembly: GCA_035258765.1. Classification (GTDB taxonomy): domain Bacteria; phylum Planctomycetota; class Planctomycetia; order Gemmatales; family Gemmataceae; genus SIAJ01. Next base: position 15,973 of record DATFWZ010000368.1, read on the forward strand.
CACCCGACGGGTGCCGATCCCCCGGGCTTCCAGTTCGTCGATAATCCGCGCCTTCGCCTCGGCCGTCGGTAGTCCGTTCAGGCTGCCGGAGTTCATCGCGACGCCGTCATCGACGTAGCCCTCGGTCAGGTTGTCGAGCGTAGATCCGGTCCTCTTCAACCACTCGTCCGGCGGCCGGACGACGGTTGCGATCGGCAATCCAAACTGCTTGGCGAACTCGAAATCGCGCTCGTCGTGCCCGGGTACGGCCATGATCGCCCCGGTCCCGTAACTGATCAGCACGTAATCGGCGAGCCAGATCGGGATGCGCTGGTTGTTGACCGGGTTGGTCGCGTACGCTCCGGTGAAGACGCCGGTTTTGGCCTTGGCCACCTGCGTGCGGTCGAACTCACTCTTGCGGGCGGCCTGTTCCTGGTAGGCGCGCACGGCCGCGGCGTGATCCGGGGTAGTCAGCCGATTAACCAGGGCGTGCTCCGGGGCCAGGACCATGTACGTCGCCCCGTACAGCGTATCCGGGCGGGTGGTGAAGACGCTGATCGCGGTGTCCTGGACCGGGAACTGGACGTCGGCCCCCTCGCTCCGGCCGATCCAGTTCCTTTGCTGGGCCTTGATCGCGTCGGACCAGTCCAACATTTCCAGGTCGTTGAGCAGCCGCTCCGCGTACTCGGTGATGCGGAGCATCCACTGCCGCAGCGGCCGGCGCTCGACCGGATAGTTGCCCCGCTCCGATTTCCCGTCCTGCACCTCCTCGTTGGCCAGCACGGTTCCCAGGGCCGGACACCAGTTCACCGGCACCTCGGCCTGATACGCCAGCCGCTGTTCGTCCCGGTACATCTCAATCGCGTCCGGCCCCATCAGCTCGACGTTGTGTGGGATCAGCAACTCACTGATCGGTCGTCCCTTGTTGGTCGCACGGTCGTACCAGGTGTCGAACAGGACCAGGAAGATCCACTGGGTCCACTTCACGTAGGCCGGGTCGGTGGTGTTCACCTCCCGGTCCCAGTCGTAGCTGAAACCCAGCGACTTGATCTGCCGGCGGAAGGTCTTGATGTTCTGCTCGGTCGTGATCGCGGGGTGGACGTTCTTCTCGACCGCGTACTGCTCGGCCGGCAGCCCGAAGGCGTCCCAACCCATCGGGTGCAGGACGTGGAACCCGCGCATCCGCTTGTAGCGCGACAGGATATCCGTCGCCGTGTACCCCTCCGGGTGACCCACGTGCAGCCCGGCCCCGCTCGGGTACGGGAACATGTCGAGGATGTAGACCTTGGGCTTGCCCGCCACCGCCGGGTCGCCCGGGTCGGGGGCGCGGAAGGTCTTGTTCGATTCCCAGAACTGTTGCCACTTGGGCTCGATGGCACGCGGGGTGTAATACGGCATGGGGTCCCTGGTCGCCGGCTGGCGGGGCGCACTCGATCCAGTGATTGTGCGAGCGGCCGCGGGGTCTGAACAGGGACAGAGGAAGAACCGAGAGGGGTTCACGTCAGCCGGCCACCGCTTCCTCTGCCGCGGCCATCTCGATGTGGTTGAGCGCCCCCAATGCCGCCTCCTGGACTTTCGGATCCGGGTGGGACCGTAACCGGGTCAGTGCCGGGGCTGCCGGCTCGCCGATGACCGCCAGCGCCTCGATCGCCGCCCGCCCGAGCTTCCAGTGATCGGCCAGGGCGACCAGCAGGTCGATCGCGGGGGCGGCCGCCGGCCCGAGCTTCCAGGCCGCCCGCACGCCGGCGTCGCGCATGTCGTCCTCGTCCGCCTTGAGGGCGGCGATCACTCCCGGGACTACCGCCGGATGATCGCCCGCGCCGAGCATCGCCAGGGTGCAACCGGCCGCCGATCGCACCCTGGGGTCCGAGTCTGTCAGGGACTTGCGCACGCGATCGGCCGCCTCGGGGTCGGCCGGCCGGATCGACCCAACCGCCCGGACTGCCCGGAACCGCAGCTCCGGGTCAGGGTCCGTCGTCACCTCCAACAACTCGGGTACCGCGGACGCCGCCATCCGACCCAGGAACTCGCACGCCCGGGCCGCCTGTACCCGCTGCTCCGGCTCCCCCAGGATCAGCTCGTCGCGGTATCGCGCCAGCCGCCACCGGACCAGGATGATGGCCACCAGCCCGGATACGACCATGAATCCCAGGGCGTCCACAACCGGCACCCAGCAGGTGAACAACAGCATGAGCGGGAACACCAACACCTGTGCGAGCGGGCCGGCCAGCGGCCGGGCATCAACCCGGACCAGCGCCTCCAGCACCCAGGTGACGGCCGCCCCGGCCAGGTGGAACCGGCCCATCCAGGCGAACGCCCGGCGGCTGGTCTCGTCGTGCCGGAGCCGGTTGGCCGCCCGCACCCCGAACACCATGCTCAGGGCGAAGCGCACTCCCAGCCACCCGTACAACAGGTCCACGAACATCCGCCCGGCCTCCGGTGTCCGTCCCAGCATACCCGGTCGCTCGGAGGGGCCGCCATGCCGCACGTCGTCGTCTTCGGTAGACTACGCCCGCCCCCTCCCTCCAAAGGACTGCCGCCATGACCCGCCGCCTGTTCGTTGCCGCCGCCGCCCTCCTCCTCTCTTCCCTGCCGTTGACCGCCGCCGACCCGCCGATCAAGGTCCTGATCATCACCGGAGACCACGGCCACGCCTGGAAGGAGACCACGCCCTACCTGAAGGACGTCCTTAGCCAGCGCAGCATGACCGTGGACGTGACCGAGACTCCCAGCAAAGACCTGACTGCCGACAACCTCGCCAAGTACGACGTCCTGCTCCTCAACTACAAGGACACGAAGAAGGGGGCCCCGGAGTCGGTCTGGTCGGACGACAACAAGAAGGCGTTCACCGAGGCCGTGAAGGGCGGCAAGGGGCTGATCGTCTACCACCACGCGTCCAGCGCGTTCGTCGTCGGCGACGACTTCTCCAAGGAGTTCGAGAAGGCGATCGCCGGCGGGTGGCGGAAGCAGGGCAACCACGGCAAGCGGCACGAGTTCAACCTCACGGTCCGCAAGGCCGACCACCCGATCACGAAGGACCTGCCGGCCGAATTCTCGCACTCGAACGACGAGCTGTACCAGAACTCGGTCATGCTCCCGGGCAGTGAGGTGCTGGTGACCGCCTTCTCGGACAAGAAGCTCGACCCGAAGAACACGGACAAGCACGAGCCAGTCGTCTGGGTGGCGACGTATGGCAAGGGCCGGGTGGTGGAGAACGTGCTCGGGCACGACGTGGCCGCGATGAAAGGCAGCGTCGGGTTCCAGGTTCTCCTGGCCCGGGGCGTCGAGTGGGCCGCCACCGGGAGCACGCGGACCCCAATCCCACCGGGGCTGGACAGGAAGAAATGACGGCCGGCGTCACATTCCGGTATTCTCTTGCTCCGCCCACCCGCGTCGGGGATGATACCGAGGTGGTAAGGGCATGCCCCTGACGCACAGCACCTTTTGGCCCGGGCATCCCCCAATCCCTCTTCGCCCACGTGGCTGTCGCCCCAGTCCGGGCCGAACGTCGCCGCCGCACCAGTCGCATGCCGAGGCGCGCGCCTCGCCCCTTCCGACAGAGTTCCCGTCCTCTCCCGGGCCGGCCGGACTGCTGGCCCGACGATCTGTTAACGGAGGGTCAATGATGGGTACCAGTACCGCCACGTTCCAGGGTGAGCGGGCCCCGTGCGGCCGCGTCGTCGCCGGGGAACACTACCAGGACCAGGACGACGACTGCCTGGTCAGCGACGAGTGGTTCTACGCCTGCGGCTGCCGCGTCATTCAGCACGAGTACCACGACGGCACCGTCTCCCGCCGGGACGTCCGCCACGACGGCAAGGTCCTCTCCGACCAGCTCGAGGCGGAGCACGAGCACCACCAGTAGGCAGTGAGCAGTGAGCAGTGAGCAGTGAGCAGTGAAAGACCCCACTGCTTACTGATCACTGCTTACTGCTCACTGATCCAGCCATGACCCCGAGTTACGACGTGGTCCTGGTCGGCGGCGGCGGGGCGGGGTTGCGGGCGGCCATCGCCATCGCCCAGACCAATCCCCGGCTGCGCGTCGCGGTCGTGTCCAAGGTGTACCCGATGCGGAGCCACACGGTCTCCGCCGAGGGTGGCGCCGCGGCCGTTATCCGCCCGGACGACAGCCTCGAGGAACACATCTACGACACTATCTCCGGCGGCGACTGGCTGTGCGACCAGGACGCGGTCGAAGCCTTCGTGAAGGAAGCGCCCGACGAGATGCTCCGGCTGGAGCACTGGGGCTGCCCATGGAGCCGCGAGCCGGACGGCCGGATCGCGGTCCGCCCGTTCGGCGGCATGAAAAAGATGCGCACGTGGTTCGCCGCCGACAAGACCGGCTTCCACATGCTCCACACCTTGTTTCAAACATCCCTCAAATACCCGAGCGTCGCTCGGTACGACGAGTGGTTCGTCACCCGCCTGCTGGTCGATGACGGCCGGGTGCAGGGGGTGGCCGCGATCGACCTGGCCTCCGGTCGGGTGGAAGCCATTCCCGGCAAGGCGGTCATCCTGTGTACCGGCGGGTGCGGGCGCGTGTTCCCGTTCACGACCAACGCGAACATCAAGAACGGCGACGGGATGGCCCTCGCCTACCGGGCCGGGGCCCCACTCAAGGACATGGAGTTCGTCCAGTACCACCCGACCGGGCTGCCGTTCACCGGCATCCTGATCACCGAAGCCGCTCGGTCCGAGGGCGGGTACCTGATCAACAAGGACGGCTACCGCTACCTGCAGGACTATAACCTGGGCAAGCCGGAGCCGAAGCCGGTGTTCCGGAGCATGGAGCTCGGGCCCCGCGACCGGCTGTCGCAGGCGTTCGTCCAGGAGCAGCGGAAGGGCCGCACGATCGAGACCCCCTACGGCCACGTCGTCCACCTCGACGTCCGCCACCTGGGCGAGAAGGTGATCGACGCCAAGATCCCGTTCGTCCGCGAGCTGTGCCTGAAATACCAGAACATCGACCCGGTCCGCGAATTGATCCCGGTCCGGCCGGTAGTCCACTACATGATGGGCGGAGTGCACACGGACATCAACGGGGCCACACCGCTCCCCGGGCTGTACGCCGCGGGTGAGGTTGCTTGTGTGAGCATCAACGGGGCGAACCGCCTGGGGTCGAACTCGCTGCCCGAACTCTTGGTGTTCGGGGCCCGCGCCGGCAAGGTCGCAGCCGAGTACGCCTCGAGTGCCCCCGAGCCCAGGTCAACGATCTTCGCGCAAGCGGAGGACGAGCGGCGGCGGTTGGAGCGCGATGTCCTGCACCGATCCGGCGGCCGGGAGCGAATGTTCACGGTCCGCGAGGAGATGCAAAAGGTGATGGAGGAGAGCGCCGGCATCTACCGCACCGGCGAGGGCCTGGCCCGGGCGGCTGAGCGGTTGCGTGACCTCCAGGAGCGGTGCCGAACCGTCGCCATCGAGGACCATAGCCGAACGTTCAACACCGAACTCACCGCCGCTCTGGAACTGGCGTTCATGCTCGACACGGCGGAGGCGATCGTGCATTCGGCATTGCGGCGGGAGGAGTCCCGGGGGGCCCATCAGCGGACCGACTTCCCGGCCCGCGACGACCAGCGGTTCCTGAAGCACTCGCTGGCGTACCGCAATCCCGACGGATCGTGCCGGATCGCCTTCCAACCGGTGACGATTACGCGGTGGCCCCCGGGCGAACGCATCTACGGGAGATAGCAGCCGATGCCCGACCGGATCACACTCCAAGTTGTCCGTTACCGGCCCGAAGAGGAGGCCGAGCCGACCCATCAAGAGTACGAGGTCCCCTGCCACAAAGACTGGGTGGTCCTCGACGGGCTCAACTACATCAAGGATCAGCTGGATGGCTCCTTGTCGTTCCGCTGGTCGTGCCGGATGGGCATCTGCGGCAGTTGCGGGATGACGGTCAACGGCGAGCCCAAGTTGACCTGCGCCACCTTCCTCGCCGACTATGCCCCGGGCCCGGTCCGCGTCGGCCCGCTGCCCAACTTCCCGGTCGTCCGCGACCTGGTCGTCGAGATCGGCGACTTCATGCGCAAGCTGGTCGAGGTCAAGCCGTGGCTGGTCCGCAAGGAGGAGCGGCCGCTGGCCGACGGGGAGTTCCGGCAGACGCCCGCGGAGCTGGACGAGTACAAGCAGTTCAGCATGTGCATCAACTGTCTCTTGTGCTACGCCGCGTGCCCGGTGTACGGGCTGGATCCGAAGTTCGTCGGCCCCGCGGCGATCGCCTTGGCCCAGCGGTACAACCTCGACTCCCGCGACCAGGGCGCCCGCGAGCGACTCGACCTCCTGTCGGATCACGAAGGGATCTGGGGGTGCACGTTCGTCGGCGAGTGCACGCGGGTGTGCCCGAAGCACGTGGACCCGGCCGGATCGATCCAGCGTTACAAGCTGACGGCGGCGCTGGACTGGCTCAAGGGTTTTTTCCTGCCGCGAGGTGCTCGGAAGGATGAAGGATGAAGGATGAAACCAATGAGCTCTGTTTCATCCTTCATCCTTCATCCTTCATCCTTACCAAGGGGGTGAGCGATGAGCCAGCCACCACCAACTTACACCGAGTACCACCCCCGCTGGTTCCGGCCGCGGATTTCGGCCTACTGGTGGCTCGACCGCTGGCCGTACCTGGCGTTCATCCTGCGCGAGCTGAGCAGCCTGTTCGTGGCCTGGGTCGTCGTGTACCTGCTCCTGTTGGTGCAGGCGGTGGCGCGCGGGGAACCCGCTTACACCGAATTCCTGACCTGGTCCGCCCGCCCGCGCGTATGGCTCTTGAATCTCGTCAGCCTGTTCTTCTTGACTTTCCACGCCGTCACCTGGTTCAACCTCGCCCCGCAGGCGATGGTCATGCACATGCGCGGCAAGCGAGTGCCCGGGGTATGGATTGCCGCCTCCAATTACGCGCTTTGGGCGGTGGTGTCGGGGTTTGTGATTTGGTTGTTTGTGATTCGTGACTCGTGATTTGATCAAGTGCCTAATCACAAATCACTCTTGAGGGACAGATGGCCAGGCGAACCCTCGAACCGTTCCTGTGGCTCCTGTTCAGCGCCAGCGGGGTGCTCGCGGCGCTGTTCCTGCCGGTTCTGGTGCTCCTCTTCGGACTGATCTTCCCCCTCGGCTGGCTCTCGCCCCCCAGCTACGATCACCTGCTCGCCGTGCTGCGGCACCCGCTCACCCGCGTCGCCCTCTTCGTGATCTGTGCTCTGGCTCTGTTCCACGCGGCGCACCGGTTCCGCTACACGCTCTACGACGGGCTGCAGATCAAGCACTTGCATGAGGTGGTGAATCCGGTCTGCTACGGCGCGGCCATCGTCGGCTCAGCAACGACCGCGTATCTCGTCTTTGTGGTGCTGTAGCGCACCCCAAACCCGCCTTGACCCCCTTGCCCGGCCGCTGTATGCCCCCGCAACCGGCGCGGCACGTGCCTGTCCTGCCCCGCGAGGTCCTCGCGTTGCTCGACCCGCGGCCGGGCGAGGTCTGGGTCGATGCCACGGTCGGGGCCGGCGGCCACACGCGGCTCATCGCCGAGCGCGTCGGGCCTGGCGGCCACGTGATCGGGCTCGACCAGGACCCGACCATGCATGAGTTGGCGCGCGGCCGGCTGGAAGGTCTGCCGGTCACCCTGGTCCACGCGAACTTCGACCAGCTCGCGGGCGCGCTGGCATCAGTTGGTGTGACGGAGATCGACGGGCTCCTGGCCGATCTCGGGTTCGCGTCGGACCAGATGGATGAGGCGGGCCGCGGGCTGAGCTTTCAGCAGGACGGGCCGCTCGACATGCGGCTCGACCCGACAATCGGAGAAACCGCGGCGGACCTGGTCGCCCGGCTGAGCGAGTTTGACCTGGCCCGCATCTTCTACGAGTACGGCGAGGAGCGGCAGAGCCGCCGCGTCGCCAGGAAGATTGTGGAGATTCGCAAAGAGAACCCGATCCGCACCACCGGGCAGCTAGCCGATCTGGTGCGGAGCTGCGTGCCCCGGGAGCGCGGCCGGAGCTTCGACCCGGCGACCCGCGTGTTCCAGGGGCTGCGGATCGCGGTCAACGATGAGTTGGGTTCGCTGGACCGGCTGCTCGCGCAACTACCGCGGGTGGTGAGGCCGGGCGGGCGGGTCGGGGTCATCAGCTTCCACTCGCTGGAGGACCGGCGGGTGAAGCAAGCGTTTCGCGACCGGCAGGCGTGGGAGTCGGTGACGAGAAAGCCGGTGACGGCGGCCGACGACGAGGTCCGGGACAACCCGCGCTCGCGGAGCGCGAAGCTGCGCGTGGTAAGGAGGCAGGGATGTCAGCTATCAACCCCGTAGATACGAAGCCCGCGGACCCCAAGCCGGCCCCGGAACAGGCGGCCGCACTGGCCGCCGCGGTGGCGGCGGCGAAAAAGGGCATCTGGGCCGCGCTGGGCGCTAAGCAGAAGCTTGGTGTGTTCATCGGCGG
>DATFWZ010000369.1:0-3883 GCA_035258765.1 Gemmataceae bacterium
CCTCCGGGTGGGATGAGGCAGTCCCATCCTACCCGGTTCAGGTCCACGCTCAATCGAAATGCGAGTACGTTAGCCGCGACGCGGAGGCTTTGCGCAGCGGAGCGCGTCACGCGTGCGAGCCGGGGGCTTCGTTCAGCGCCCGGCGCAGGCGACGTGACGCGCTCCGCTGCGCAAAGCCTCCGCGTCGCGGCTAACGAGACAGCCCGCCCGCCATCGCCTGGTGCCCCGCCTGGTCGCGGAGCCGGCTACTTCTTCAGAAACGGAAGCGTATCGTCCGCGTCCTTATCCTTCCGCTCCTCCCGCGGCTCGGGGGCCAGAGGAACGATCCCCAGCTTCGCGAGCCGGTCGGTCTGGCTCTTCAGGCGCTCGCGGAGCTGTTCGACGACCGCCTTCTCCTGCTTTTCGAGTTCTGCCTTCTGCTTCCGAAGATCTTCGAGGCGGTTGATCAGCTCGTCCACTGTCTGGGCTGCCGCGGGCGTGGCCCCGCGGACGGGCGGTGGCGGATCGACGTTCGGGACCGCCCGCCTGGGCGGCGAGTCGTCCTTGGGTGGCTGCAAGTCATCGACCAATCGGACGGGTTTCGGCGTCTCAGGGGCAACCTTTTCGGTTTGCGGGTAACCATGCCCGCTGGCCAGGGCGATCAGCAGCAAGCACGCGACGGGGACGACCCCCCGCCTCATCATCCGTGTCGTCATCGCCAACCTCCTGTCGGGAAGAGGGGGGAGTGTAGCGTGGGGGTTTGCGGGGAGTCAAGGGCGGGGGAGTAGCGTCTCTGGGCCGCCGATTTGTCGGTCGCTGCGGTGGCGACCAGCCGAGAGACGGCCCCCGTTCACCGACATATCTCGGCATTTGCGACTACTTTGAAACGAACCCCGGCCGTCCCAGGCCTCGTCCAAAACACCTGCCAGCCCATCTACCTGGCACCTAGCCGTGAGGCGACCGCATTCACGAGTTCCGTTGTTGGCCTTGAGCTGTCCAAGAAATACACCGGCCATCCCAAATGTAATCCATAGATGAGGCCAACCCCCGCTTGGCTGACGGGAACAGGACCCCCTCTCCGCCCAACCCTACCCCCAACCCTCTCCCCCCAAAGTCGGGGGCGACGGTGTCGAGGGACTCGTCTCCAACCGCGCTCAAGTCTTCTCGTCTACATACCATACCCCCGACCACTCTCCGCATCCCGTCCTCCTATCCCGGGGTTCACCCATGCGCTGCTCGCTCCTGGCCCTGGTGTTGTTGCCGCTCGTCGCCCGCGCCGACGCCGACCCGCCCCTCCTCCTCCAGCGGCCGGCGGTCAGTGAGAAGCTCGTTGCGTTCGCGTATGCGGGCGACTTATGGGTTGTGGACCGGGCCGGCGGCGATGCCCGTCGGCTCACCGCGGGCGTCGGGCTCGAGAGCTACCCGGTCTTCTCACCCGACGGGAGTCAGATCGCCTTCGCGGGCGAGTATGAGGGCAACCTCGACGTCTATGTCGTCCCGGCCGCAGGCGGCATTCCGCGACGGCTCACCCACCACCCGGACCCGGACGTCCCCGTCGGCTGGACCCCCGACGGCAAGTCCATCGTCTTCCGCTCCCCGCGGACCAGCTACGCCCGGCTCATCAAGCTATTCATCGTCCCCGTCACCGGCGGGCAGCCGGCCGAGCTGCCGCTGCCGCAGGCCGAAGACGGATCGCTCTCCCCGGATGGCAAGCGCATCGCCTACGTGCCGCTCTCCAACAAGCCGCAATTCCCCGGCGGCTTCCGGCCGATCCGGAACTATCGCGGCGGCACCGCGTCCGCGGTCTGGATTGCCGACCTGGCCGACTCGTCCATCACCAAGGTCCCGCGGACCGACTCCAACGACTTCAACCCGATGTGGGTCGGCGATCGCGTCTACTTCCTGTCCGACCGCGACGGGCCGACCACGCTGTTCGCCTACGATCCGTCGTCGAAACAAGTCCGCCGCGTGCTCGACCCGGCGGGGGCCGACATCAAGTCCGCGTCCGCGTGCGCGGATGCCATCGTCTACGACAAGTTCGGGTCGCTGCACCTGTTCGACTTGAAGACTGAGAAGTCGAAGCCGATCGCGGTCAAGGTGGCCGCCGACCTGCCGGGCGTGCGGCCGAAGATCGAGAAGGTCGCGAAGAACATCCAGAAGGCCGGACTTTCGCCGAGCGGGTCGCGGGCGGTGTTCGAGGCCCGCGGGGAGATCCTGACCGTCCCGGCCGAGAAGGGGGACGCCCGCAACCTGACCAATACCCCCGGCGCTGCCGAGCGCGACCCGGCCTGGTCGCCGGATGGCAAGTCGGTCGCGTACCTCTCGGACGAGTCGGGCGAGTACGAGCTGCACGTCCGGGCTCAGGACGGTCGCGGCGAGGTGAAGAAGTTCAAGCTCGGCGACGCGCCGTCGTTCTATTACAACCCGGCGTGGTCGCCGGACGGCAAGAAGATCGCCTACCAGGACAAGCGGCTCAACCTGTGGTGCCTCGACGTCGGCACCGGCAAATCGACCAAGGTGGACACGGCCCCGTACGACGACGACCCCCCGGCCGCGGCCGTCTGGTCGCCGGACAGCAAGTGGATCGCGTTCGCGCGGTCGCTCAAGAACTACCTGTACGCGGTCTTCATCCATTCGCTCGACACCGGCAAGACGCACCAGGTCACCGACGGGATGAGTGACGCCCGGTACCCGGCGTTCGACCGGAACGGGAAGTACCTGTACTTCGCGGCCAGCACGGACATCGGGCCCGCGGTCGGATCGGGGATGTCGATCATCAATCGTGGGGTGACGCGGAGTGTGTACGTCGTCGTGTTGAACAAGGACGACCCGTCGCCCCTCGCGCCGGAGAGTGACGACGAGAAGCCCAAGGACACCGACAAGGAAAAGGAGAAGGACAAGAAGGACGCGGACAAGGGGCCGAAGCCGAAGAAGGCGAAGGTCGATGTGGAAGACCTCGACCAGCGGACGCTATCACTTCCGGTCCCGCCCAAGAACTACATCGGCCTGCTTGCCGGGAAGGAGGGTTCGTTCCTGCTCCTGGAGGGGCCGTCGCTGATGTTCGCGGACGACAATCCGATCGACCCGGCGGTCGCGCCGACCGCCGTGCACCGGTTCGACATGTCCAAGCGGAAGGCGGAGAAGCTGACGGAGGGGGCGACGCACGTCGCGGTCTCGGCCGACGGGGAAAAGATGCTCTTCAGGCAGGGGGAGGGTTGGTTCCTGGTCGGGACGATCGCGCCGCCGAAGCCGGGCGACGGGGCGCTGAAGATGGACGGGCTGGAGGTCCGCGTTGACCCTCGGGCGGAGTGGCGACAGATCTATCGCGAGGTGTTGCGCGTCCAGCGCGACTTCCTCTACGACCCCCACTTCCACGGCTACGACCTGACGACTGCATGGGCCGAACACGAGGGCTACCTCGCCGGGCTCGGCAGCCGGCACGACCTGAACTACTTGCTCGATGAGTTGCTCGCCGGATTGAGCCTGCAGCACGTCTACCTGGGGGGTGGCGACTTCCCGCGAGCCGAGAGTCGCAAGTGCGGGCTGTTGGGGGCCGACTACGCGGTCGAGAACGGGCGGCACCGGATTGTGAAAGTCTATCGCGGGGAGAGCTGGAACCCGGGGCTGCGGGCCCCGCTCACACAACCCGGCGCCGGCGTCAAGGAGGGCGAGTTCCTGCTCGCGGTCAATGGGCAGGAGCTTCGCGGGGAGGACGAGGTGTATCGACACTTCGAGGGGACGGCCGGGAAGCAGACGGTGATAAAGGTCGGGCCGACGGCCGACGGGAAAGGCAGCCGCGAGGTGATCGTCGTGCCGGCCGGGAGCGAGCGGGCACTGCGAAACCTCGCGTGGGTGGACGCGAACCGGCGGACCGTGGACAAATTGACCAACGGGGGCGTCGCGT
>DATFWZ010000370.1:0-8665 GCA_035258765.1 Gemmataceae bacterium
ATCCTGGCTGCGCCAACCGGGATGTTGACGAGACTCTGAGAGCGTCGGAGTTGGTCGTTTTGCCCACCTTTTTTCGCGGCCTTGCGCATGGATGGTGCAGGCAAGCCGGGAGTCGGGAACAAAGACGACTAAAATCAGTGCCAAAGTGCTTTTTGACATGGACCGGCTGACAGTTGTCGCCGCCGAATCGGATACCGCGCGATCACCGGCAGACCATAGACAGTCCCAAGCGCCCGGACTGGTCAATTGCAGCGAAAATGCTGGTCAGTCTCGGTAAGTCGTGATATGCTGCCGCCGCCAGGAATGAAGAAACCGGAGCGGAGATCCTTCTCCGCCCCGGCTCGTCGGCAGCACCCGAGGACTTTTGCTGCTAATTCAAGGAGAACTGAAGGCGGGCGGTTCGCGGCGGGGCCACCTGCGCCTGAGCGTGTTCGTAGGCCAAACTGTAGAGGTAAGCAATTTGCGCCTGCTGGGCCGCGGACATGACCATGGCGAGAGGGGCGGGACAAGCAACGAACGGGGCCACGTTCCCGGTTGTCGTCGGCTGGGGAGCGAGAGGTTGTTCAAGCAACTCACGGAACCGGTGGAGCAACATTGCTCGGTCCTCGTTTACGATCACTTGCGGAGTGAACTTTCTACAGGACTATTATCATTCGCAAAGTGATGTTTCCTGAAGGGAATCCTAACACACTTTGCCCGGCGGACAAGGCCGGGCAACCGATTTGACTGGTTTTTTCCGCGGGGAGGACCCGCGGGGGGACGGTTGGTAATGGGGATGCCCGGGGTACGGGCCCTCCGACTCAGGGAGCGAGAATCATGACCAGCACGATGATGATGGACCGGACCGGCATGGGCATGGGCATGCCCGGCATGGGCAGCATGCCGATGCCGGGCATGGGGACGGCACCCATGGCTCCGAACATGATGATGGTGCCCCGGTGCAAGATGACGGTCGAGAAGATGCAGGGCGGCATGAAAATGACCTGCACCTGCGACGATGCCGTCGCCCGGGCGATGATGCAAAACCTTTGCACCATGCTCGCCGGCGGCATGTGCAGCACCTGCTGCATGATGAACGGCATGGTCTGTTGCACCTGCAACCTGCTAATGGGAATGTGCAAGTGCGAGATGACCAAGGACGGATGCGTCGTGAGCTGCACCAGCGGCGACGCCGGGTGCATGGCCATGATCCAGGGCTGCTGCGACTGCATGGCCGCCTGCCTCAAGGCCGGCTGCACCTGCTGCCTGATGATGGGCGGCACGCCCGTCTGCTGCGGGACGATGTAAGAACCGCGAGTCGTCCGAAAACACCTGAAGCCCCGCCGGCCGGCGGGGCTCTTCTTGTTCCATCACCGGGCGTGCATCGACCAGACATTTCGCAGCGATTGCCGGCAACTCGGCGGGATCGACCGGGAAAACCCCAGGGTCACCCGCCCGCGACGGTTGATCCCATAGAGCGCGCCACGTCGAACCGAGTGCCGCTGAAGCACCTCGCCCAAGTCGGCAACGACCGTCTGGGCGATCTTACCCTTCATCAACACCAGGTTGCCGTCCCGGACGCGCACGACCCACACCCGCGCCTGCGACGACAAGTACCACGCGTAGGCGACGGCCAGGAAGACGAGCACCGCAACAACGGCCACGTACACCACGATCACCTCCCGGCGGCCAGGACGGCGGCCCGCATCGCCTCCGCGATGCGCCCGAGCGACTCGTCCGAGGTACGCAGTGGCGGTAACGCATAGAGGACATTCCCGAGCGGCCGCAGCAACACCCCCCGCTCGAGACTCGCCTCGAACATTCGTCGGCCGACGTCGGCGAGGTAGCCGCCCGGCGCTTCCACGTCCAATGCGAGGATTGTGCCACAAACGCGGACGTCGGTAATCCACGGAAACACACGCAACGACTCCGCCGCCTCTTGCCAGGCCCGGCGGATCCGATCCGTGTGCCAAATCCAGTTACCCGTGCGGATCAATCGCTGGTTCGCGACGGCGACCGCGCACGCGAGCGGGTGGGCGGTGAACGAGTGGCCGTGGAAAAAGGTCCGGGCCCGGTCGTCGGTGTCGAACGCGGCAACAACTTCGGGCGCCGCGAGCGTCGCTGCCAAAGACAGGACCCCGCCCGCGAGCGTCTTGGCCGCGCAGATGAGATCCGGGGCGATGCCAGCCCGGGTGTGTGCCCAAAATGATCCGGTCCGGGCGCAGGTCATTACTTCATCGGCAATGAAAAGGACGCCGTGACGTCGTGCGACGGCGTGGAGATCGCTCAATGTCGCTGGCGAGTGCATTCGCATGCCGCCGGCGCCCTGGACCAGCGGCTCGATAATCACGGCGGCGACTTCACGAGTGCGTGTCAGGAGGTCGTCGAGCCGTTCCGGAGAGATTGGGATCCGCTCGGCCCGGAACAGGAGCGGCTCGAACCGGCCGAAGAAGATCGGGTCGCGGCCGACCGCCATCGCCCCGAAGGTGTCGCCGTGATACCCCCCGTCGAACCCGACGAACAAGCGCCGGTGCGGTTCGCCGCGGTGGCACCAGTACTGGTAGGCCATCTTCAAGGCGACTTCGACGGCGGTGCTGCCGTTGTCCGAAAAGAACACGCGACCGCCGTTCCACGGGGCGGTCCGGAGCAGCTCGTCCGCCAGCTCGACCGCGAACGGGTGCGTAATGCCCGCAAAAAGTACGTGGTCAATCCGTTCGCTGGCCCGCCGCAGCGCGGACATGAGCTCCGGGTGACGATGTCCGTGCAGGATGGTCCACCAGGAGGAGATGCCGTCGATCAGACGGCGGCCGTCCCCAAGATCGAGGAATTCGTCTGCGGCGCCCACGACGGGAATCGGCCCCGCTGTATCGCGAAGCGGTGTGTACGGGTGCCAGACGTGTCGCCGGTCGCGTTCGACCAGCGAGTCAACCTCTGCGGGCGATGTCTCGGAGGGAACCAGTATCGACAGGCAAGATTCAAGCGCGGGCCGCTGCGCTTCAACGGCTGAGACTAAGGAAGTGGCGTCCCAAGCGTTCGGTGGACGAAAGTTGATTACCGGAACGCTGCCATGTCGTTCGATCTTTTCTGCGGCGTAGTCGTCCGGCGGGCCGATGAGGACGACGGCCCAAACGCTCACCCCTTCCATCGCGAGCACGCGCAGGCTTGCGAGAGCCCGACCGACTGCTCCGACTTGTGAATTGGTTACCAGGATGGCAGGCGACGCGAGGCGACGGACGAGTGCGACCTGGAGCTCAGTTTCATTCAGCGGCGACAGCGGGCCGCCAAAGGACTCGATCAGTAGCGCCTTGGGATCTAAAGGTCGGAGACCCGCAATCACCGTGGCGATCGGCACGACCCGCCCTTCGCGGCGGGCGGCCAGCGCCGGGGCGACCGGCTCGGCGAGTCGCAGCGCCGGCTCGTGGACGGTCGCGGCCGGAACCAGCCGGCGGACGAGGTCTGTGTCGGAGGGGCCAGTTTCTACCGGCTTCCAGTAGGCGAAACGGTCCGCGAAGGCCGTCAGCCAGAGGAGGGCGAAGGTCGTCTTGCCCGCGTCCGTGTCAGTACCGAGGACGACGACGTCAGACATGGCGCAGGGCTTCCGCGATGGCGGCCGCGAGTTGCCGCAGGACTCCCGGCTCGTGGTCAGCGTGGACCGACACACGAAGCCGCGATGTGCCCGGCGGGACGCTCGGCGGCCGGATCGCACGTACGTCGAACCCCGCTGCTTGCAGTCGCGCGGCCGCGGTGACTGCCCGCGCGTCGTCGCCGACGATTACCGGGACGATGTATTCCGTCCCTCGCGCCGCGACGTCGGCACGGGCCAGTTCCGCGCGCACGAGGGCGGCGTTTGAGTGCAACCGTCGCCGGCCGACTTCATCCGCTTGCACTCGGGGAATCGCGGCGACCCACCAGGCCCCGATGGCGGGGGGCATGGCGGTGGTGAAGATCAAATGCCGGCAGCGATTAGTCAGATAGTCCTTCAGCATAGTCGATCCGATGATGTAAGCGCCGGGTACGCCGAGAGCCTTCCCTCCCGTGTGAACGGATGCCAGGACCCGGTTGCGAATTCCCGCCGCATCAACGCAACCGGAACCCGTGGGCCTGAAACATCCGGTCGAGTGTGCCTCGTCAACAATGAGGTGCGTGCCGAACCGCTCCGCAAGGTCGGCAACTTCCTGGAGCGGCGGCCGGTCGCCGTCCATGCTGAAAAGCGACTCGGTAATTATGAAGCGCTCGCGGTCCGGCTCGTTCCGGGCGGCCTCCGCTCGCAGGGCATCTTCCAGGTTGTTCAGGTCGTTGTGACGGAAAGAAAACCGGCGGCAGCGCGCCAGCCGCAGCCCATCCACGATGCACGCGTGATTCAACTCGTCCGTGGCCACCCAGTCGCCGGGCTCGACGAGTGTCGAAATGAGGCCCTCGTTCGCGGCGTAGCCGCTCGTCATCATCAAGGCCGCTTCGGCTCCGTGCCAGTCGGCGAGTTCGGTTTCGACCCGGTCCCAGATTTCGTGATGCCCGCGGAGCAGTCGGGACGCGGCTCCCGATCGGGACAAATCGGATTCGACCCGGTCGGCCCGGGCGGCATAGCCGAGGTAGTCGTTGGAGGTGAAGTCGATCCCGCGCGGCAGGGTGAACTGTCGATACCGCCCCTGCGCCCGGAGCTGTTCGAGGGCCGAAGTCCAGCGGTCGTGCAGGCTCATGCGGGACAGCCGCCCGGGACGGGCAGGCCCAGCGCGCGAAACAAGGCGGCGTCGGCGTCCTCGTCCGGGTTGCCGGCCGTGAGGAGTTTGGCGCCGAAGAAGATCGAGTCGGCCCCGGCCAGGAAGCACAGGATCTGGAGCTCGCGGCTCATGCGGTCGCGGCCGGCACTGAGGCGGACGCGGGCCGTCGGGAACGCGATCCGGGCCGTCGCGATCAAGCGGACCAGCTCGACCGAATCGACCGGCGGCGCCATTTGCAGTGGCGTGCCCGGCACGGGCATGAGGCAGTTGATCGGCACACTCTCCGGCGGGGTATCGAGGTGCGCGAGCTCGACCAGCATCATCAGCCGGTCGTCCTCCGTCTCCCCCATGCCGACGATACCGCCGCAACAGACGGAGATTCCGGCTGCCTGGACGTGCCGAAGGGTCTCCAGCCGGTCGTCGTAGGTTCGGGTGGTGATGATTTCCGGGTAGTACCGGCGGGAGGTGTCGAGGTTGTGGTTGTAGGCGGTGAGCCCGGCTACCTTGAGTCGCCGGGCCTGGTCGGCGGTGAGCATCCCGAGCGTGACGCACACTTCCATGCCGAGGGTCCGGACCTCGCGGACCATGTCAAGGACCGCGTCGAACTCCGGGCCGTCCTTCGGCCCGCGCCACGCGGCCCCCATGCAAAATCGGGTGGCCCCACGGTCACGCGCCTCGCGGGCCCGCACCTTCACCTCCTCAACGCCCATGAGCGGCTCGCGCGTGACGGGCGTGTCGTAGTGGGCGCTCTGGGAGCAATACGCGCAGTCCTCTGGACACCCGCCGGTCTTGATGCTCAGGAGGGCGCAGCGCTGAACGTCCACGGGCCCGCGATGGGCCCGCCGGACCTCGGCGGCCCGGAACACGAGCTCGGGAAGGGGAAGTTGGTAGACCGCCTGGAACTCGGCGAGCGTCTTCATCCCGCTTGGTGTACGACGGGCGCCCGGGGGCGGCGAGTTTGGTCAGCGCGCCTTGGCCCCGAGGGCGTAGATGATTTGCTCGCAGAATTCCGGCAGCTCGTCGTTACCGCGGGCGGTGATGAGCGGGCCGTCCACGACGACCCCCTCGTCGCGGTACGAGCCGGCCGCGCTCCGAATGTCATCGCGGATGCCTGGGTCACAGGTCACGCTTTTGCCGTCGAGTGCCCCCGCGCTGATCAGGAGCTGCGCCCCATGGCCGACCGCCGCGACCAGGTTCCCGTCTTGCACAAACGTCCGGGCGACGTCCACCGCCTCTTCCCGCAGCCGCAGCTTCTCCGGGGCCCGGCCGCCGGGGATGACGAGTATGTCGTACTCGGAGGGATTGAGTTCCGGAACGGGCATGTCGGGCTCGACGATGTACCCATGGAGGCCCGTCGCGGCGTGGTTATCAACCGCGGACGCGATCGTGACGGCCACGCCGTCCTCGCGCAGCCGATAGTAGGGGCAGAAGAACTGTAAGTCCTCGAAGCCGTCCGCAATCAGGAATAGGGCTTTCATGAATGACGTCCGGCAGGATTATGGCTGGCGGGAGGTATCAATGCATTTTAGACCCGATTTGTCTGTGGGGAAGGCAGGGTTTCGGGACGCGTTGCCTGAACGTCGGGACAGACTTACAAATCCCTCAACGCCTGAGTTGTCGGCGCTTCCGGAACTCCCCGCTCTTCGCGCCCAGATAGGCCGCACATGAAAGTCCTGGTCATCGGCAAGGGCGGCCGCGAACACGCCTTGGTTTGGAAGCTGGCCCAGTCGCCCCGCGTCGAGAGGGTGTTCTGCGCACCCGGCAACGCGGGCACGGCGGTTGACGGGGCCAACATCCCCATCGACGTGAACGAGTTCGACAAACTGGTCCGGTTCGCCAAGAAGGAGCGCATCGGGCTCACCGTCGTCGGCCCCGAAGAGCCGCTCGTCAACGGCATCGTTGACGTGTTTCAGAAGGAGGGGCTCCGCGTCTTCGGCCCGAGCCAGTCCGCGGCCCGGATCGAGGGGAGCAAGGTCTTCTCCAAGCAGCTCATGCGGCACGCGGACGTGCCGACCGCCGAGTTCAAGATCTTCGACCACCCCGAGCCGGCCAAGTACTGGGTGGACACTCGCGAATACCCGGTGGTCGTCAAGGCCGACGGCCTCGCAGCAGGCAAGGGCGTCATCGTCTGCGCGTCGAGCGACGAGGCGAAGAGGGCGATTGACCGGGTGATGATCCAGGAGGAGTTCGGCGGGAAGGCGGGCCGGCAGGTCGTAGTGGAGAAGAAGCTGGAAGGGGAGGAGTTGAGCGTCCTGGCGTTGGTCGGCGGGCGCTCGATCCTGCCGTTACCGCCGTCGCAGGATCACAAGCCCGTTTTCGACGGGGACCGCGGGCCCAACACGGGGGGAATGGGGGCCTATTGCCCGGCACCGCGGGGCACGCCGGAGCTCATGGCTCGGATCGAGAGCGAGGTCTTCGTACCAGTCGTCCACGCCATGAAGCGGGGCCGCTACCCATTCAGCGGGCTCCTTTACGGCGGGATCATGCTGACCAACCAGGGGCCGCGCGTGCTGGAATTCAACGCCCGGTTCGGCGACCCGGAGACGCAGCCTCTGTTGATGCGCCTCCGCAGCGACCTGCTGGACCTCCTCGAGGCAGTCGTGGACGAGACCTTGTCGGAGCTCGACGAGTCGAAGATCGTCTGGGACCCGCGACCGGCCGTGTGTGTCGTCATGGCCAGCGCCGGCTATCCGGGAAGGTACGAAACGGGTAAGCCGATTACCGGTCTCGACGAAGTGTCACGCATGTCCGACGTGAAAGTGTTTCACGCCGGCTCGCGGCTCGACAACGGCCGGGTCGTGACCGACGGCGGCCGGGTGCTCGGCGTGACGGCCCGCGGCGATACGCTGGCCGAGGCGAAGAAACAGGCGTATAAGGCCGTGAGCAAGATCCACTTCAAAGGCGCTCACTACCGGCAGGACATCGCGGACAAGGCACTGCGATAGGCGGCATCACCTCACGCGCACCACCCGCCCGTCGACCGTCACGCGACCCTCGACGATCGCCCGGATGACTTCCGGGTACAACTCGCATTCCGCCCCGAAGACGCGGGCCGCCAGGGAGTCGGGCGTGTCGTCGTCCCGTACTTCCACCGCCCGCTGGGCGATGATTGGCCCGTGGTCGAACTGATCATCAAGGAAGTGAACCGTACACCCGGACACCTTGACCCCATAGCGGAGCACGGCCTCATGGACGTGGTGCCCGTACATGCCCTTGCCGCCGAACGCCGGCAATAGTGCGGGGTGGATGTTCGTGACCCTCAGACGATAGTCCGCCGGGATGCGCAGCAACTGAAGATAGCCCCCCAGGCAGACGAGTTCGGCACCCGATCGGCGGCAGAGGTCGAACGTGGCCAGACTGAAATCGTCGATGTTCGCAAACGACTGGCGCTCGCTGACCGCGACGGGCAACCCCGCCTTCTGGGCCCGCTCGATGGCGAGGACATTGGGCTTGCTTGAGACGACCTGGACGATCCGGGCCGGCAACGTGCCGGCCGCAATGCGGTCGATCAGGTTTTGCAGGGTGGTCCCGCTCCCGCTGACGAGGGCGGCAATCGGGGCGCTCATGCCGGCACCTCGACGCCCAAGTCCGACGCGAGCTTTGTGAGCAGCGACCACGTCCCTTCCGCGATCGGGATGCCCTCGGCCGAGCGCCGTTCCCGGATGTGACGTTCCGGGTCACCGGGAAGCGTGATTTCGGTGACCCCTACCGCCCGCGGGGTCGCGCGGACGTACTCCGCCAGGTCACCGACCGTGCCGGTGAATTGGTCAATTCCGGCGAATCGGTCTACGTCCCAAAGGACAAACAGGACGGCATTCCCGCGTCCCAACATGGGGCGATCCGGTCGGCTGCACTCCCCGCCGGATAGGCCGCCCGTGAGGGCGTCCATCAACAGCCCGAGTCCAAAGCCCTTGTAGGCCTGTGCTCCCCCGAACGGCAAGAGCGAGCCGGGCGGGTCGGTGTACAGG
>DATFWZ010000371.1:0-3746 GCA_035258765.1 Gemmataceae bacterium
GCCGGCCCGCCACGAAATGCACGATGTCGAAGCGGCCCCGCGGTTCAGTTATCGAGCTGGAGGACACCCGGATCGTCCCGCGTGGCGTACCGGGCCAGCATGAGCAGGTCGGTGGAGTCCCTGAGGAACCGGACCGATCCGTCCCCGGCCAGCGCGTTCACCCCGCCGCTGTGAGCGGACACGAGCGGGACGTTCGCCCCTTCGCTGTTCCATCGCTGCGGGGACACGCCGACGTTGGGCACCCGCGGCGCCCAGCCAGTCTTCTGGTTGATCCGGTAGCGGATGGTGGTGAACGTCTGCCCGCGCGAATCCATCCAGCGTGCCCCGTCCGACAGGTTGCCCATCCCGTCGCGGTACGTGCCCGGGTGGCCGCGGAAGAGGCCACCCCCGGTGGACGTCATCGAAAATTGATCGGCCTTCCTGTCCGCGCCGGTCGTGGGGTCCACGAAGGACAGGTAGTCGGACTGTTCGGAGATCATCACGGTGTTGCTGAGCCCCTTCGTGACCGTGTTGAACGTGACCCGGCTGTACGCCGGGACGATCATCCCGCCCCAGGCGGTGATGCCGAAGTCAATGGACCAGCTCGAGGCGTCTGTGTTCCGGCTCTCCCGGAACAGGCCGGCCGCGTCCAGCCGATCGACTGCCCCGGCGATCGCCACGTAGCTGTTCCGACACACCTTGTAGGCGTTTTCCGAGCCGCTCGCATCGCGCACGTTGGAGTCGTTTCGGATCAGGTCCGGTCGCGGGTCGGACGGGCAGCGGTACATCGGGATGATCGCGCCAACCGCCAGGAGGACGTTGTTCCGCGCCGAGCAGTTCGGCTGATTCTGGTCGTCCGTCCACCCGGCGTCTCCGTTAAACGTCAGCCGGCTGTAGATGTTCCCCTGCTCCATGTACGGCAAGATGTAGACGGACCAGTTGGTGCCTTCCCCGCCGTTCGGCCACGGGCCGCTGGAAAACGGTTTGCCGTCGGACGACCCGGCGGTCGGCAGGAAGCCCATCGTGTCGTGGTAGTTGTGGATCGACAGGCCGATTTGCTTGAGGTTGTTGGTGCACTTGATCCGCGCGGCGGCCGCGCGGACCTTCTGGACAGCGGGGAGCAGCAGTCCGATCAGGATGGCGATGATCGCAATGACCACCAGCAGCTCGATCAGCGTGAAGCCGACTCGAGATTTCCTCAGTCTGGTCGGCTGAATCCGAATGCTCCTCATGACGACACCTGCGGGAGAGAGTATGGAGTGTAGACAGATAGGACGATTTATGGCATCCAACGCTCGTTATAGCCACTCTCAACCTACCTTGCAACAAATTTATACGGATTGTGCCTGCGTGGCGCGTGCGCGATCCGCCGGGTCAGTACTTGTTCAGCTGCATCGGGTCTCACCGCCCTTCTCCGGAGCTGAACTCCTCCTACTTGTGCGCCGATTCGCTTTCAGAAATGGCTTCGATCTCCTACTCCCTTCCCAGTTAAGAAACGCGATGAACGTGGCGGTTCCCTTCTTCACGTCGTCGATCTACACCTCGGCCTTGTCGGGCATCGATGTGAACTTGACCCGCACGAATTTCTGCAAGCTTTCGGCGAACGCCGCGAACGCAAAGGCGTGATTGCCCGCCCCAGTCGACGGCATTACAGTAGTCCTGCCCCCACCTCCGCGTCCTTCGTCGGGACCGTCCGCATGGACTTGCTCGCCGCCGCGACCCAGGGCTTTCAAACCGTGGACGCCCAACCGGAATTCCGGTCGCGGGCCCGGGACTTCCTTCGCCAATGGCTCACCGGCCCGGAGTTCACGCCCTACCGGCCGCAAATCGAGTGGCAGATCTCGGTCGGCAAATGGGCCGACCTGCTCGACGCCTTCTACCAGGTGCTCCCGTTCGGCACCGGCGGCCGCCGCGGGGCCGTCGGCGTCGGCCCGAACCGCATGAACTTGTGGACCCTCGGGGCGTCCGTGCAGGGTCACTGCGAGTACCTCAAGGCGCGGTTCCCCGGGGTCCGCGAACTGTTCGTCGCCCTCGCCTACGACGTGCGGCAATTTGAAGACAAGCGAAAGGTCTATAACCCGGCGCTGCCGAACCCGGTCCTGCGCCTGTCCAGCCGCGACTTCGCCCAGTTCGCGGCCCGGGTCTACGCGGCCAACGGCATCCACGCCCACATCCTCCCGCCGGACAGCCCGCGCTACCTCGCCACCCCGGAGCTATCGTTTTCCATCCGGCTCCTGAAGGCGCACGGCGGGCTCAACATTTCGGCCTCGCACAACCCGCCGGACGACAACGGCGGCAAATTCTACGACGAGCGCGGCGGGCAGCCGGTCCCGCCCGACGATCAGATCATGTCCGACTTCGTGGACCAGGTGTCGGCCATCAAGTCGATCCCGTGGGGGGATGCGGTACGCGGCGGCAAGGTCCACTTCCTCGATGATCGGGCACACAAGTCCTACATCGAGTTGTGCCGACGGCAGAGTGTCACGAATCCTCAGCGGGGCGACGAGCTGCGGGTCGTCTACACGCCGCTGCACGGCGTCGGGTCGATGACCGCGATGGAGGCGCTCCGGGCCGTCGGGTTCAAGCCGATCCCGGTCCCCGAGCAGATGGCCCCCGACGGTCAATTCCCCAATGTCACGAAGACGCCGAACCCGGAAGTCCGCGAGTCGCTGGACCGGGCCGAGGGAGTGGCCCGCGAGCACAAAGCGCACCTCGCGGTCGCCACCGACCCGGACGCCGATCGGATCGGCGGCCTCGCCGCCCGCGACCCGGACGGGGGTGGGGAATACCGCTTCCTCACCGGGAACGAGATTTGTTCCCTCCTGACACACTTCAAGCTGACACAGCTCGCGAAATCGGGCGGCCTGCCGGCGTCGCCCATTGTGATCACGACAGAGGTAACCACCTCGATGGTCGGCCGAATCGCCCGGTACTTCAACGCCCAGGTGATCGAGAACCTCCTGGTCGGGTTCAAGTACATCGCGGACGTGCTCTGGCAGCTCGAATCGACCGGAGCGTACGAGGACGTTAGCGGGACCCCGGCCGACTTCGTAATCGGGTGCGAGGAAAGTCACGGGATCCAAACGACCGCAGAACTCCGGGACAAGGACGCCGGGGGAGCGGCAGTCCTGCTGGCCGAAATGGTCCTGGAACAAAAGCGGCAAGGCCGGACGGTACCAGAATACCTCGACGCGCTGGCCCGGCAGTTCGGTTACTTTCGAAACGAGGTGCTCAACCTGGTGATGACCGGGATTGAAGGGAAGTCGAACATGGTCCGCATGCTCGACGCTTTGCGGAAGGCACCGCCGACGACGATCGGCGGCCTCGCCGTGAGCGGCTTCGAAGACCTGCGCGACGAGAACGGCCGCCTCGGGCCGCTCAAGGGGGCCACCGACGCGGCCTCGCGGAACGTCCTGATCTTCCGGCTCGGCGACCTGGCCAAGGTGGTCCTGCGGCCGAGCGGGACGGAGCCCAAGTCGAAGGCGTACCTGGAAGTGCGATCGGCCCCGTGGAGGCCCGGGGTGACCGGCGAGGCCTGGGCCGCGGCCTGCCGGGAGATTGACATTCTGGCGCAGCGAATCGCCACCGACTTCCTGACCACGGCCCTCGGCGCCATCGGACTCACGCCGGCGCCGGGCGCGGACAAGTTGAGCCGGTGAGTAACACGTCCTCCGGATCGCGGGAATAAACGCCAAGCTCGCGGCTCCTACCTCACAACACGTCACCGCCGGTTCGATCCGACCATTGTCAACCGTTGCAAGGAGTGT
>DATFWZ010000372.1:0-5384 GCA_035258765.1 Gemmataceae bacterium
TACCGCGATCGCGGCGACGCCTACGTCACCAAGCTCACCGAGCTGACCGACGACCTCGACAAGATCTACGCGACGATCAAGGAGTACAAGGCCGAGGGGGGCGGTGACACGCCCGAGTCGGTCAACCAGGCCCTGCACGAGTCCGTGACCAGGTTCAAATGGTCCACGGACAAGGAGACGCTGCGGATCATCTTCCTGGTCGGGGACGCCCCGCCGCACATGGACTACAAGGACGACGTCAAATACCCGGACTCCTGCAAGCTGGCCGGGGAGAAAGGCATCCTGATCAACACGGTGCAGTGCGGCGGGGACGCCGAGTGCGCCCGGGTCTGGCAGGACATTTCGTCCAAGGCGGGCGGCGCGTACGTGCAGATCGCCCAGGACGGGGCGCAGGTCCGGGTCATCACCCCCCATGACAAGCGGCTGGCCGAGATCAACGCCGAGCTTGAGAACTCGACTTTGGTGTACGGCAGCAAGGAGAAGCAGCAGAAAGATCAGGAGTTCCGACTGAAGTCGCTGGACGGTGCCAAGGCCGAGCCAGGCAAGCCTGGCGACCCGAAAGGGGCCGCCCCGCCGGCCGTGAAGGTCGAGGCCCCGAAGGGCGACGCCACGGCCAAGGCCGGAACCGTGGTCCCGACCACCGGGACTGGCGGGTTTGGCGGCGGCGCCGGCGGACCGGCACCGCCGGGAGCAGTCGGCGGCTTCGGCGGCGGTATTGGTGGCGGGTTCGCCCCGCCGCCGGTCGCTGCCCCGGGTTTGGCCGCCGACCGGGCGGTGTTCAACGCCCGGCGGGGCGGGATCAACAGCTACGACCTGCTCGCCGACATCAAGGCCGGCAAGGTGAAGCTCGAAGACGTCAAGGACGAAGAGCTCCCGAAGGAGCTGCGGGAACTCCCGAAGGAGAAGCGCCAGGCCTACCTCGACGAACTCGAAAAGAAGCGCGACAAACTCCGCGAGGAGGCGCGCGACCTCGCCAAGAAGCGCGACGAGTTCACCAAGAAGAAGCTGGAGGAGGAAGGGAAGAAGGCCAAGGAGGGTTTCGACCAGAAGGTCGAGGAGATTTTGCGAAAGCAGGCCAAGAAGGCTGGGATTGACTACTAGCCAGGTGCCGCTTGCGGCTTGGCGCTTCGTCGCCAAGCCGCAAGCGGCTCAGAACTTGACCGCGTCCTTACTCACCGCCTTTTTCAACATCTGCAAGTACTTCTCTCGAGACACCTCGAACGCGCCCAGTCGCTCGGTGTGCTCCGTCAACATTTGCGTGTCCACCAATTCGAACCCCCGGGCCTGGAGCCGGTCGAAGAGGGCGGCGAGGGCCACCTTCGACCCGTCCGTGCGCCGGAAGAACATCGACTCGGCCGCGAAGAACCCGCGAATCGCGACCCCGTAGGTCCCGCCGGCCAACTCCCCGTCCTGCCACGCCTCGGCGCTGTGCGCGAACCCCAGCCGGTGCAGTTCCTCGTACGCGGTCACCATCTCGCGAGTAATCCAAGTCCCTTCGGGCCGGTCGCCGCAGGCCCGGATCACTTCGCCGAACGCCCGATCAAACGTCACCTGGAACTTGCCCGAGCGGATCGTCCGAGCCAGCCTTCGCGAGACGTGCAGTCCGCGGCGGATGTCGAACACGGCCCGCGGGTCGGGCGACCACCAGAGGATCGGGTCCCCCTCGCTGAACCACGGGAAGACGCCCTCCGCGTACGCCCGCAGCAGGCAGGGGGGGTCGAGCGTCCCGCCGACGCCGACGAGGCCGTTCTCGTCCGCGAATGTCGGCGGGATCCAGGGGACGTCCGCGTAGCGGTCCCACGGCTTCACTGGCCGATCTTCTCCAGCAGTTTCTTGGCCTCGGTCGCGGACTTCGTGTCCGGGTACTTCTCGATGATCTCGTTGAGCGTTGCCTTGGCCTTCTCCGGTTGCTTCAGGTTGAGCTGCAGCTTGGCCTTGGTCAGCAGGTCGGCGGCCGCCCGGTCCGCGTCCCCGACCTTCGGCTCGTCCTTGGGTTTTTCCTTTGCCTTGTCCTTGGCTTTGGGTTCCTCCTTCTTGGCGACCTCCTTACCCCCGGGCCCGGTCCCTTCTTTATACCCGCGCTCCTTGGGGTTTGTCGTGAGGAAGATCGCCCCGTTTTTCTGATCGGTCGCCGGGCCGACGTTGACGTACCAGCCCCAACTCTTTTCCTCGCAGATCTTGTTCAGCACCTCTTCCAGGGTCATCTCTCCCTTGAACGGGCCGAACGACGAGGTCAGCGTGACACCTTTGGGGTCCGGATCGATCTTGAGGGTTAGCCCAGTCGCTTCCTTGACTGCGGCCGGCAGGTCGTCCGAGATGATGGCCCGGAGCATCTTCTTGTCGATGTCCAGCTTCAGCTTGGCCGGGAGCATCTTCTCGCGCGTGGCCTTGACGCGGGGGTTGTCCGGCGGGTCGGCGGCGGGGGTGAGCGAGGTTGTGAAGGCCAGACAGAACGCGATTGCGGCGAGTACGAAGCCGGCGAGGAGTCGGCGCACGAGAGGTCTCCGGAGGGAGGTTTCGGGAGGTGATTGTACCATTCCTAATTGGACCGCGGGGGCTGGAATTAGTTCCGGTCCGCGGGCCCACGGACCTATCACGAAAGGGGCGATTTTGGTAGAATAACACAGTCAAATCGGAGTTCCATCCCGCCGCCGATCACCCGTCGCAAGTGGTTGATCTATAGCCACTTGCGACGGGTGATCCGCTTGGCGGACGATCGCAGAATTGACCCGGAGGGCACGACCTTGGCGGCCGCCAATCCACCCAACAATCCGCCCCCCGCGAACCCCGCCGCGAACGGCGACGCCGGGCCCCCGCCGATCCCTTCGCTCGACATCGAAAACGAGCTTCGCGATAGCTACCTGACGTACGCCATGAGCGTCATCGTCAGCCGGGCGCTGCCCGACGTCCGCGACGGCCTCAAGCCCGTCCAGCGGCGAATCCTGGTCGCGATGAACGACATGGGCCTGACTCCGGGGGCGGCGACGACCAAGTGCGCGGCCATCGTCGGCCGGACCATGGAGCGCTACCACCCGCACGGCGACATGAGCATCTACGACACGCTCGTGCGCCTGGCCCAGGACTGGGTGTTGCGCTACAAGCTCGTCCACGGTCAGGGGAACTTCGGCTCGCTGGCCGGTCTCCCGGCCGCGGCCCCGCGGTACACGGAGGCCCGGCTGACCAACCTGGCTGCCGACCTCCTGGCCGACATCGACCGCGAGACCGTTGACTTCATCGACAACTACGACGGCAAGTACCGCGAGCCGCTGGTGCTGCCGTGCCGCGTCCCCAACCTGCTGGTGAACGGGTCCGACGGCATCGCCGTCGGCATGGCGACCGAAATCCCGCCGCACAACATGGCCGAGGTTTGCGAGAGCCTCATCCGCCTCATCGACGACCCCGACATCACCCTCGCCGGCCTGATGGAAAAGCGGATGGACGGCGACCGCGAGGTCTGGGGTGTGCAAGGGCCAGACTTCCCGACCGGGGGGATCATTCGCGGGCGGGACGGGATCCGGGTCGGTTACGAGCAAGGTCGCGGGCGGATCACGCTCCGGGCCCGGGCCGACATCATAGAGGGAAAGCGGGCCCAGATCGTCATCAAGGAGATCCCATTCCAGCAGACGCGGAACCGGCTGGCGGAGCAGATCGGCGAGCTGGTCAAGGACGAACGGATCAAGGGCATCGACGAGGTCCGCGACGAAAGCTCCCCGCGAATGGGCGAGCCGGTCCGGATCGTCGTCTACCTGAAAAAAGACGTCGACCCGCACCTGGTGCTCAACCAGCTCTACGAGTACTCGTCGCTCCAGAAGACGGTGAGCATCATCCTCCTGGCCCTGGTCGAGGGCCGGCCGCGGGTGCTCAAGCTCAAGGAGATGATGCAGGAGTTCCTGAAGCACCGGGTCCAGGTGATCCGGCGGCGGACGGAATACCTGCTGCGGGAGGCGAAGCGCCGCGGCCACATCCTCGAAGGGCAGCTCATCGCCATCTCGTCGCTCGACGAGGTGATCCGCATCTGCCGCAACTCGCCCGACCGGAACGACGCGAAGCGGCAGCTCGTCGAGATGTCCGTGGCCGCCCCGCTCTTGAACCGGGCGATCGGCGACGAGCCGTTCGCGGCGTTGCAGCGCGAGCTGGGCGTCGCGGACGTCTACCACATGACCGAGGCCCAGGCGGAGGCGGTCGTCCGGCTCCAGCTCGGCCAGCTCGCGGCCCTGGAGCGCGACGAGATCTTCAAAGAGTACTCCGGCCTGCGCGAGCAGATCATCGGCTACGAGCGGCTGCTGAGCGACGAGAAGAACATCCGCGACGTCATCCGCGACGATCTGAAGGAACTCCGCGACAAGTACGGGGACAAGCGGAAGACGGAGATCAGCGACGAGGAGGGCGACGTCAGCCACGAGGACTTGATCGCCGAGGAGGACGTCGTCGTGTCGATGAGCCACGGCGGCTACATCAAGCGGATGCCGAAGTCCACGTTCCGGACGCAGCACCGCGGCGGCAAGGGGGTGCAGGGCGGGGCCCGGGAGGAAGACTTCATCGAGCACTTCTTCGTCGCGTCCACGCACGCCTACCTGTTGTGCTTCACCAACCTCGGCCGGTGCCATTGGCTCAAGGTCTACGACATCCCCGAGGGGACGCGGACCAGCGGCGGCCGGTCGATCGCCAACGTCCTCACCTTGAAGGCCGAGGAGAAGATCGAGGGCGTGATCCCGGTCCGCCACTTCGAGGAGAATGCCTTCCTGCTCATGGCCACGAAAAACGGGCTGGTGAAGAAAACGGAGTTGGCCGAGTACAGCCGCCCGCGACAGGGCGGGGTGATCGGGATCAACCTGGAGGAGGGCGACACGCTCATCGACGTCGCCCTGGTCCGCCCCGGCGACGAGGTCATACTGAGCACCCGCAAGGGCATGGCGATCCGCTTCTCCGAGGCGGACGCCCGGCCGATGGGCCGGGCCACCAAGGGGGTCAAGGGGATCAACCTGTCGTCGGGCGACGAGGTCGTCGGCATGGTCGTCGCCGACCCGGACGGCCAGCTCCTGACCGTGTGCGAGAACGGCTACGGCAAGCGGACCCCGTTCGGGCCGAACACCGCGGGTGTAGGCACCGAGGTCGATGGCGAGGCGAACGGGGAACTGCCCGAGCCGGAGCCGGCGGAGGACGAGCCTGAACCGGCCGCGGACGGCGAGCCCGGAGAGGAGGCGGCCGCGCCGCGTTCGTGGATGCGCTACCGCAAACAGCGCCGCGGCGGCAAGGGGCTCAAGGACATCCGGACGAGCGAGCGGAACGGCCTTGTCGTCGGCGTGGTGCCGGTCCGGGATACCGACGACCTGATGCTGATCACCCTGCAGGGGATGGTAACGCGGATCAAGGCGAGCGAAATT
>DATFWZ010000373.1:0-4510 GCA_035258765.1 Gemmataceae bacterium
AGCGACAGGATCGCGTCCTGCGCGTTCCGCAGGTCCTTCTGGATGTTGAAGAGCCTCCCCTGGGCGCCCTTCAGCTTTTCCACCGCTTCCTTCGCATTCTGCTGAGCCTTCTGCAACTCTTCGCGCAACTTGTTCCGCTCGGTCTCGCGCTCGGTTCGCAGCCGCTCGTTCTCCTGCGTCAGTTTGTCCTGGGCCTTGAATTGAGTGTCCAGGGCCAGCCACTGGGAGAACAGGAACTGCACCCGCTGGACCTGCGTCTGGTACTCGGCCTCGAACGTACTTTGCTCCTCGGTGATGGCCGCGACGAGCCGCTGCGCCGCCTCCGCGTACTCGCTGGCCGCGGCCTCGGCGGTCCGGACATACTCCGGCAACCCGACGATGAGCGCCACTCGCTCGTGCCAGGCCTTCCGGTCCGCGGCCGCGGGCGGCTGGTTGTAGCGGTGGGCATCGATGTGGTAGAGCAGGTGCGCGATCCGCCGCGCCTTGCCCTCGGCCGAGTTCCCGGCCGCCTTGGCCGGTTGAGCAGCTTCTTCAAAGTGTTGCGTCAGCCGGTTCGTGCCCGCGGTGTCGATCGTCGCGTCCAGGTTGAAGCCGGCGGCCGGCGGGTTGATCAGGGTGACGACGTCGCCGAGGACGGCCGTCTCGGCCGGCGTCAGGGCCTTGCTCTTGACGTACTTGTCGATGGCCGCGGTCGCGTTGGCGATTGCCGGCCGCCCGTCGAGCGGCTGGGCCGCGAGGTCGGCCAGCGGGGCAAACTCACCCTGGACCGCCCCCTGCTGTCCCTTTCCTTGCAGGATGTCGGCGAGGGCGTTTTTCGCCGCCCGGCCTTCTTCCGTGGCGGACGCGCCTTCGACCTCGCCCAGCACGAACCGCTTGACCGACTCCTTGGCCGCGGCGATCATTCCGGCCCGGACGCCCGGGTCGGCGACTGCCTGCGGGTCGCCCATTTCGGCGATGTCCACGAGGGTCTTGAGCGCGGCCACTTGCGACGCCGTGCGGGCCAGGTAGGGCAGGTCGCGGCGGGCCAGGTATCCCTTGCTCCGGTCACGCAGGTCAAAGAGCGCGTTGGCGCCGTCGCGGTCCGCCCCGGTCCACGCGAGGTTCAGCAGGTGACGTCGCAAGGCGTTGAACCGCGGCATCGGGTCCTGGGCCGCGGGGGGGATCGCGCCGAGCACCTTCGCCTGAAGCCGCTTGACCTCGGCGGTCTGATCGGCGACCGCTTCGCCCCCGTGCAGCTCGTCCCCGCGCGGGATCAGCTTGTTGAGCTTGTCCTTGGCGAGCGTCTCGGTGCGGCGGTCGCCCGGGCCGACGAACACGAATGCGACATTGTCCTTGTCGAGCCCGGCGGGCGGCTTCTCGGGGGAGTCGAGCGGGATGCCGCGGAGGCTCACCTCGCGGGACAGGGCCGCGTACGACAGCTCCTGGCGAACCTTCCAGTTCTCCAGGGTGAAGTAGGCAAACGCCCCGGCGGCCAGGAGGTTGAGGATGATCAGCGCCTTGCCGAGTCCGCTCATGACCCCCTCCCCGGGGAGTTCCAAGTTCCAAGTTGCAAGTTCCAAGTTCCAGGCAGAAGACCGGTATCTCCGACTCGCGACGCCCGCTCGGAGGCGGGACCGTCTTCCAACTGGGAACTGGGAACTGGGAACTGGGAACTGATCTCTGCCGCAAACCGCACGGGTTCACTATCTTCTGATTTTGCCCACTCGGCCGGACCCTGACAAGCAAATCTGGCCGCAGATTCTTGCCCGCGGTAGCCAGCCGCGCGATGGGATCGGCCGGGCCGGTCGCGCCGGGCGCCCGGATTGTGTGCTAAGTAAGGGTCAGGAGGCATTCTACGCCCGGCACCGAACGTGCGCGCCGGACCAAGTGTCCGCACTTCCTCCCCCGCTTTCGGCTTTGGAGAGGGGGGCCGGGGGGAAGTGGTTGTTCGACCGGTGGAGCCCGCCCGACCCGGCAGCTGCGCCCGCCCCCGGCGGCCGCTCGCCCGCCCGGATTCAGTTAGGAAACCTCCGCCCGGCCCCGGTAAGATGGCCCTGCCGCCCCGGCCCGTCACCGTTCGGCCGGGACAGAGAGAGTGACGGATGCCGCTCGACGCCCGGGCCGCCGGCCCCCAACAGATCGGCGACTACGACATCCTCCTCAAGATCGCCGAGGGCGGAATGGGGTCGGTCTACAAGGCCCGCCACCGCATCACCGGCGACATCGTCGCCCTCAAGGTCCTCCCACCCGCCACGGCCAAGAACCCGGTCCTCCTGAAGCGGTTCGAGCAGGAGTACCGCACGGCCGCGGTGCTCGACCACCCGAATATCGTCCGGGCCATCGACTTCCACGGCGCCGGCCCGAACCCGTTTTTGGTCATGGAGTACGTCGAGGGAGAGTCCCTCGGCCAAAAGGTGGACCGCGAAGGGCCGATGGCCGAGGACGAGGCCATCCGCGTCATCGCCCAGGTGTGCCAGGGGCTACACAAGGCCCACAAACAGAAGCTCATCCACCGCGACGTCAAGCCGGACAACGTGCTGCTCACCCCGGACGGGGTCGCGAAGCTCACCGACTTGGGGCTGGTCAAGGAAGTGGAC
The DNA here is from genome assembly GCA_035258765.1 of Gemmataceae bacterium. GTDB lineage: Bacteria > Planctomycetota > Planctomycetia > Gemmatales > Gemmataceae > SIAJ01. The sequence continues at coordinate 2,577 of DATFWZ010000373.1, forward strand.
AACGAGATGAACCTGACGAAGACGGGTCGCGGGCTGGGCACCCCGAACTTCATGGCCCCGGAACAGTTTCGCAACGCCAAAAACGCCGACATCCGCTGCGACATTTACAGCCTCGGGGCCACGCTGTACACGATGCTGACCGGGGAGGCCCCGTTCGGCAAGGTCGGCCCGCTTGACTGCTGGATGCGCAAGGTGCGCAACGAGCTGATCCCGCCGCGGGAGCTGAACCCGCGGATCAGCGAGCGGACCGACTGGGCCATCCGCCGGGCGATGAGCGGCGACCCGGACAAGCGGCCGGGGTCGTGCAAGGAGTTCGTCGAGGACCTGATGGGGGCGCCGCTGAAGGCCCCGGCCCCGGCGGTTCCCGAGCGCCCGCCGGCCGACCTGTGGTACCTGGTCTATCGCGACGAGGACGGGGAGACGCACACGGTCAAGGGGACAACGCAGAGCATTCGCCAGGCGCTGCGCGAGGGTCTGTTGGGCGACGCGTCCAACGTCCGGGCCGGGCGGACGAAGCAGGGGCAGTTCCTGGGGCTGATGTCTTACCCGGAGTTTCGCGACCTGGTGATCGAGCCAGCCCCGTTGCCGACGCAGAGCCCGAGCCCGTCGGGGCAGATGCTCCGACAGACGCCCATGGTTCCGCCCACCCAGACGCCGGTCAACCCGCCGCCGCGTCCGGACCCGGAGGCGGTGGATTACGTACAGCCGCCCAGGAGCGAGCGCGTGAACTACTACGACCCGACACAAGACTATCGCCCGGTTTCGGAGGACACGACACGGCCGCTGATCCCGGTGGGCAAGTCGAAGCGGCGCGCCGACGGCGAGCCGCAGGGGGTGGATTGGCTGTTGTGGGGCGGGGTGCTGGTGGTGGCGCTGGCGACGAGCGTCGCGGCGGTGTTCTTGATTCCGAAGTTGAAGTTCTGACGATGGACGTATTAACGCTTGATAATTTGTTGATATTACCCCGAAGGGGTAAACACACTCAGCTATCCGCGATCATCACCTTCGGCCGCTTGGCCGGGTCCGGCTCGGCCTTTTGCATCAGCTCGCGCACCATCCACGGGACATTCCCCTCACCGAATAGTAAGAACCCCAGCGTCCCGCTCACCGGGCTCTCCTCCGTCCAGCCGAAGTGGATCGTCGGCGGCTTGCCCACCTTCGCCATCTCCAGGGCCACCGCCGCCAGCGTGTGCGCGATTGACGCGGCGTTCCGCACCCGCACCACGTACCGCCCCTCCTCCTCGATCACCGTCAGCTCCGGGGTCGGGGCGAACTCGCTCGGGTCGGCCAGCTCCACCTGCACGAACACCACCATCACGTCCGGCGGAATCCGGTGCTCCTCGCGGATCGTCTTCTCCTTACTCTCCAGCGACCGCCGCCCGGGCCGGTGCGGCACCAGCATCGTCAGCCCCAGGTGCTTGATCGTGTCCCACAGGAGCCGCGACGTCACGTCCGGGATGTGGAACCGCTCGAACCGCAGCTCCCGGGCCCGGGCGATCCGCGACACCATCGACGTTACCAGGATCGACACAATGAAGAAGCTCGCGATCTTGATCCCGGCCGGCTTGCCGATGACCACGTCGCACGTTGTGTACACGAACACCGCGGTGATGAACCCGTAAGCCCACGGCACCCGCCGCCACCATGGCAGCTCCGCCCGCGACCGCCACCGGTCGATCACCGTCGCCACACAGGCGCTCGTGATGAGCGCCAAGACGCCGGTCGCGTAGGCATCCCCCTGGGCCTTGACGCTCGCGTCGAAGATCCACGTGACGACCAGGTTGATCGCGGTAAACAGGATCACCAGCGGGCGGATGGCCCGGGCCCAGTCCGGGGCCATGCCGTATCGCGGCAAATATTGCGGCACCAGGTTCAACAGCCCGGCCATCGCGCTCGCGCCCGCGAACCACAGGATCACGACCGTGATCGCGTCG
>DATFWZ010000374.1:0-14104 GCA_035258765.1 Gemmataceae bacterium
AGGGTGGGGTCGGCGAGTGTGGTCGGGTGGGACATCCTTGACCTCCGAAGTCACCGCGAATCCGTCCGCACCCCAATGGTAGCGCCGACCCCAATGAAGTGAAGACCCTCCCCGAAATGTTGCGGGTAATAGTCAGCCCGAAGCGGGGAGGGGGGAACGCGCCTCCGGCGCCGAGGCGCTGGCCGCGGAGCCCCCAACATCCCCCATGGTCGTGGCATTGCACCGGCCGACCGGTTAGACTTCTCATTCTCATGCGCCACTGTCTCTTTTCAATCAGTTACGGCGGCCTGTGGGGTCAGACGGCCTTCGACTTGCCTTCGTTCATCGCCCGAGCGGCCGGGCTCGGATACAGGGCCGTCATGCTCGCGGGCAAGCGGCCGCATCTGTCTCCGCTCGATTACCCGCCGGAACGCGTCCAGGAACTGAAGGCTGTGCTCGACCGGCACGGGGTCGCCTGCCCGGTCGTGGCCGCGTACACGGACTTCGCCGGCATGCCGGCTGCCGAGGTTCCGGCCACCGAGCTGCAGGTGGCCTATATCGAGTCTCTGTGTCGGATCGGCCGCGGGCTCGGGGCGACCGTCGTCCGCGTGTTCACCGCGTACGAGTCGGAGTCGCTGCCCGTCGCGACGCTCTGGACCCGCGTCGTCGCTGCCCTCCGCGAGGTGGCTGATCGCGCGGCTCCATACGGCTTCACCGTCGCGGTGCAGAATCATCACGACCTGGCCGTCCAAAGCGACGCGCTCCTGGAATTGCTCGACGACGTTGCACGCCCAAACGTCAAGCTGGGGTTCGACGCCTGGTCGCCGGCCCTTCGCGGCGAGGATCTGTACGAGACGGCCCGCCGCATGGCCCCGTACACCGCGATCACGACCAACGCCGACTACATTTGCCTCGCACGGTTCCGGTACCGGCCCGCGCTGGTGAACTACGAGCGGGCGCAGCCCGACCTGGTGCGGGCGGTGCCGTTCGGCGAGGGGTTCATCGACTACCGGGCGTTCTTCTCCGGCCTGCGCGACGGCGGTTTCGACGGCGTGGCCAGCTACGAGATGTGCTCGCCGGTCCGGGGCGGCGGGTCGACGGAGAACCTCGACCGCTGTGCCGCCGGGTACTTGCGCTGGATAAAAGAGAACGGGTTTTGATCCATGACCCCGGGCGACACCCGTCCCACCACTGTCCGCTACCTGGTAGTGGCCGTCACGGCCTTCGCGGCGATGTGGCTCTATATCGACCGCGTCTGCTTCTCCACGCTGGCCCCGGACGTCGGTAAGGAGCTCGGCATCGATCCGGGGGACATGTCGTGGGTCCTCGGGGCCTTCTTCTTCACCTACGCCCTGTTCCAGATCCCGATCGGGTCGCTGGCTGACCGGTACGGGCCGCGGGTCGTGTTGGCGGCGTCGATTGCGGCCTGGTCGATCTGCACGGCGGCCACGTCGATTGCGGCGGGCGCGATTGGCCTTCTGGCCGTTCGGCTTTGCCTGGGGGCGTGCGAGGCCGGGGCATACCCGGCCGCGGCGGGGCTGGTGCGTCGATGGGCCTCGGCGGCGGAGCGCGGCCGTTTGAGTAGCGCCGTCGCATTCGGCGGGCGCATCGGCGGGGCGATAGCCCCGTTCCTCACCGCCTGGGCAGCCCTCACCTGGCTCGGGAACCCGTCGGCGAACGAGGCCAACTGGCGCGGCGTGTTCCTGCTGTATGGAACTCTCGGGCTGCTCGCCGCGGTCGCGTTTTGGTTCGTTGCCCGCGATGCGCCCGAGAATCACCCGTGGGCAAACCAGGCCGAGGCGGCCCGCGTCCCGCCGGCGCCGGCCGCCCCCGCGATAGTGACCCCGTGGCTCCTGCGCCTTGGGGCGCTGGCCGCGAGTCCGAACATGTGGCTGTTCGGCGCGACGCAGTTCTTCATCAACGTCGGCTGGGCCTTCCTGATCACGAACCTGCCGACCTTTCTCAAGGACCGGTTCGAAGTGCACCTCGACGACGTCGGCCGGATGCAGACGGTCCCGCTGGTCGCGAGCTGTGTCGGGATGGCAGTCGGCGGCCTGTTTGCCGACCTCATGTACCACCGGCTTGGCCCGCGGTGGGGTCGGGCCGTGCCGATTGGTGTGGTCATGTTCCTGTGCGCGATCACCTACCTCGCGGCCACGCAACTGTCCAGCGCGTGGGCCGTGATTGGGGCGCTCACATTGATGGCCTTCCTCGTGGACTTGGCGGTGCCATCCATCTGGGCGTTCGCCCAGGACGTCGGCGGCCGGCAGGTCGGCGCGGCCCTCGGGTTCGGCAACATGCTGGGCAACTTCGGCGCGGCCGCGTCGCCGGTCGTGCTACATTTGATCCGCCGTGAGTTCGGGTGGGACATGGCCTTCGCGGCGTGCGCCGCGTGCTTTGTCGTGGCGGGGGCCTGCGGACTGAGCCTCAACGCCCTGATCCCGGTAACGCGCGACGAGCCGGACGCGGAGGCCGAAGACTACCGCGAGTCGTGACCGCGGGCGATAATGCCCGCATGGCCATCGACGATTCCCTCTGCGCCCTTCGCGACGCGATCCAGATCGACGTCGGTAATCGCGGCCTGGCCCGCGACCCGGCCGACAATCTGCTCACCGCGTGCCCCGACGACTTCGCCAACGCCTGCCGGTCGATCGCGGAGCACCCGGCGCCGCGGGTCGGGATTGTTACTGGATTCATGATCCCGACGGTCGAGCCGCCGACCGGTGAGACCGACGGCCCGCCGGGGGCCCTCGTGCTGGCCCAGGCGTTCACGCACCTCGGCATTCCCTGCGTGCTCCTCTCGGACCGGGCGGCGTACGACGCCCTCTGGGCCGGGATGGAGTTCTTGCGCCTCACGTCGGGCATGATGCTCGTTGATCTGCCGATGGACCTTGACCCGGAGGCTGTCCTCCACGCCGCCCGACCGCTGACACACCTGGTCGCGTTGGAACGATCTGGGCCCAGCCACGAACATGACTCGATCCCGCTGGACCAGCGTGGCCGCAATCACACCATGCGCGCCCGCGACGTGACCCACCTGACCGCGCCCGCCCACCGCCTGTTTGAGGGGCCGCACGACTACACGACCATCGGCATCGGCGACGGCGGGAACGAAATCGGCATGGGCAAAGTCCCGTATCGGACGATCTGTCGGAACATTCCGGGCGGGGAGACCGTCGCCTGCCGGACCGCGACCGATCACCTCATCGTTTCCGGCGTGAGCAACTGGGGGGCATGGGCGCTGGCGGCGGGGGTCATGTTGCTGAAGCGACGGGCGAACGCAGGTATGTTCAACGCGGACCGCGAGCGGAGACTGTTGGAACACCTGGTTCGACGTGGCCCGCTCGTCGATGGGGTGACCGGTCAGCGAACGGGGACGGTGGACGGGTTGTCATTCGACGACTACACGCGACCGCTCGCGCGCATCCAGCAAATCCTGGCGAGCAGCGCGGCGTGAGCTGCCTGATTTTGTCAAAATCGAGCGGCCTACGCCGCGCCGCTTGCCCTGGGACGCGCCAGGCGGACAAGCAGCCGCTCGATCTGCAATCGGTCCGGCAGCGGGCTTCCGCCCTTCAATCCGGAGTCCGTTTCCAAGAGCCAGTCGTAGAGTTTGTCCAGCCGATTCCAGCCGAGGTGCTTCATCTGGTTGCGGGCCGCGTCGCGGGCCTGCGGCCACGTCGGGACGCCGGCCTTCGACAGCGCGTCGTCCAGCGGCATGCCCTGCTTGTGCATTCGGGCGGCCCGCGCCAGCTTGCGGAGCTGCGAGCCGATCGCGCCGAGCAAGCGCAGCGGCTCCTCCCCCTCCTCGAATAGCTCGTTGAGGATCTTCAGGGCCACGGCCGGGCGGGCTTCGCCGACCGCGTCGAGGATGCGGAACACATTCGCCCCGCGGCTGCGGCCGACCAATTCGTCCACGTCCGGGACGTCGATTCCCGGCCGGTCGCCGACAAAATCCTTGAGCTTCTGCAGCTCCTGGTCCAACACCCCCATGGTCGGTCCCACCAGCTCGACCAGCAATTGCGCCGCGGCCGTGGTGAGCTTCTTTTCGTACCGTGATTGGCACCAGTCCACGCACCAGACGGGCAGCCGGTACTCGGGCGGGCCCTTGCAGACGATGTGGGCCGCGTCCGGAACGGCCTTCGCCAGCTTGGTCGCCGCCGGGAAGGACTTGACGTCCAACACCAGGACCCCGGCCGCGGACGGGCTGGCGACATAACTCTCGAGCTGGGGCCGGAACTTCGTGACAAACGGGTCAGCCTGGTCGATGACCACGAGCCGGCGGTCGCTAAACACGGAGACCGAGTCGAGCTCGTTGCGGACGGTGGAGAAGTCGGTCTTGTCCCCGGGGAAGACGGTGACCGCAAACTCCGGGTCGGAGTCGCCGAGGACGATGGTCTGGAGCAAGTCGAGGACGTGCCGCTTGAGAAAGTCCTCGTCGCCGGACAGAACGTAGTACGACTGCCGCCGGACCTTGCCGTTCTTGTCGATGAAAGAGAGGGCGTCCATCCGGGAGTCGGGGGTTTGGGATCAGGAGTCAGGTTTAGCAGGTCGTCCGCGGTATTCGTCCAAGAGATTCTTCGGGGCGCCGATATCGATCACGTGAACCTCACCGGTCCAGGGCGCGGCATCGGGCGCGAGGAAACCCTTTTTGTGCGCCACGAACGTCGCGGTGTGCGTCGCCCGAATGGTCGGGCCGAGCGGCTTGCCTGTATCGCAGTCGAGGCCGGACGGCAGATCGACAGACAGTACCGGCCGGCCGCTCGCGTTCACGGCCGCGACCACCTCGTCGAACGGCGGGCCGAGCGCCCGCGTCAGGCCGGTGCCGAAGAGGGCGTCCACGATCCAGCCGGGAGCCCCGTCGATCGCGCGCCGGAACTCGACCGGGAGGACCCGGTCCACCGGGGAGTCCCAAAGCGGTCCCGAGCGTTGCCACACCACCCCGTTGACCCGGGCGTCCGGAGAGAGTTGATCGACTGACCCGAACAGCAGAACATCCACGTCGAGCCCGTGGTTCTGCAGGTGGCGTGCCATGACGAAACCGTCGCCGCCATTGTTCCCGGGGCCGCAGAGGATGAGTACACGCTGCCGGTCATGATTAAGTCGCACGAGCAGCTCGGCGGCCCCGCGGCCGGCGTTCTCCATGAGCACCACGCCGGGGACGCCATAGTCGTGGATGGCCCGGTGGTCGAGATCGCGGACTTGCGCGCGGGAGAGGCAGAATGGAGTCATGCCGTGGCCACGTCGGGCGGCGCGACATGGAGGGTGTATTGCAAAAACCCGGCTTGGTGTTGCTGCCGGGTTAGGCGGAAGCGCGCGCCGAATACCTCAGATGTGAGCCAGCCGCCTTGTGCCGGAGCTGGCTCGTAGTGCGTGGGAGTGTGCCGGAGGATTTCAAATTGAAGCTCGTCCGCGCGGGCATCGATCAACCAATACTCGGCTACTCCCGCCGCGTGGTAGGCTTCGCGCAAGAGGATGGTGTCCTTGTTCACCGATGAGGGGCTGACGACCTCGAGGATGAAGTCCGGGGAGCCCGCGATCTCCACGAAATCGCGACCGTCGGCCGACGGGACACGTCGAGCCCGACCGCTCGCGAAGGTCGCATGGGCGACGAAAATTGCGTCCGGCTCGTTCGACACGTCGGCCGTCCGGTTACTGACCAGGGTCCCGTCGGGGAAAAACTGGCCGAGGTCGCGTTCCCGGCAGAGCCCGTAAAGTACTCTCGTCACTTCCATCTTGACCGCGCCGTGCGAGCCAGCACGTTCGGGGCTCATGTCGATCGTCACCTTTCCGCCGATGTATGTGACTCGGCAGGCGGCCGGTAATTCCCCGGAATGGGCCCAAGCGCGAAAGCCATCGAGCGTGTGAGCCGACGGCGGAATGGTGACGGCCGCCGTTTCCGAAAGCGTCGGACGGAGGTTCGGTAGTAAACCAGTCGGTGTGGGTACTGCTAACGTCGTCATTGCGTAATTTCCTTCCCCTTCATCATAGCTGATCCCTGATTGCCTCACCGGCTCACCCGCAGGCTCCCCCCCTGCAACAATCCCTCCACCTCCGCCCGCGTCAGCCACGGGAAGTCGCCCGGGATCGTGTGTTTCAAGGCGCTCATCGCCGTCCCGAACTCCAACCCCTTCGCCAGGTCCGCCTCTAACAGTCCGTGAATCAACCCGGCGACGAACGCGTCACCGGAGCCGAGTCGATCCACCACTTCGACCTCGTACGTCCGCGACCGGAGGCATCCCCCGCCCGCGTACCCAACCGCGGAGACTGTGTTCCGCCACACCGATGGCGTCTCCCGCAAGGTCAGCGCCACCGCCACCAGGTTGAACTGGGCCGCGACGGCCGCCGCCGCGGACTCCACCTCCGCCCCCGGGACTCCGAAGAATCGTTCCACGTCTTCCGGGTTCGTCACCAGCACGTCCACCAACTTGATCGCCTCGTTCAGCCACGCCCGCGCCTGCTCGACCGTCCACAACTTCGACCGGTAATTCGGGTCAAGACAGGTGGTCAACCCCGCCGCCCGGGCCGCGGCCAGTGCCTCGAGTGTCACCGCGGCGGCCGTGTCGCTCAGGGCCGCGGTGATCCCGGTGACGTAAAACCAATGCCCCTCGGCCAACAGCCTCGGCCAGTCGAACGTCCCGGGCCGGACGTTGGCCATCGCGGAGTTGGCGCGGTCGTAGACGATCCCGCTCGGCCGCGGGGCGGCCCCCTGTTCCAGGAAATACACTCCCACCCGGTCAGCGTCGGTGAACTGAATGCAGTCGGTGACAACCCCGGCCTCCCGGGCCTTGTTGGCGATGAGCCGGCCGAGCGGGTTTTCGGTCAATCGCGACACCCACGCGGCCTGCCGCCCGAGCCGGGCGAGGCCGACCGCGGTGTTCAGCTCGGCCCCGCCAATCTCGACGTCGAGTGAGTACGCCTGCTCCAACCGCCGGTTGTCAGCCGGCGTCAGCCGGACCATCGCCTCGCCAAAGGTAATGACGTCCATGGGGTTCGGGGATCGGGGGTCAGCGGCCGCGGGCCTGGCGCACGATATCAACATACTTCGCGGCCAGCGCCTGCAGCCGGTCAAACTCCCGGGCCGCGACCAGTTTCGGGTCCACGAGCTGGCTGCCGACGCCAAGACAGCAGGCTCCGGCCTTGAGGAAGTCGGCGGCAGTCGTCAGATCGACCCCGCCGGTCGGCATCAGGCGAATTTGCGGGAGCGGTCCGCGCATCGCCTTGAAGAAGGCCGGCCCGACCACATCCGCGGGGAACACTTTGACAATGTCCGCCCCGGCCTCCCAGGCGGTGAGGATCTCGGTCGGGGTAAGCGCTCCAGGCATGACCAGCTTGTCGTATCGTCGGCAGACGCGGATGACGTCGAGGTTCAGAGTCGGCGAGACGATGAACTCGGCCCCGGCGAGGATGGCCGCCCGGCAGGTCTCCGCGTCAAGGATCGTCCCGGCCCCGAGGAGGACGGAATCGCCGAGTGCCTTTTTCGCCTCGCAAACGACATCCAGGGCATTCGGCACTGTCAGGGTCACTTCTGCGACGGTGACGCCGCCCGCGGCGAGGGCCCGGATGACCTCGACCAGCCCGGCCGGCTCCGGGGCCCGGACGACGGCAACGATCCCGGCGTCGAGGACGCGCTGGAGCTGGTGAGACTTGCTCATGTTGGGATTCTAAAGACGTGTCGGAGCCCGGGACAGGGAACGCCCGGGACCGCCGCCGGCGGTAGCGGCTAGCCTCCGGCGGGCCTCACCTCTCCGGGACATGGAGCTGTCGGCCGATTTATTTTTGTGATCCACCGTCAGGACGGAAACAATTCATGAGAATTCTTGGCCGCTTTCGGGGCCGTACGTCGCATAGTCAGGCAACGTCGCCAGCGGCCCGACGGCGGCACGCCGGGGAGTCGCACCGATGGCCGAGCCGCGCATACCCGAAGAATCGATCTTCGCGCAGGCCCTCGAGGTCCCGGCGGCCGAGCGGTCCGCCTTCCTGGACAGGGCTTGCGGACGCGATGCGAGACTCCGGGCCGATGTCGAGGCGCTGTTGCTGGCCGATGACCAGACCGGAGACCTGCTCGACCTGCCGGACTCGCAGGCCGACACGGTCGATACGCCGGCGCCGGCGGAGGCCCCGGGCACCGCGATCGGCCCGTACAAGCTCCTCGAACAGATCGGCGAGGGCGGGTTCGGCGTGGTCTACCTGGCCGAGCAGACACGGCCGGTCCGCCGGAAGGTGGCCCTGAAGGTGCTCAAGCCGGGCATGGACACCCGGCAAGTCGTGGCGCGGTTCGAGGCCGAGCGGCAGGCCCTGGCACTGATGGACCACGCGAATATCGCCTGCATCCACGACGGCGGGACGACCGCGGCCGGCCGGCCCTACTTCGTCATGGAGCTGGTCCGCGGGGTCCCAATCACGGACTACTGCGACCATAACCATTTGGACGTCCGGGACCGACTGGGCCTGTTCGTCAGCGTTTGCCAGGCGGTCCAGCACGCCCACCAGAAGGGGGTCATCCACCGGGACCTGAAGCCGTCCAATGTGATGGTGACCTTGCACGACAGGGCGCCGGTGCCCAAGGTGATCGACTTCGGGGTGGCCAAGGCGCTCGGCCAGCGGCTGACGGACAAGACCCTGTTCACTGGCCCGGCCCAGATGGTCGGGACGCCCCTGTACATGAGCCCCGAGCAGGCGGAGCTGAGCGGCCTCGACATCGACACCCGGTCGGACGTCTATTCGCTCGGCGTGCTCCTCTATGAGCTGTTGACCGGGACGACCCCGTTCGACATCGACCGCCTCCGCGCGGCTGGGTACGACGAGTTGCGGCGGATCATCCGCGAGGAAGAACCGGCCCGGCCGAGCAGCCGGGTGAGTACCCTGGACCAGGCGGCGAGCACGGTAACGGCGGCCCCCCGGGGCGACAGGCGGCACTTGCAGCGGCTGCTGCGCGGGGAGCTGGACTGGGTCGTGATGAAGTGCCTGGAGAAGGACCGCTCCCGGCGATACGAGACGGTTGACGCCCTGGCCAAGGACGTGGAGCGGTACCTGGCGGACGAGCCGGTCCACGCGTGCCCGCCGAGCACAGGTTACAGAGTCCGGAAATTCGTGCGGCGGAACCGGCAAACTTTGTTGGTGGCCAGCCTGCTGTCCCTTGCAAGCCTGGTCGCGGTTGGAGCTGTGGGCTGGTCGGTCCGGGACCGAGACGCTCGTGCGGAGGAGGGAGCACGGGACCGGGCTGCCCAACAGGCCGAAATGGACCGAGAGCGGGCCGTGAGGCAGGCAGAGATCGCCCGCGACCGAGACGGAGTGTTGGACCAGGCGGCATACCACCGAGATCGAGGGAACTGGTCTGAAGCTCGGGCGTCGGCGCAGCGCGCTAACGAACTGCTTTCACCAGGCGGGAGCCCCATTCAGCTTGAGCGGCTCGTTCTGATCTCGAAAGACCTGGACATGGTCGCCAAGTTGGAAGAAATCGGTGTGCGTGGGCTTCTCCAATTGGGCGACGTGTCTGACGTCAAGAGCGATCAACACGCGGATCAGGCTTTCGACCTGGCCTTTCGCGATTACGGAATCGACGTGAAGGCAATGCAGCCCTCGGATGCGGCAGAGCGTATTCGTACCTCGGCGATCCGGGAGCCACTCCTGGCCGCTCTCGACGACTGGGCCTGGGAAAATGATCGAGCCACCCACGGGCTTCGGATGATGATGATAAGTCAGGGGCCGCCGCGCGAACGTACGCGATGGACACCGCCAGCGCGGCTAGCGACGTTGGCGAGTTTGGCGGATGACGACGAGTTGCGCAACCGGATACGACCACCATTCAGCGACCTCCCGATCAATTCCCGAGTCCGGCAGGAGCGGCGCCGATCGGCCGAAGAGCTAGCCGCGCGGCTTGAGGAGTCCTCCCTCCGGCCACCGACGGCAATCCTGCTTGCACGGGTTTTGACGGAGACCGGCGCAAAGGACAAGGCCGTGGAGCTCTTATTTCGGGCTCAACGCCGGCATCCGTCGGACCTCCGGCTCAACTACGAACTGGCCTGGCGCCTTTCGCCGAGCGCATACGCCGAGCAGCTCGGGTTCCTTCGAGCGGCGCTTGCCCTCCGACCGGAGAGTCCAGGCCTCAATACGGCGGTAGGCCGCAAATTGGAGCTCATGGGCGAAGTTGACCACGCCATCGCCCACTACCGCATCGCAATCGATTTGAAGCCCGGGAGCGCAATACCCCACGGAATGCTCGGCAGTGCACTCGAAACCAAGCAGGCATGGACTGATGCCATAACTGCTTACACGAACGCGATCGCGATCGACCCGTACTATTGCCGGCGGCGAGGCGAGCTGTTTACGCGAATGGGCCGTTGGGACCTGGCTGCGGGTGATTTTCGACGGTTCACTGAGGTGACGTTAAGACTTTCATCCGAATTGTGGTGCGAATTCGCGTGCGTTTACCTGCTTGCCGACAACCTCGAATCGTACCGGACCTTGTGTGTGCGCGTTCTTAGGACCCCTGATCGAGTTCTTCCGAATCCCAAGTCCACTCAAACGCCTGCAGAAAACGAATCGAGTCGAAAGACCTATGGCCGGATTGCCTATTTGGCAGCTCGAACCTGGTCCATTGCACCGAAGCAAGGTATTGATCCCGCAGAGGCGGTACGCGTCGCGGAGCGGGCCGTCGCGGCCGAGACGAACGCCTGGCACCTGCACACCCTCGGACTGGCTCAGTACCGCGCGGGCGAATTCGATTGGGCGTTGGAGACCATTCAAAAATCAATGAGCACCGGTCCGACCTGGGAGGGAATGGCCTGCAATCATCTCGCGCTGGCCCTGATCCAGCACCGACTAGGTCGGACCGATCAGGCCCGGGAGTCCTTGGCCAAGGCCGTGACCCGGATTGAGGAAGTGGTTTCGAAGCTTCCCAAGGGAATGGCTCACCCCCTCCCGGGAATGGCAGACCACGACTCGTTGGCGTGCTACGTGCTACGCCGCGAGGCCGAGGGGCTGATCCGCGGGGAGAAGAAGTAGTTGCAGTTCGACGGTTGACTCTCTGTCGAAATGAAAGCGGCCGGCGGGGATCTTGCCGCCAAGCGAAGCCCCCGCCGGCCCGGCACCGCCCGGGCGCCCGGTCTGCGCGCCCGGACCGATGTCCCATTCAGTGTACAGCAGACCGACACACGAAAGGGGATTAATCATGTGGCCCACTCAGGTCTTCGCCAAGCGTCGCCCCGAACCCAATCGTCCGACCGCGCGCGAGCGCCGCCGCCTGCGGGTGGAGGAACTGGAAACCCGGGACCAACCGGCTAACTTGTGGGTGACGAGCGCCTACCTCAGCGACGTCGCCGGTAACAAACTCACGTCTGCAGCAGTCGGGTCTCTCGTCTTCGTCAAGGCCGAATTCAAGGCCCAGGATCTGCCCGCCAACGCTACCTACGTCTTGAAATACCTGATCGACGGCGTGCCCCACACCAGCGACCCGATCACCTGGGGCGCCGGCGTCGCGGGGACCAGTAACTGGGTCGGCGTCCTCGGCGATTGGATTGTCAAGCCGGGCCAGCATACCGCCACGGTCAAACTCGACGCGAATAACACCGTCGCAGAAACCAACGGCTTCGACAACAACAAGAGCTTCAACTTCACGCCGGTGACGTTCCAGTCGGGCTACGTCCCGGGCCAGAAGTTCATCACCCCCCTCGGCGGGACCCCGTGGGTGAACTGGACCATCGTCAACTACGTGGACATCAACTCGGGTCCCGCCGACACGGACTACATGGGCAACAGTCGCACCTACAACGGGCACGACGCCATCGACTTCACGCTGGAGGGCAACCAGTCGCCGTCCCGGTTCGTTTCGATGGAGCCGGGCGTGCCCGTCTACGCGGCCGCCGACGGCGTAGTGATCAAGACCCGCGACGGCATGTTCGACCGGAATCAGTCCGGAGGGGGTGAGCCCACGGTCCTGAACCTGGACGGCGGGGACGGCGCGGGAAACTTCGTGGGGATCGATCACGGGAACGGGTGGACGACGTGGTACGACCACATGCGCACGAACTCCGTGTCCGTCAAAGTGGGGGATTATGTCGCGGCGGGGACCATACTCGGCCTGATCGGCAGCTCGGGTAACTCCAGTGACCCGCACTTGCACTTCGCGGTCAAATATAAGGGGATGACGGTCGAGACCTACGAGGGCCCGAGCGCCTACTGGGTCAGCCCGCTGCCGTACGCGCCCACTAAGGACAACGTCGCGAAGGCGCACTACAAGACCGTCCACACCACGGAGAACGCCGGGACCGCGAAGATCCCCATCGAGCGCAATACGCTCTTCGGCAACGAAACAGTCAACTGGTCAACTCAAGGCCTCACGGCGGCGGCCGGAAGCGACTACACCGGGTCGTCTGGCACGGTCGCATTCGGGCCGCTCGACTTCGGCCCCAAATTCATTTCCGTCCCGATCACCGATGACGACCGCCACGAGTCCATGGAGATGTTCCGCATCAACCTCACGAACAACATCGGGGACTCATGGTCGAAGGACGTCCGAATCGTCGATAACGACGCCATTCTCAACTACGACAAGTTCACCGACACGCTCACCGTAACCGGCCACACCAATCTGGTCAACGACGTCATCACGCTCGACGTTTCCGGGACCAAGGTCAAGGCGAAGGTCAATAGCGAAACGAAGTACTTCCCGATTAACGGCCCGGCCGGGCCAGTCACGAAGACCGTCGTTAACGCCGGTGCCGGCACTGACACCATCAACGTGCTGGCCACGCCCGCGGGGGTCAAGACCACGGTCAATGGCGGTCCCGGCACGGACACCATCAACTGCGGCCAACCGGGCGAGCTCTTCGACGCGATGTTCACCCTCGACCGGATCAAGGGGGACGTCACCGTCAACGGCGGCACGGGAAACAACACACTGAACCTGAAGGACAACGACATCCTCGGTTTGCCGCACACGTACTCGATCACCGACGCCTATGTGGCCCGCGGCGGCGTGAAGTTCAACTACGACCTGGTGCAGGCGCTGAACCTGGACGCAAGCAACGGCGGCGACCTGTTCTTCGTCCAGAGCATTGATGGCAACACGCCGGTGGCGATCGCGGGCGGCGGCGGGACCGACACCGTCTTCGGCCCGAACACGACCGACTCGTGGTCGATCACCGGCCCCGGCAAGGGGACGCTCGACTTCGCCGGTGCTTACTTCACTGGCATCGAGCGGCTCCAGGGTGGGACCGGTGCCGACACGTTCTCGTTTGGCCCCGCTGGGACCATCGCGCAGGTGACAGGCGGTGCCGGTGCGGACACAGTGGTCGGCCCCAACTTCAACACAACCTGGGCGCTCACCGCCATGAACGGAGGCAGTGCGACTTCATTCCCCTCGCGATCGCTCCCGCGCTCGTTCAACTTCTCATCCGTCGAGAACCTCACCGGCGGATCGGCCACCGACACCTTTAAGCTCGGCGACGGGAAGGGAGTCGCGGGCACGCTCGACGGCGGTGGCGGGGCCGCGGATCACTTGACCTACGAGCAGTACACGACCGGGGTGAGCGTGAACCTCGCGGCCGGCACGGCCACCGGCACGGGCGGCGTTGTGCGGATCGAGAATGTCACCGGCGGCAACGCCGACGACCTCGTGATCGGCGACGCCGGCAACAACGCCCTTTCCGGCGGCCCGGCCGGCAACGACATCCTGGTCGGCGGCGGCGGGAACGATGACTTGTGGGGCCTCTCCGGCCGCGACATTCTCATCGGCGGGACCGGCGCCGACAAGCTCAACGGCGGAGCAGGCGACGACATCCTGATCGACGGGACGACCGACCTCGACGGCGACCCCGTGGCGCTGGCCGCGCTGCGCACCGAGTGGGCGAAGAACCTCAATTACAAAGCCCGCGTCCAGAACCTCAGCGGCAGTCTGTCCGCGGCCTCGGTCCACCATGACGCGATTGCCGACCAGCTCACCGGCGATCTCGATCGCGACTGGTTCTGGGCCGAGGCCCTGGATGTCACCGACGCGGTTCCGTCGGGGAATGCCAAGGAGAAAGTGAACTGAGCGCTCAGCCAGGTACAGACGGGGTCGGTTCGCGCGCCCGCGGCGACCCGCCCCTCACACTCGCGGGCGCGAGGAGGATGACATGAAGGTAAC
>DATFWZ010000375.1:0-2493 GCA_035258765.1 Gemmataceae bacterium
CGGCGACAACTCGACCGCTGTGGTCCGGCTGACCGTCCGGGGCGAAGACGGCAGGCCGGTTCGCCTGCGACTGACCTTCGACGGCGTGGAGGAGTTCCGATTCCAACGCCGGCCGGGGCCCGGGCTGGTGCGGGTCAAGGACGTGCAAGTCGGGTTCTTCGGCACGCTGACGTACGTGAACTTCGACCCGTTCGCCGACGACGGTCCGCCGAAGGTGATGGACTTCCGGGCGTCCGACTGGTTTCTCGCCGGCCGGGCCCTGCAATGGGAGGTCGTCGCGAAGAAGGCAGACGGGTGACCGGGTCGGCCGGCGGCCACGTCGCGGGGTATTTTCGCGCTGGCACTCGCACCGTCATTGCCCGATACTCCACCTCATCTCCCGGAGACCGGCATGAGCGAACCCGCCTTCAGCTACGACGTTGTGTCCTATCCCAGCAACCCGCTGCCCCAGGCGCATCCGGCCCGATTGGCGGCCATTGCCCGGCTGCACGGGGTTCCAACGGCAAGTCCTAACCGTTGTCGATTTCTGGAGGTGGCATGTGGGGACGGTGCGAATCTGCTCCCGCTGGCGCTCGCGTACCCGAATAGCAATTTCGTCGGCATTGATCTCTCGGGCACGGCAATCGCGCGCGGCGAGGATCTCCGGTCGCGGCTGGGACTGGCGAACCTGAAACTCGTCGCCGCCGACTTGACGGCCTGGGACCCGGGGCCCGATCGGTACGACTACATCATCTCGCACGGGTTGTACTCGTGGGTCCCGCCGCAGGTCCGGGACGCACTTTTCGCGTTGTGCCGCGACCGGCTCAGCCCGGCCGGGCTGGCGTACGTGAGTTACAACGCCCTGCCCGGCTGCCACGTCCGGCGCGTCCTCTGGGACATCCTTCGCTTCCACGTCCGCGACTTCACCGACCCGGCCGAGCGGATCCAGCAGGCGACCGCGATGCTGCAGTTCTTGTCCAAGGCCGTGGTCGGGAACGCCCCTTTGCCGGAGTTGTTCCGGGAGGAAATCCGCTGGGCACAGGACAAGACGGACCCGTCTGTGCTTTACCACGACGACCTGGCCAACATCAACGACCCGGTCTCGATTACCGACTTCGTGGCCCACGCCAGCCGGTTCGGACTCCAGTTCCTCTCGGAGGCCGAATATTTCGAGATGACGCCCGACCTGCTGCCCCCCGTTGCCGCCGATCTCCTTCGCAAACTCGCCGAGCGCGACGTGGTGTTGAAGGAGCAGTACCTCGACTTCTTGAAGCTGCGCCGGTTCCGCCAGACGGTGCTCTGTCCGGCGGGCCTCGCGGTCCGTCGCGAGGCGGATGAGAGGGCGGTCTTCCAGCTCGAGGTCACGGGCGAACCGGTCCCGGACCCGGACCCGCCCGACCTGGCTCTCGGTGTCCCGATCAAGTTCCGCACTGCGAAGGGTGCCGCGATCTCCACCGACCACCCGATCGCCAAGGCCGCCCTCCTCGAAGTCCGCGAGGCGTTCCCGTATCCGCTCGCGGCTTCGGAGTTGCTCATGCTTGCGCGCCGGCGTGCCCGCGCGGGCGGGGACGACCCGGAGGACAAAGACGGCATCGCCAAGCTCCTGTACGGCTGCTACCGGGTCGGAATGGTTGACCTCTATCTGGACCCGCCCCGGTTCGCCCGGACGGCCGGCGCCCGGCCGAAGCTGAGCCCCCTGGCCCGGGCGCAGCTCGATCGCGGGGGCGAGACCATGTCGAGCTTGCGCTCGACGGTCGTGCAGATGGCCAGCCCAATCGGGCTCGAGATGTTCAAACTGCTGGACGGACGGCGGGATCGCGAGACGCTTGTGACCGAACTCGCCAACCGGGCGGCGGGCGACCCGAAGTTTGTGGCACCCGGACAACCGCCCCAGCCCGCGAGCTGGTGGCGGGAGAGACTGGCCACGGAGGTCGAGTCCGGGCTGGCAATGGCCGCGAAGATGGCCCTGCTGGTCGAAGAGTGAAACGGCAACGTATACCGTGCCCCGGCCCCGGCTTCTAGAACAGCCCGGAGTCATGACCACCGACGAGCTGCGCCAACTCCTGGAAAGTGTCCGGTCCGGGCGGACGGACATCGATGCCGCCCTCGGTCGCCTCGGGCGTCCGGCCGTCGCCGATCTCGGGTTCGCCCAGGTGGACCTCGACCGCCGGGGTCGATGCGGGTTCCCGGAGGTGATCTTTTGCGAAGGCAAGGCGCCGGAGTGGATCGAAGGCGTCGCCCGGCGGCTGGCGGAGGCTAAGCAGGACTGCCTCGGCACGCGGGTCAGCGCCGAACAGTCTGACCACCTGGCCCGCTGCTTTCCGCAGGCCCTGCAAGACCGCGTCGGCCGCACGTTCTGGCTGCCGGCCCCGGGGAACCGGCCGCCGCCCAGGGGCCGCGTGCTGGTCGTCACCGCGGGGACGGGGGACTTGCCCGTGGCCCAGGAGGCCGCGGTGACAGTGCGGGCGATCGGGAGTGACGTGGACCTCGTCGCCGACGTCGGTGTGGCCGGAA
>DATFWZ010000376.1:0-27080 GCA_035258765.1 Gemmataceae bacterium
CCGCCGTCAGCAGCCCCGCCGAGAGCGTGATGCCTCTCTTTTGGAGGCGACCGCGAAGCCGCAAGCGGCCCCGTTCGAGGCGGCCGCGGACCTCGTTGAGCGTCCATCCGAGCTGGTGGGCGGCCTCGTCGCGGGACATTCCTTCGAGGTAACACAGCACCAGGGCGCTGCGGTACGTCTCCGGCAACCGATCGAGCTCGTCGTGCAGCGCGGCGCACGCCTCGCGCCACGACAGGTCTGGTGACACCTTCGCGAGCGGTGAGGCTTTGGCCTCGTGCCGGGCGCGGCGGGCCGCGGCGCGCCGGGCGCGGAGGGCCGTCCGCCGGGCGACGCGGAACAGCCAACCCGCCACCGACGGCTGCCGGCGAATCCCGGCCGCCTTCTGGTACAGGGCGACAAACGTCGCCTGGAACGCGTCTTCCGCGTCCGCGTCGCACCGCAACACCTGCCGGCACGCGGACAGGACAAGCGGCCCGTGCCGGCGGACCAGGGCCTCGAACGAGGACGGGTCTTTGTGATCGAGGAAGTCGGCGATGAGCTGGGCGTCGGTCCGCTGCCCGAAGCCGGCGGATTTCGCGACCAGTTGAACGACGTTGAGTGCCGTGCGTGCGGCCATGGCCCGGGCCCCGGGTCGGGAGGTATTGTCTCCTTTATGATCCCGGCCGGGCATGGATGACATGGCGGATTTCGGCGCGAGCGTCCCGTCGGATAGGTTTTCCAACCTGTCCTACGGGACGCTGATCTTCAAATCTCCAACTTCCCGTTGCTCGCCCGACTTGAGCTGGATGTCCTTGATCAGGACCCCACCGCGGCCGCGCGGCTTGATCTCGCGGAAGTGCAGGTCGTACGACACCCCCGAAAACAGTCCGTCGATGGTGAACCGGCCGTCGGCGTCGGTGAAGACGCTTGAGATGCGCGCTACGTCCACGACCTTGTCAGGGACTCCCTTCCTGGCCGGGGCGAAGACGTTCGCCGGGGTCACCGGCCTCCCTTCCGTGTCCACCAGCCGGCCGGTCAACGAGGACCACGGCTCCAGCTTGAACTCCACCGGCCTCTCCGACCCGACTTTGACCTCTGCCGTTCCGACCAGCTTGCGGTCGTCCTGGCGGAAGGTCATCCGTCGGGGTCGGTCCGGGTGCGGCGGGGCGGCTGTGAACTCCGCGTCGTGGAGCGGGTCGGACCAGTTGTCCTCGGAATGATTGAGGCCGCGGACGCGCACCCCGCGCAGCGGCTTCCCGTCCGGGTCGAGCAGCCGGCCGCGGACCGGCTCGGCCGGGGTCAGGTCAACGGCCTGTTCGCCCGGCGGCTTTTTCGGGTCCACGTTCAGGAACACGATCGCCTGATAACTGTCTTGCGACACGGACGCGAGCGCCGCCCCGCCGACGCTGATCCAGAGTTGGTCGGCGCTGTGGGGCGGGCTTCCCTTCTCGACAAACGGGGTCGGATCGACCCGCGCCGACGGGTACCGGCCGGGGTCGGCAGTCACCGCGAGGAACCCGCGTCCGGGCAGCGTGGCGCAGGTGAATGTCCCGTCCGCGCGGGTTTTCACGTTCAGTGAGAAGAAGTCCCCCGGCTTTTCGCCGACCGACACGGTGGTGACGTTCGGGTTCCCGGCGAGCGCATAGTAGCGGACGATGGCCGCGACCGGCTTGCCGGTCGCCGCGTCGCGAACGCGCCCGGTGACCTGTACGCCCGCCCGGATCGTGAAGTCGATGGTGACCGGATCGAGTCCCGCGGGGTCGTTGGCCTCGGCCAGCCCGGGAAGGTAAGTCGAGCCGTCCGGCGGCCAGGCGTAGACCGTGTATCGCGGGCCCTTCTTGTAGCCGAGCAGATCGTACTGCCCTTCCTTGTCGGTTGTCGCCTCCGTGACCGCGCCCAGCCCGACGAGCCGCACGCCCGCGACCGGCTTGCCGGTGTCCGCGTCGCGGACGGTGCCGCGGATCGGCCGGGCCGGCAGCGCCACGTTGTCGAACCGGGCCGGGAAGGCCCGGCGGCTTCGCCCGGACGGCTTTGGGTCCAGTTCCGCGACAGTGAGGACGTAGACGTGTTCATGGGCAATGCCCGGCCCGGTGAGCAGCAACTGCGCCACCCGGTCGCGGCCGATTCCGGTCAGCCGGAAATCGCCCGCCGCGTCGGTGACGGCCTCGGCCGGGGCACCGGGCGGGGCGCCGGAGATGGTATTGCGGATCGGCATTCCCCGCTGTCGGTTGGTCCATTGCAAGTACGCCTTCGGCCCGCCGTCGGGGATCGCGACGGTCTCGACGACGCGGACCTTGACCCCGGCGATCGGCTTGCCTTGCAGATCAAGGACGCGGCCGCGGATCGGCAGGTCGTCCTTGGCGAGCGTCAGCGTCAGGTCGCCTGGTGGCTTGCCGACCCACGAAGCCCACGCGGCCGCGAACCCGTCGGCGGTGGCCGCGACGGTCGTCGTGGCATCGATCGGCACCCCCGGGACCGAAAGCGTGAACCGGCCCGCCGCGTCCGTCTTCGCGGTGACTCGCGCCGGCTCCTTGCCACCCGCGGGGCGGACGAACACGCTGGCCCCCGCGACCGGCTTGCCGTCCGGGTCGAGGACGCGGCCGGAGACGATCGGCGCGTCCGCGATCGCGGGCGGTGGGTCGGCGGGCCTGGCCTTCGCGGGCGTCGGCTGGGCCTGGGCGTCGTGGTCGTGCACCGCGACACCGACAACCAGCGCCGCGGCGATCGCGAGTCCGATTCCGGACGACCATGTCAACCCATGGACGACCGGAGGGGGTGAACTGCGGATCGCGTTCAGCGTGGACGAGATCAACTCGGCCGAGACGACCCGACCTGTAGTGACGGTTGCGAGGAGGCCGGCGGAGAGGGCGATGCCGCGCTTCTCCAGGCGACCGCGAAGCCGCGAGCGGCCGCGCTCCAGGCGGCCGCGCACCTCGTTGAGCGACCAGCCGAGCCGGCGCGCCGCCTCGTCGCGCGACAGCCCTTGCAGATAGCAGTGGATGAGCGGCAGGCGATAAAGGTCCGGGAGGCGGTCCAGCTCCTCGTGGAGGATGGCGAGTGCCTCGCGCCAGCTGGCGTCGGTCGGCAGAGTCGTCTCGCGGCGGGCGGCGCGGGCCTCGCGACGCTCCCGGCGCTCGGCCGACCGGCGCACGTTGGACGCGCAACGTCGCGCTACGCGGAAGAGCCAGCCCGCGAGCGATGGCCGGTTGCGGATCGAGCCAGCCGTCCGGTAGAGGAGAGTGAAGGTGCCCTGGAACGCGTCCTCCGCGGCCGCGTCGTCGCGGAGCACGTGGCGACACGCGCTCAAGACAAGGGGGCCATGACGCCGGACCAAGGCCTCGAAGGCCGATGACTCGTTTCTGTCCAGAAAGGCAGAAAGTAGCTCGGTGTCCGACCGCTGGCCGAGTCCGGCCGCCCGGGCGGCAGTCTGGATGAGCTGGGCAGGATCGGGTCGGCGGGTCATCGACGAGCCTCCGGGCGGTGGGCGATTTTCCCGGTATGACGTCACCGCCCCGGCCCGCGACATGCGAAATTGACCGGTCCGTCCGCTTAGTAGTAAGGTGGGCGCCGGTTGCCGGTTATTCCAGATAGGCACGCGTGCTGAAGGCCGGACCGGTTGGGCTGGAGCCCATGATCGCCGGACCCGGCGGGAACAATAAGGGAGTCGATCCGCGGGGAACAAGATTACACCCCCGCCGGCACGGGACTTCCAGGGTATTAGACCCGGTCGTGCCCGCGAACCGACTGCCCGCAACATTGAAATAATGGACCCCCTCCCATGTTTCGCTTCATCGTTGCTCTCGCCGCCCTGACACCGGGTCAGCCTGACAAGCCAGCTACACACGAGGATGCCAACCCCCTCTACCGCGAGCTGCGCAGCCCGGGCCTGCTCATTGATAAGGACATACGCGCCGAGCTGCCGCCGCCGACCGTGCCCGACGGGCTCATGCCCGCCGAGCAAACGGCCGCGATCAAGAAACTGATCGGGAACACCTACTCGCTCGAAGACTTCACCCGCAAGTCGGTCGTCGCCCCGTACACGCTGCGGCTGCGGGACATCAAGACTTCGGACCCGAAGGTCCCGGCTCGCGGGGTGGATATTTCCTTCATCGCCTACGGCGACTTCGACGGGACGGATACCGAACGGTTCATCGACCTCATCGCGACCGCCGCCAAGGAGAGCGGGCGGGCGACCGGCAAGGCCCTGACCGGGGACGACCTGGCGAAGCGGAAGTTCACGCCGGCGGCCGATGGGACGGTTGAAAAATATGCCGCGGTTACCTTCGACTTTCTCGGCAAGGTTCGGCTGCGGGGCACGTCGCGGGCGGTCGTCACCCGGACCGCGGAGTCGGTCGTCGGCGCCGCGGTCATCGACTCGCGGTTCGCGGGCGACACTGAATTCCCCAACGAGTGGCAGCCGGTGGCCAAGTCCTCCTCCGGCGCGAAATCCGGATCGGCCCAGACCTACGACGGGGCCGGCTTCTACTTGAAGGTGACCAGGCTGGCCGAACCCGCGGGCGCCATGTTCGTCGAGGTTCACATCGTGTTCAACGAGCCGGCCGCGTGGTTCGAAGGGGCCAACCTGCTCCGGTCGAAGTTCCCGTTCCTCGTCCAGGAGACGGCCCGGGCGATGCGCCGGGAGCTGAACAAGGGCGAAGGCGGGAAGTGACGTCCGGCCGGGACGGTGACAAAGATTGATCCGGCCCGGCGGGTTTTGCCGATTGAGACGGGAGTGAGCCGGCCAGTCCTGCCCCCGGTGCTTCCCGTGCGCACAGGATCGGCGTCCTGTGCCCACGTGGCGACAAGATTCCGATCTTGTCGGGCTACGCGCACAAGATCGGAATCTCGTGGCCACAAGGCGGCCCGGGCGGTCGTCGTACTCGTCTGCCTGTTCGGGTCCGGCTGCCAAGTGCTCCGGACCGACAGCCGCGTCAGCCTCGACGGCCCGATCGACGGCCAGCTCCGGATCGACATTCCCCCCGTCACGCCGGTCGGCCCGGTGCGGCCGGTCGCGGTCCCACCATGCGGGCCCGGACCGCGAGTGGCCGTCATCGACGTGGACGGGCTCCTGCTCAACACCCCCTTCTCCGGGCCCGGTTCGGTGGGCGAAAACCCGGTCGCTCTGTTCCGAGAAAAGTTAGAGGCCGCGGAGGCCGACCCGGCCGTCGTCGCGGTTGTTCTGCGTATCAACAGCCCGGGCGGGAGCGTCGCCGCGGCCCTGACCATGCGCGGCGAGCTGGAGCGGTTCAAGGCCCGCAAGCGGGTGCCGGTCGTCGCGTGCCTGCTCGACCTCGGGTGCGGCGGGGCGTACTACCTCGCGTCCGCGTCGGATCAAATCGTGGCCGGCCCGGGGACAGTCATCGGCGGGATCGGGGTGATCCTGAACCTGTTCAACCTGCAAGATCTGATGGCCCAGTACAACGTGATCCCGCAGCCGATCAAGGCCGGGGCCAACGTGGACATCGGCTCCTCGGCCCGGCCGCTCCGCGACGAGGAGAAACAACTCCTCCAGTCGATGGCCGACGAGTTTCACGCCCGGCTGGTGGCCGATGTGCGCCGGTCGCGGTCGGGGGCAAACGCGGACGGCGGGGCGACGTTCGACGGGCGGATCTTCACCGCGACTCAGGCCAAGGCTCGCGGACTTGTCGATCGAGTCGGCGACCTGGACGACGCCTTGGAGCTCGCGGCACGGCTGGCGACGGGTGCGGCGAATGTGCGGCCGGAGGTCGTTCTCTATCGCCGGCCGAACGACCCGGCGCACTCGGCCTACGCGGTGACCGCGAACATCCCCCTGCAAGCGGCGGGCCTGTTGCCGAACCTGCCCGGCCTGGACCGGTCGAAGCTGCCGACGTTCCTGTCGATGTGGCAGCCGGAGCTGACGATGGAGAAGCTGGGGGGGAAGTGAACGGTCGCAGACCGTGGCTACCGCTTGTGGCCTCGGCTCTGCTTCTGCTTGATCGTCATGGAGGGGCCATGGAGGATGGCCTCAAACATGATGTCGTGCTTGTGAGCCTCTGTCATCACCTTGGCCCTCCAGTGAGTTTTATCGACGGGCTCCGCCTTCACCTTGTCGCTCACCTTCTTCCATTTGTTCGGCCGCGAGCCCCGGGCAGCGCCGAACAGGCGCGCCACTCCGAGCACCAAGCCGGCAACGCACCCCTGAATGCTGAACGTACTCTTGGGCATGAGTCCGTATCCCTGGATGGTGAGATCGGTCTTCGTGAGATCTACTGACGCCACGTTCGTCCCCGTGACCGTAAACGTGTCGGCGGGATAGCCCGAGGACCCGAACGGAGGGCCCGTGGAGTCCTTGATCACGATCGGTGGATCCTTTGCCACTGTCACCGGGCTCTCTTGGTCCGAGACTTTTGGGTCGTCGCACCAGGCGTCGATCGTGTAATCGCCCACAATCCACGAAAAGGTGTAGTAGACCTGCCCATATGGATCGGAAACATCCTTGTATTGCTTGTCCGAAGTGGGCCCTGTTATCGAGCACCAAATCCTCCAAGGTGCTTTGAACGCCCGGAAATCATAGGCGACCAGTACCTCCACGGTGGTATCTACCTGGTCATTTGCCAGCGGGTGCAGAATGTCAAGCGAGGCCATTGTGGGCACTCCAGAGGGGTTGATCGCGGTGTCTGATCAGGATCAATCGTCTGGCAGAGTTTCGACAGTCAGATTCCGCACTGCCACCCAAGCTTCACGTGCGTAGATGCCAAGCCCGCCCTTCGGGCCCCAGGCGTACGGCCTGGCGGCAAACTCGCTTTGCACCGGATCCGACATCCTGGGGACTTGGCGCGCGAATTTGAGCTCGATTTCGGCCCGGGTCACGTCGGCCATTAGCCACACCCGGGCGCCCGGCATGGTCCACCAGCGCACGGTGACTCTGTCCGGCGTAACGTCCGCCTCGATTCGGCGCCAGTCGCCCGGCATGACCGGCGGCGGGTCGTAATGGGGCGCCCATCCGAGCCCCGCGGGGTACTCCGTCGGCACTTGGTCGGGTATCTGGACGACGGCCAGAGAATTCACCTGAGCACGCGCCTTTCCATTGCTCAGCTTTGCAAGGGCCGGGCTAACATGATCGGAGAACCGCACGACCAGCATGGCATGGACGCGCGTGCCGTCTGGGAGCGTGCGCTCCTGCCGGCCGATCGTCAGGCCGACGCGGTCGTTGTTCTTGCCGTTTCCGGCTTCCCGGATCTGTTGCACTTCCGCGCCCACCCGGTACCGGACCGCGTCTGGGACAAACAGGTCCACGATTGAGGTGCCCATCGCCTGGAACGCGCACGTGCCGTCGTTCATCGGCGACTCGCCGAAAGCGACCTTGCCGAGCGCCCAGTTCTCCCACCTGGGCAAGCCGCGGTCCGGGACCAAGACGAGCCGGCCATTCCGCAGCTCGGCGCGCATTTGCGCCAGCACCTCGTCCGGCGTCGGCGGCGTCGGCCCCGGGTCTGGCGGTCGGGGACGCAGCGCGACGGCTACCGCCGCGCCGGCCGCCAACAAGACGGCCGCGGCGACGACCACCGCCCGCCACCGCCGGCCGGCCGCCCGCGCCGCCCGCCGCGGCCACGACGGCAGCCGCCCCTTCGGCTGCTGGCCGACGAGCCACCGGCCCAGATCGTCGGCCAGCGAAGCCGCGTCCTGGTAGCGGTCAGCCGGGTTCCTCTGCAGGCACTTGAGACAGATGACGGCCAGCTCATCCGGCAGGCCCGGGCGCAGCTCGCGCGGGTCGGTCACCTCGGCCGACTCGCACTCGGCCAGCACCTCGACCGTCTCCTTCCCCGCAGTGTCCACGGTCGGGCGTCCGGTCACTAGTCGATAGAGCGTGGCCCCGATCCCGTAGACGTCCGTGGCCGGCCCCATTCGTCCGTAGTCCCGGCTGACTTGCTCCGGGGCCATATACCCGGGGGTGCCCAACGCCGATAGCGCCGTCGTCCGACCGTCGGCGCGGTCGAGCCGTTTGGCCAGCCCAAAGTCGCTGACCTTCACCTCCCCGGATTCGGTGATGAGGACGTTGGCCGGCTTGATGTCCCGGTGAATCACGCCGGCCCGGTGCGCGTGGTCCGCGGCCCGGGCGATGGTCTCGACGAGCCCGGCCGCCTCGGCCGGCGGCAGCGGGCCGTCGCGCCGGGCCCGGTTCTCGAGCGTCTGCCCCTCGACGAACTCCATCGTGAAGTACAGGGCGTCGCCCTCGAGGTCGATCTCGTGAACGCGAACGATGTTCGGGTGTCGCAGTCGCGTGAGGGCCTGGGCCTCGATCCGGAACCGGGCCGCGTGCGGACCGGCCGGGTCCCGGAGCGTCTTCATCGCGAAGACGGCGCCCGTGGCGCGCTCCCGGACCTTCCACACCGCGCCCATCCCCCCGCGACCGAGCGGCTCGAGGACTTCGAATCGGGAGCGCGGCAGGGGATCGGTCGACGTGGCCGGGGCGGCGCTCGCCTTGGGGGTCGTGTCGGCCGGAGGTGAGGCCGCGCCGGCCGTCGCAGTCTCAGCGAGGTGCGGCCCGTTGTGCAGGGCCGCCCAACTCGCGGTCCGACGGCATTCGGGGCACAGCCCGTCGAAGAGCGGCGCTTGCGTCCGCCGGCGACAGCGGTTGCATTCTTCGACCGTTGACATGGGGGACCCGGATCATGGTCCGGGGATGGATCGTAACCCACGCACGGCGTGCGGACAAGCCGGTGGCCCCCAGTCCGCGGCCGCTCACCCCTTGAAGAACGCCAGCAGGTCCTCGTTGACCCGGTCCTTGAGGGTCGAGGGCAGCCCGTGCGGGGCTCCCTTGTAGACCTTCAACGTGCTCCCCTTCACCAGCTTGGCCGACAGCAGCGCCGAGGCCGCGATCGGCACGATCTGGTCGTCGTCGCCATGGATGATCAGCGTCGGCACGTCGAACTTCTTGAGGTCCTCCGTCTGGTCCGTCTCGGAGAACACCTTCACGCAGTCGAAGGCCCCCTTGAACCCGGCCATCATGCCCTGGAGCCAGAACGAGTCGCGCAGGCCCTGCGACACCTTGGCCCCCGGCCGGTTCGCCCCGTAGAAGGGCGTGGTGAGATCCTTGAAGAACTGCGAACGGTCCGCGAGCAGGGCAGCCCGGATCTGGTCGAAGGCCTCCTTCGGCGTGCCGTTGGGGTTGGCGTCCGTCTTGAGCATGAGCGGCGGGATCGCCGAGATGAGCACCGCCTTGGATACCCGCTTTGTGCCGTGGCGGCCGATGTACCGGGCCACTTCGCCACCCCCGGTGGAGTGGCCGACGTGGATCGCGTTCTTCAGGTCCAGCGTCTCGACGAGCGTGGCGAGGTCGTCGGCGTAGGTGTCCATGTCGTTGCCGGTCCAGGGCTGGCTGGACCGGCCGTGCCCGCGACGGTCGTGGGCGATGCAGCGGTAGCCGCGACTGCCGAGGAACAGCATCTGGTCCTCCCAGGCGTCGGCGCTCAGCGGCCAGCCGTGACTGAAGACGACGGGCTGTCCCGTGCCCCAGTCCTTGTAGTAGATCTGCGTGCCGTCCTTCGTCTTGATGGTGTTCACGGGGCTCTCTCCTTGAATCGGGCGAGGCGGAGGCGACTTGGGCTCGTCGCCACGGGTGACTTCGGGCAAAGCCGCGGCGGCGGCGAGACTCGCGGCGCCGATCAGGATGTCGCGTCGGGACAAGCCTGGCTCGGACGTGGGCGGATCGTTCATGGGACACTCAGTCATGCTTGACTCCGGCTGAACTGCGGTCGTCGGTTTTCCGGCTACGTCACTAGGCGTGGCCGGTGGACACCGGGAAATGTGAAATGACGATTGCCGACTGAGTTGAGGACGCCCCCGCGCCATGCTGGCGGCGTCAGGCGTCCTTCAAGTGCTCGTGGACGAATTGCACCGCCATCGACCCCTCGCCGACGGCGGACGCGACCCGCTTGACCGACCCGGCCCGCACGTCCCCGGCCGCGAACACGCCCGGCCGGCTGGTCTCCAGGAAGAACGGCGGCCGCCGGCCGGGCCAGTGCGGCGACTGGGCCACCGCGGCCCCGGTCCGCACGAATTCCTTGTCGTCCCGCTCGATCTCGGGTGGTAGCCAGTCGGTCCGCGGGACCGCGCCGATAAAGCTGAAGAGGGCCGGGCACGCGATCGTCCGCGTCTTGCCCGTTTTCTTGTTCACCAGCTCGACGTCGCCAAGGGCGTCGTCACCGACCAGCCGTCGGACCTCCGTGTTGCACAGGATCTCGATGTTGGACGTCCGCTCCACGCGCGTGGCCAGGTAGGTGGACATGCTCTTGGACAGGTCGTCGCCGCGGACGGCGAGGTACACCTTGCGGGCTTGCCCGGCCAGGTAGAAGGCCGCTTGCCCGGCCGAGTTGCCCGCGCCGACCACGATCACGTCCGAGCCCCGGCACATTTGCGCCTCGATCGGGGTGGCCGCGTAATACACCCCCCGGCCCTCCAGTCGCTCGCAACCCTCGACGCCGAGTACGCGGTAGTCGGCCCCGGTGGCGATGAGTATGCACTTCGCCGCGACCGTCACGTCCCCATCCAGATGGATCACCGGTCCGGAGGACTCGAACGACAGGCGCAGCACCTGGGTCGCGACCGGAAGGTGTGCCCCGAACTTGCTGGCCTGGAGAATCGCCTTATCGGCCAGGTCACTGCCGGTGATCCCCATCGGGAATCCGAGGTAATTCTCGATCCGCATGCTCCGGCCGGCCTGCCCGCCGGGGGCCGTCCGCTCGAGCACCGCGGTGCTCAATCCCTCGCTCGCCCCGTACACGGCCGCCGCGAGCCCCGCCGGCCCGGCGCCGACGACGACCAGGTCGTACACCTTGGTCTCGAGCTTCCGGCGCAGGCCGAGGGCGTCGGCCAGCTCGGGGTTTGTCGGGCGGCGGAGGACCAGCTTGCGGGCGCACATCACCACCGGGGTGTCCTTCTCGCTGAGCCCGACCTGGCCCAGCAAGTCCGCGATCTGCGGGTCGGCCTCCGTATCGTGCCAGGTGAAGAGGATGCTGTTGCGGGCGAGGAAGTCGCGGACCCGGAACGTGTCGGCCGACGAGTGCGGGCCGATCACGCGCAGGCCGGTGAAGCTCCCGGAGTCGCGGAGGAGCTCCCGGCGGGTGATGAACGCCCGGAGGATGATGTCGGCGAGGCCTGGGTGCTCATTCAGCATTGCGCGCAGGGCCGCCTGCGACACCTCGTACACGTCGGTCGCACCGCGGGCGTAGCCGCTGACGACCGCCGGTCGTCCGGTGATCTGGGAGACGTCGCCGGTGAAATTCCCCGGTTCGTGGACGGTGACCCGTTTCGGGGCGTCCCCGGTCTCGTCCACGATCTCGACGTTGCCGGAGATGACGATGTAGAAGCGGCTGTCGCGGTCGCCGGCCCGGAAGAGGGCCTGGCCGTCGCGGAACGACTTCCGCACCGTGTTGGGGCACCGGCCGAGGGCGACGACCGTGTCCGGGTCGAGTCTGGGGAAGGCGGCCGAATGCTGGTCGTGCTCGGGCACGCTTGGGACTCCGCGAGGGGACGGGCTCAGTCGCGCAAATACGGCTCCGCGGCCGCCGGAATGGGCACTTCTTGCTCATCGGCGTAGCACCACGCCCACCGCTCGCCGGGCTCGAACGATGCGATGATCGGGTGGCCGGACTGGTGGAAGTGCTTGGTCGCGTGGCGATTGGGCGAGCTGTCACAACAGCCGACGTGCCCACACGTCAGGCAGAGGCGCAGGTGGACCCAACGCGAGCCGGCCTTGAGGCACTCCTCGCACCCCTGTGGCGTGTGAGGCGGGACGGGGGCGAGACTGCGGACGTGCGGACAGGCCATGACATGCCTCCGGCGCGGGCCCGTGGGGCGGTCAGGGGATTATCCTACTCGCGGCGGACCGGGTACGCAGATGTCATACCGTTTTCGGCGGACCGATTTGGCCCCCCGGACCGGCGATCGCTGGCCGATGGGCGCCCGACCTCACACGATGAAGCGTGGGGGCTGGACATCTGGCTTGCTCGGGTTCACGCGCTTCCGCCACCGAGTCTGTGGTTCCTCACCATGCCGGAAGGGCAAACGACCGCGGTCGTGCAGCGGTACCTGGACGCGCTGGCCGGGGACACACCGGCGGAGCCGATCATCCGGGAGCTGCTGGAGCGGGTCGTCCGGCGCCTGCGCCTGCTCGGGGCGACGATGCTGCACCGGAGCTACCCGCGGCTGACCCGGCCGCCGCTCAACCTGCAGGCGGACGAGTTCCTTGGGGCGGTGGTGGAGCGGCTGCTGAAGGCGCTGCGCGAAGCCCGACCGGCGACTGTCCGTCAGTTCTTCGCCCTGGCCACCCAGCACATGCGCTGGGAGCTGAATGACCTGGCCCGCCGCTTCGATAAACAGCCGAGCGCCGTGGAAGTGCAGGAGGGACTGGTGCCGGGCCCCGAGAGCAGCGGCGCGCCCCTGAGCCCGAACGCCCGCCGCATCCTGGACGCGATCGACAGCCTGCCGGCGGACGAGCGGGAGGTCCTCAGCCTGGTGCGCATCCAGGGGATGACGCACGGGGAGGTCGCGGACCTGCTCGCCGTGTCCGCCAAGACCGTCCAGCGCCGACTGAACCGGGGGCTGTTGCTCCTGGCCGAGCAACTCGGCGACCTCGGGCCTTCGCGGGGCTTGCCCGCCGGGGCGTAGCTGCGAGGCCCAGCACCAGGCGCTTTCCAACGCAGTTGGCATCAGCCGCCAACGTAATGTCGTACAGCCATTTCTACCTGGTTCGTTCCAATCCCGTCCTTGGATTTCAGCGGCTCTAATCATTGATTCAGCAAGGAAGTGGTAACGTTATCGCGTGTTTCAGCGAACGCTCTACCCCGGGCCCGGCAATCACAGAATCCGCGGTGGGTACCAGCGCTTTCCCGCAACCCTTTGAATAGGGGGCGCCAATGGGTGTGGAAGCCGGCCTGAACCGTGAGGCGCTACTCGATCGGGCGCGGGCCGGGGACGTCGAGGCGCTCGGGAAGTTGCTTGAACGGTATCGGCCTTACCTCTCCCTGCTGGCCCGATTAGAGGTTGACCGCCGGCTGCGCGGGAAGGCCGACGAGGCCGGTGGCGTGAGTTGATCGCCGGCCCGCTCGTCCGCTTCCCGCCGCCGCCGGCATCGATAGCGCCCGAGGCGAATGGGCCGTTGCGGTAACCAAGATGGCTCAGGGA
The DNA here is from genome assembly GCA_035258765.1 of Gemmataceae bacterium. Lineage (GTDB taxonomy): Bacteria > Planctomycetota > Planctomycetia > Gemmatales > Gemmataceae > SIAJ01. The sequence continues at coordinate 13,123 of DATFWZ010000376.1, forward strand.
GACAGCGCGATGACAGGACAAGTTCTCGCACGGGCGATCGCGGTTGCCTGCGGCCTCACGATCCTGGCCGGCGTCGTCGTCAGCCTTCCGTCCGGCGTCCCGGCCGCCGACCCTCCCACAGGCAAGGACGGATCGAGGGCCTTCGGCCTGACGAAGGTCTGGGCAATTCACATTGAGCTGTCCGCCAAGGAGTATGACGCGATGCAGCCGCCGCCGGGGGGCTTCGGTTTCCAGGGCGGCCCACCGCCCACAAAGGAAGTCCCGAAGGACAGGCGCGACAGCGAACGAAACCAGTTTGGCACTGAGTTCCCGTGGGCGCAAGCCGATCTGACCGTTGACGGCAACGCCCTGAAGAAAGTCGGCGTCCGCTACGCGGGCGATATCACCTACTTCGCTTCCGGCCGGGGGCTGAAGAGACCTCTGAAGGTCGACTTCACCCGATTCGAGAAGCACGACCTCCACGGCCTTACCGCGATCCACCTGCACGCGATGCCGCTCGACCCGGCCAAGGCCCGCGAGGCGATCGCCTTCGGCGTGTTCCGAGACGCCGGCGTCCCCGCCCCGCGGACTGCGTTTGCCGAGGTGACGATCAGCGTACCGGGACGGTTTGACAAGGAACCCCTCGGCCTCTACACGATCGTGGAGGACGTGAACCGGCGGTTCCTCGCGGACCGATTCGGGACCGACAAGGGATTGTTGATGCGACCCGCCCGGATGCGCGGGCTCGACTTTCTCGGCGACGACTGGGAGCGATATAGGGGACAGTACCAACCGCAGGCGGAGCCGACCAAAGACGAGGCGAAGCGGCTCGTTGACTTCGCTCGCCTCGTGAACCAAGCAGGCGACGAGGAGTTCAAGAAGGAGATCGACTCATTCCTCGACGTGGAGGAATTCCTGCGGTTCATGGCCGCCAACGCGCTGACGACGAACCTGGAGAGCTTCCTCGCCCTCGGGCACAACTACTCGCTTTACCTCAATCCGAAGACGAACAAGTTCATCTTTATCCCGGGGGACCTGGAGTTCTCCTTCGCCAACTTCCTGCTCATGGGCACCGCGGACCAGCTCACGGACCTGAGCCTGACGCACTCCTACCCGGGCGAGAGTAAGCTGCCCGACCGGCTGCTCGCCATCAAAGAGGTCAATGAAACGTACCAGAGGCTGCTCAAGGAGTTGACCGCGACTGTGTTCACCAGGGAGGGACTTCTCAACGACGCGGAGGCGATCGAAAAAGCAACGAAATCGGTCCGCGACAAGGAGTCGAAGGCCGTCGCGGCGCGGCGCGAGCCGCCCCCGGGCTTCGGCCCGCCCGGTGCCGCGGCGCCGCAGCCACCGGACCTCAAGACGTTTGCCGAGAAGCGGACCGCGGCGGTCGCCGCCCAACTCGCGGGCACCAGGAAGGGGTACGTGCCACAGTTCACGTTCGGCCCTCCACCCGGGGGCGGGTTCAGCGGCCCCGGGGCCGCGGCAAACGCCCGGCCGATCGATGAGCAGACGTTTCGAAGGGAGGTCTCGGCGCCCGCCGGGTTCGACGTGACGCTCTACGCCGCCCCGCCGAAGGTGAGCTACCCGGTCGCGATCGGGGCGGGCCCGAGCGGGGAAATCTATGTCGCGGTGGACGAGCAGGGATCGCTCGGCCGAACCCCCGGGGGCGGCCGGATCCTGCGCTGCCTCGACAAGGACGGGGACGGCAAGGTCGATTCGGTGACGGTATTCGCCAAGGTCGATCACCCGCGTGGCGTCGTCTACCGCGACGGGTCGGTCTGGGTCATGCACCCGCCGACGCTCAGCGTCTTCCACGACGACAACGGCGACGGCGTTTCCGACCGGCAGGAGGTGCTCGTCACGGGTCTGACGACGGATATGATCGCCAACCGCGGCGGCGACCACACCACGAACTGTGTCCGCATGGGGATCGACGGTTGGCTCTACATCGGCGTCGGCGACTACGGCATCAAGCAGGCGAAGGGGAAGGACGGCCGGACGATCGTGCTGCGCGGTGGCGGCATCGTCCGCGTCCGACCCGACGGCACGGAGCTGGAGGTCTACTGCACCGGCCTGCGCAACCCGTTCGACATCGCCATCGACCCGTTCCTCAATCTCTTTACGCGGGACAACACCAACGACGGCGGCGGGTGGGACACACGCGTCAGCCTGTTGATGCAGACCGCCCATTACGGGTACACGCAGCTCTTTGCGAACTTCACCGACGAAATCATGCCGACACTGAACACGTTCGGCGGCGGGGGCGGGACCGGCGGGCTCTTCGTCCAGGACCCGCGTTGGCCGGAGAACTACCGCAACACGCTCTTCACCGGCGACTGGGGGCGCAGCGAAGTCTACCGGCACGAGCTGAAGCCGCACGGGCCGACGTTCGACCTGAAGCAGGAAGTGTTCATGAAAGTGCCGCGGACGACGGGCATGGACATCGACGCGGACGGCCGGCTCTACGTCGCGAGCTGGCGCGGCGGCTCGGCGGTGGGGTTCGAAGGCCCAAATATCGGATTCGTCGCGAGCGTTACGCCGAAGGGATTGAAGCGGACTCCCTTCCCGGACTTGAAGACAACTGACCCGGCGCAACTGGTTCGCCTCCTGGCCGCGCCGCAGTCGGTGACCCGGTTACACGCCCAGGGCGAGATTCTGCACCGCGGGCGGAAGCCGGAAACGACCCGGGCGCTTGTCGCGCTGGCGTCCGACGCCACGGTTTCGACTGAGGGGCGTGTCGCCGCGGTCTTCACGCTCAAGCAGCTCGACGGCAAAGAGTCGCACCCGGCGCTGCTGAAACTCACCGCCGACCGCGCGATCCGGCCGTCGGTCCTTCGGGCCCTGACGGATCGCAAGTCGCAACTGGACGGCCTCGACACCAAACCATTCATCGCAGCGCTAGCCGACGAATCGCCGCGAGTACGAGCGCAGGCCCTGATCGGCCTGAACCGGCTCAACGACCCGTTGGTCGCGAAGAGCATTCTCGCGCTCACGTCGCGGCCCCATGGCTCGGCCGTGCCGACACAGAAACCGCTTCAAAATCAGCCAGATCCCGATCGCGTGATTCCACACCTGGCTGTGCGGGCCCTGGTTTCGCTCAATGCGATCGACGCCTGCCTGGAAGCACTCGACGGGCCGCACGCGTCGGGAGCCTTGTGGGCGATGCGCTATATGCACGACGCGAAGACGGTCGAGGGGCTGATCAAGAAACTCGGCACGGTGCGGGCCCAGGACCTGCGCCGGGCGATCCTCTCGACACTGATCCGTTTGTACCACCGCGAGGCGGACTACACGGGGACCTGGTGGGGTATCCGCCCGGACAGCACCGGGCCCTACTACGATCGCGTGGAATGGGCGATGAGCAAGCGGATCGGCGCGGTCATCACCGCCGCCGTTCTCGACGCCGACCCGGAGAGTGCCGCGTACTTAAAAGGCGAGTTGACGCGCCACCGCGTCTCGCTGCCGGGGCTGCCGACCGCGGCCGCCGCGGCCAAGGCGGAGAAGGAGAATCCAATCGTCCTGCCGAAGGCCGACCCGAAGAACCCCGACCAGATCGGCAACCTGACCTACGAGGCCGCGGCGCGGCGCGCCCTCGCGGCCAAGGGGGACGTCGCCCGCGGCAAGGGCCTGTTCAAAGCCCAGTCGTGCGTCGCCTGTCACACCGACGCCGACGGCCAGACGCCGAAGGGCCCGCACCTGGTGGACATTGGCAAGCGGTCCAAGCCGGACGAGCTGGTCGAATCGATCCTCAAGCCGAGCGCCAAGATCGCCCAGGGGTATGAGACGTACCGGTTCGCCCTGCTCGACGGTCGGGTCGTGACGGGCTTCGTGGTGAGCGAAGGGGCCGATGTGGTCCTGGCCCGCGAGGCGAACGGCGTGCAGCGGGAATTAAGTCGGGCCGACATCGAGTTGCGCTCGGCGCAGAAGCTGTCCGCCATGCCGGACGGGATTGTCAACAACTTGACTCCTGAGCAACTCGCGGACCTGATCGCGTACCTGGAGTCGCTCCATTGACCTCCGCCCGGGACGTAGCGTCGCGACCGAACCTCCGCGGCGAGGTCGGGACACTGGCAGTGGCTTGTCACCGATCCGGCGTCATACCGTATCGCTCGAAACGGTACGCCAGCTCCGGACCCCCCTCCTCCTCGTACGCGAGCTGCGCGACGAGCAGCGCGAATGGCTCGGCGTACCGGGCGATCCGGAGCGGCCCGGAGTCCACCGGCTCGAAACCCAGGTCGCGAATCAGGCCGGCGGCCAAGTCTTTGGCGTACGCGTCATCGCCGCAGTACACGAGGCTGGGGCGTTTGGCCTTGCGCCGGCGGGCGTCGAACACGCGGAATAACACCTCGCTGGGCACGGTGCCGAAGGCGGCCACAACTCGCGCCGCGGGAACCTTCTTTGCAAGCTCCTCCGCGCCCGAGGAGGTGTGGCCGATGACCAGCTCCGAATTGGCGTCGTTCATCGGGAGCGAGCAGGTGACGACGACTTTGCTCGACAGATCGCCGGCCTGACGCAACACGTCGTCCACCCGGGACCAATGCACGGCCAGCAACACCGCGTCGGCTTCCTGCGCGGCCTCTCGCGGTGTACCGGCCCGTGCGCTCTTCCCGGCGTCCCGCGCGAGCTTCGTGAGCTTCTGCCGGCTGCGCGCATAGCTGAAGACCACCTCGTGTCCGGCCCGCGTGAAGAGCGTCCCGAGCTTCCCGCCCATCAACCCCGACCCCAAGATGCCGATGCGCACGCGCTACCTCCCCTTTGACGTCGCGCGGCGGCTTCGGCGGGGCTACGCCTCCCCGTCCGCCCGCCGCCCCGCCCGGACGAGTTGTGCCCAGTCGAGTTCCGCCCAGTCGAGCTCTTCCTCCACGCGCTGGAACGCGGCGTCCCCGATCGTGCCGTCGGCCCGGAGGGCGACGAGGCGCCGCCGCTGGGCCTGGGTCGCGGCCCGCACGACCGCGGCGTCGGCGTCCCGGCCGTCGGTGTCCGCGGCGGTCACCGGCGTGGCCGCTGACCCCTCAGGCGGGGCGTCGCTCACGCCCGTGCCGTCGCCGGCGAATTCCACCTCCGCGCGCCGCAGTTGGAGCTCGTACCGATGCCGCACGAGCTTCGCGGTCTCGGCCCCGGGGCAGCATGCGGCCGCCGCGACCGCGGCCCGCAACGTCTCGACCCGGGCGAGGCGCGCCTCGCGGTCGACGGAGCCGTCGTCTTTGAGTCGCAGGCGCAGCAGGAGCGGTCGGAGCGTCAGGCCCTGCAGCACGAGCGTGCCGAGTACCACGCCAAACGCGGTGACGAGAATCAGGTCCCGGTACGGGAATGGGGGCACGCCGTCGCCGCCCGTCGGGAGCGCGAGCGCGGCGGCGAGCGTCACTGTGCCGCGCATGCCGCACCACCCAACGACCGCCGCGCCACGTGCCGTGAGCGCTACCGCGTCGTGCGGCCCGGACGTCCCGCCCGCGCGCGGGCGGCCGCGCCACCGGCTGACCGCAGCCGCAGCCATCACCCATGCGATCCGTGCGAGGATGACCGCGAGGCACACCGCCGTCGCCACCGCCGCGTACAGCTCCCCAGCCTCCCCGGTCGCGCGCTCCGCAATGGACTTGAGCTGGAAGCCGACGAGAATGAACGCAAGCACGTTCAGCACGAATACCGCGACCTCCCAGACGGCATACGACGGGATGCGGATGCGCGCCGGCAGGACCTCGGGCGCCCGGCGCGATGCCGCCATCGCGAAGACCACCATCGTGATGATGCCCGAGAGGTGCAGGCGCTCGGCCAGCATCCAGACGCCGAACGTGGTGCAGAACTGCACGACCACGGCGGTCGCCACGTCGTGGATGCGGGCGTTCACGGCGAGTGTGAGCCGTGAGAGCACCAGCCCGAGGACGACGCTGCCCACTGTGACAACGAGCAGCATCGGCAGCACGCTCCATCCGGACAGGAAGCCGGTGACCGTGGCGCCGACCGCAAGCCGGTAGACGAGCAGCGCGCTCGCGTCGTTGAACAGGCTCTCCCCCTCGAGGATGACCAGCAGCCGGTGCGGCGGGCGGAGTTGCTTGAGCACCGTGGTGGCGGCGGCCGCGTCCGGCGGCGCGACGATGGCGCCGAGGGCGATCGCTGCCCCCCACGGCATGTCGGGGACGAGCACCTTGGCCACCAGCGCCACGATGGCGATGGTGAGCGCGACGGCGCCGAGGGCGAGGCTCGCGACCGGACGCCAGTTCACGCGCAGGTCGCGCGGCGAGGCGTCGAAGGCGGCGTCAACCAGGACCGGCGCGACGAATAGAGCCAGCGCAAGTTCGGGATCGAGCACGAGCGTCGGCACGCCGGGGACGAGCGCCAGCGCGGCGCCGGCGAGCGCCACCAGCGCCGGGTACGGCGCGCCGACCCGCCGCGCCAGGGCGGCGAGGGCCGCACCGCCCAGCAGCATCGCGACGACGATCTCGAAGACGTCCATCGCCCCTCCAAGTTACCGTGGACTCGGGTCCACCCGCGAGTTGCCGCTCCGGTGCCGCCTCAGCCCCGGTACTGTTCCTCGCTCACCTGTTCCATCCACTCGACGGTCTTCCCGTCGAGCCGCTCCTGGATTGCGATGTGCGTCATGGCCGTGGTCGGGGCGGCGCCGTGCCAGTGTTTCTCGCCCGGCGGGAACCAGACCACGTCACCCGGCCGGATCTCCTCGACTGGTCCGCCCCAGCATTGCGATCGCCCGCAGCCGGCCGTGACGATCAACGTCTGGCCCAGCGGGTGCGTGTGCCACGCGGTCCGGGCGCCTGGCTCGAATGTGACAGTGGCGCCGACCACCCGTGCGGGGGCGGGAGCCTGGAAGAGGGGGTCGATGCGGACGGTGCCCGTGAAGTACTCGGTCGATCCTTTGGTGGACGGTTGCGAGCCGACTCTTTTGATTTCCATGGTGGACTCCGGTCGTTAAGTTGGAGGGGCTTCCGCTCGGGCGCGGTTTGTGGCTGGAACAATGAGCGCGGTGGCGCCGGCGAACTTAAGGAAAGTGCGGCGGGCCATCTCGGCTGAGTCAAAGTGAAAGGGCATGAGGCGTACCGCGCTGTCAGAGTTCTTCACCGGTCCTTAGCCGGACGTCAGCGAGACCCTTCTCCACTGCCGCCCGACAAAGGGATGGTAGTCCGAGTCGCTCAGGCACCGGTAACCCGATCGTCCCGTTGTCTTGCCTAATCCTCAACGACCTGTGGTCATGGTCATGACCGCGAGCGCCGTGGCGAGTAGACTGCTGAGGGGCTAAACGAGCCCACGAAAAAGACGACGGGAAGACGTGGCAGCCGACGAGCTGACACGACTTGCGCGCGCACTCGAGCGCCAGGCGGCCGCGGACGGCGCGTACGACGAGGCGGTGCCCGGACTCAGACTGTCTCGATTCTCGGCGCCCTCGGATCTCGTGGCTCTCGTTTACGAGCCTTCCCTGTGTGTCGTCGCCCAGGGCGCAAAGGAGGTGCTAATCGCGGACGAAACCTACCGCCTCGACCCCGCCCAGTCGCTCCTTGTGTCGGTCGACCTCCCGGTCGCCGCGCGAGTGGTCGAGGCGTCGTCGGCTCGCCCGTACCTTGCGGTTCGCATCTCGCTCGATCCGGCTATGGTCGGCGAGCTTCTGGCCGACGGCACGACCGCCCCGCCGCTCGGCCCGCCCGAGAGGGGGCTCGGCATAACGCCTGTCGAGCCCCCGCTCCTGGACGCGGTCAGTCGCCTCGTAGCCCTCCTCGACTCCCCAAAGGACATCGAACCGCTATCGCCGCTTGTGCTCCGTGAAATCACCTACCGCGTACTGACCCGTCCGCAGGGGCCGCGGCTGCGTTAGATTGCGTCCGCCGGTGCCCCGGCCTACCGGATCGCAAGGGCCATCCGGTGGCTCAAGGACCACTTTGTGGAGCCGCTCCGGATCGAGTCGCTCGCGAGGTACGTGCGGATGAGCCCGTCGGCGTTTCATCTGCATTTCAGGGCCATGACGGCGATGAGCCCGCTCCAGTACCAGAAGCGGCTGCGCCTCCAGGAGGCCCGGCGGCCGATGCTGGGCGAGGGGCTCGACGCGGCCTCGGCCGCGTACCGCGTCGGGTACGAGAGCCCGTCTCAGTTCAGCCGCGAGTACCGGAGGACGTTCGGCGCCTCGCCGCGCCGGGGCGTGGCCGCCATCAAAGTTGAAGCCTAGGTCGCCAACCGTCACGGACCTGGCAGGTTGTCGATCCAGTCGAGCGTGACCCCGCGGATGACAAACCACCCGCCGATGCTCTGGACCCGGATCGTGTGGACGCCGGCCTCGAGGTGCACGAGCCCCCCGGGCGCCAGTCCACTCGACCCGCGACCGATCTCGACCCCATCGACAATGACCGCGGCGAACCCGTCCGGGGCGGCCCGTGCAGTCACCCGGTAATTGCCGGGCGTCGTGACGCGGACCGTCCAGCTCACCCACTCGCCGGGCGCCGCGTTCACCGGCTGGCTAATGGCCCGAAGGCCGAGCGCCGCCGGCAGTGTCACCGGAGCAGAGCCTCCGACCATGAGCCGTGCCGTCGGCGCGGGCGGCAAGGCCGCCAAGCGGGCGTCGATCCCCTGGACGATGGGGTAGGAATCCGCGTGAGCCGCATCGTCCTGATACCACTGGTCGAACGAGCCAACGACGTAGACCTCGCCGCCGGACCGGAAGAACGCGTCGATCGACTTGGCCATGGCCGGGCCCGCCCGCGGGTCGCGGTACTTGGCCCAACTCATGAGCGGGACCCACCCGAAGTCCCCGCCCAGCGACCACCCGCCCTCGTAGGCCACGACCTGCAGCCCGTAGGCCTGGGTGAAAGCCGCCTGCTGCGCGAGGTAGGTCTGGAGGTCGAGGCGCGTCACCTCACCGGCGGCCCGCACGCCGGTCGGGATGCGGGACGCGAAGATCGCGTTCAGACTCGCCACCCGCACATCGTCGATGACCGTCGTGTGGTCCGCGGCCCCGCGTCCGACGATGCGGAATGTGTACCGGCCCGCCGTCGGAACCTCGACCGGCACTGTGCCGTAGGTCGAGAACCGGCCGGCATCCCGGTGACCATTCCCCGGCCACCACGGATACGTAGGTGAAACCAGGTCGCGGCCGTTCGGGGTGACCCGTTGGTCGTTGAAGTAGAAGTCGAGCTGGTTTCCCATGTCCGGGCCGATCTTGGCGGCCGCCTGGAAGTCGATGGAGTACAGGCCCGCGCGCGGGAATGTGATCGTCAACGAGGCCGACCCCGTCCCGGTGATGTACATCGCCTGCATCCCGCCCGGCGTGGCCGGCACTTTGCCCAGGCCGATCACATCGATCGGGAAGCTCGGGGGACTCCCAGCCAGGTTGCGATAGATGCCGGCATCACCCTCAAAATGCCACGGCGAGCCGGCGGGGTTTGGTGTCGCCATCCCGCCCGGGTTACCCCGGATCGCTTCAAATGTGCCGCCCGGGACCGTGATGTCGTTGACCAGCCCGCGCGGGTTCGCCGCCCCGAAGTACGCCGCCCCGCCGGCCCCCCAGATGTAGTAGCTGACCGGGTGCGGCTCCGCGACGTGCTGCTGGCCGTCGCCGTTGTTGAAGTACTTGTCAATGAACTGAAGGGATTCAACCGCGGTGGACTGCTGGTTGTTGTACTGGTACTCGAAGAGCACCCGGACGCGGTCGCCCATAGCGGCGTCGCCCCAGACCTCCCGGAAGGCGTTGCTTGCCACGACCGTCCGCAGGGCGGCCCACCGGCGGAAGTCGCCGACCGGGCGCTGGCCGTCGAAGTTGACGATCCGTCCTTCCGGGGTGTTGGTTCGGACCGCGGTCTCGCCCGCCGCGACCGCCCAACCGCCCTGGCTGAAGGCCCAGTTCCAGAACTCGTTGCCCCACTCGACGTAGACCCGCAGATTCGGGTTGAGCCCCGGGTACACCGGGTCGGCGACTGGCCCCGTATACGGGTTCACCCCGTCTGATCCGTAGCGGATCAAGAGCGCCAAGTTGTGGACGTACTCTTCCGAGGCGAGGACCGGCAGCGTGATGTAGAGGTCCTTGCCGGTCTCGTTGGCAAGCATGACCTCATACTCCCAGACGGCGGCCCGGTCCCCCCAGGCGGCTTGCATGAGGCCTGGCAGCTTGCGGTCCGCCCACTCCTTCTCGGGGTTGAAGTTGGCAGTCAGGTGGCGGATGGTGGTGAACCGGCTGAACGCCTGCTTCACGTCCGCGTCGAAGAGCTCGCCCGGCTGGTAGTGCGTGTCGCTGTTGACCGCCACCGGCCGCATCAGTTTCACGTCCGTGACACCGGTCCCCTCGGGGCTATCAGGAGTCCGCTTCGTGTGGACGAAATTCATCCCGAACAGGTCGGTCCCTTCGACGACGACCTCGGCCGTGGTGGTATTCGTCAACGGGTCGTACCCGACCCCGAGCGGGAGCGTGTTGCCGTACCCGACCCCCGCGACCCGGAACCGTCCGCGGCTCAGCCACCCGGTCACCTCGGCCTGCCCCGTAAACCGGAGCAGGTAGGTCCCGCCGGTCTTGGCCGGGTCCCGGCTCTCCCAGAACAGGTGCCCGGCGTCGGCCAGGGGCCAGCCGAGGGCGTCGGTCGCGACCAGCGGGCGGCCGAAGTAGTCCACCGGGTCGCCCCACTCGTTCCGTCCGGTCTTGATCGCGTCGGCGTACACCTGGAAGTCGTAGGTGACGGCGTTCACCCCCAGGTTGGCGGCCGGTTCGATGACTTCCTCGGGCGTACTTCGGCCGGACCAGGTGAGGCGGGCGGTCGCCGGCCCGGTTTCCTCTCGGTATTCGACCTTCACGTCGTATTGGCGACCGCTCGTCATCGAATAGCTGGCGTCCGTCGGACCGGGCGCCGGGGTTTCCCACGCGTCGATCAGGAGGTTCCAGGAGGACGCCCCGCCGGCGGGCCGGACCCACAGCCGGGCCCCGTCGTCCCCGGTCAGGTGGAACGTGTACGTCTCGGAGTACCGGGGGACGACCTGACCGGTCCAGCGGACCGAGAAGTGGTCGGCCCCGACCTGGCGGTATTCCGGCGAGGTGGACCCACCCGGCGCGCGGTCCTGCCAGGCGAAGTCGATGCGGACGTCGCGGCGGACGAACGCCGGTTGGCCGGCGAGGTCCGAGTTGTCGAAGTACTCGCCAAGAACCCCGCCAGCGGTGAAGCCGCCGCCGGCGGTGGGTAGATTTCGCCCCTCGAGTGCCCGGAGGCGCAGATGCACGTGGCGCGGCGGGGGAGTGCGGGGGGGCGTGTTGCGAGTCGACCACGGAGCCATTCGGCAATTCCTTTCAGCCGAGCGATGCCGTCCCTGGGCGGCCGCGGGGGCCGGTCAAGCCGCCACCGCGACGGGCGGTAGTATACGCCTTCGGGCACGGGGTGGGAGGGCCATTGGCGGGGGGAACTACCGCCGACGGATCGAGCCGCGCAACCGCCTCTGGGCGGGCGTCGGCCCCTGGGGAAGCGTGCTTCGACGCGGCCGGGCTCCCGGGGCGAAAGATCAGGCGCGAAGAATCTCCTCGACCGCGCCGGCTCCCGGCCGGGGGAGACGGCTGACGTCCACCGCGAGGCGTCCACGGGGCTGCGGGGCGGGTACGCGCATGAACACTCTCCTCGGGCGGGATTTCAGCGAACTCGTCGTCATCCCGCTGCAAAAGTCGGGCCGAATGGTGGTGCTTTGCCTGATGTTCCGGGCTCGGCTTGGCCGCGTCAGGGGACAAGCCGGGCACATGAGTTGCATGAACCTCTATCGCCAAGAAGTGGCCGCCGCCCATTAGTTGGCGGCCACGACGTGTACCGGTACAGAGGTGCCAATCATGCGACGAACCACTCGTTGCCTGCTGCTTGGCATCCCAATGCTAATTGTGGGTGCCATCTTCGCCCTGCGCCCTTCCGCCGATGCCGATGAGAAGGATCGATCGAGCTACCACGTGATCCTGTTCGCCTCTGAGCGCGAGGGGAACGCGCCCCGGTTCAGCCACACCTGGGCCACGTTCGTCAAGTCCACACAGAATGAGTCCGGAAAGCCGACGCTGAACGAGGCCATCACCATCAGTTGGCTGCCCGCCAACGGCGTGATCCCGCCCCTCGCCACGGTGCCCGGGCGCAACTTCTCGCTGTCGGAGACAATGGACTGGACCCGGCAAATGAACGCGCGCGTCGCGGCCTGGGGGCCGATCCCAGTCCGCAAGGAGCTCTACGACCTGGCCCGGCAGCGGAAGGAGGTGCTCGAGAGCGGCCGGCTGGCGTACAAGATGATCGACGGGCGGGTGCGGCCGGACCGGGGGACGAACTGCATCCACGCCGTCTCCGACATGGTACCCGGCTCGCTTCTGGAAACGGGCACGGCCCACGGCGAGGGCGGCACCCAGCTGGTGGCCGAGCACTTTCGGGGCTATTTGATCCGTGCGGAAGCCAGTGACCCCGACATCCTCGCCCTGGTCGGAATCGACTGGAATTCGATCGAGCATCGCTCCTTGGCCGCAACCGTGCGGCGGTGAGCAACCCGATCGACAAGATGATTGTGTTACAACATTGATTGTCGGAGCGTGACCGGTAATCACGATGCTGCAAGGCCCGCCACTCACCCCGGCGGGCCTTGCCGTCCCACTTGGAACGAGACAAAAGAAGACAACTCCGATCTTCTGACAGATGGCAGGTGGTGGGTTGGGGTGGGGAGTCAGTGTGCCAACTCGCCCCCTCGGGCCTGGCGCCCTTACCCCGCGGGCCGCGCCGCGGCCCAATGCCACTCTCCCAATACTCGCCCTCAGGAGAACGCGAGGGACGCCGAGGTACGTCGCCAAAAATCCTTCGCCCGTGGCCGGCGGGGGTCCGTGAGCGGGACGATCAACGGCAAGCCGGCTCAGGGCGAATTCAAGGAGTAGATATGCATGCCGGGGCCGTGTCTGGCGGCGGCCCCGGATCACAATTGAACGCCCAGCCGGGGCAGCACCCAGAGCTCGGCCAGATACAGGACAACGGTCGCGGCCGACGAGACGCCGAGTGCGGCCCAGAAGTTCCAGCCCGCACGCAGCAAGGGAGGGAGGATCAGGAACAACGCCAGGGACGGCAGAACGAGCCAGAAGACACTGCCCGCCAAGTCCGCGACCTTGCCGTCGTCACCCGTCTCGACATGTAGCCAGATCATCGCGAGCAGTGATACGAAGGGAAGGGAGGCCAACAACGCTCCGAAGGTCGTAGACCGCTTGGACACTTCGGAGACGAGGACAATCAGCCCGGCCGAAAGGGCCAGTTTCAACAGGTAGTACGTCATGGTGTCTCCCGCACGGCCGGCGGTTTGACCGCGTCACTTGCAACAGGTGACTTGAGCCCAAGGGATGGGGAGCCGTCACCCGGCCCGCAGGCCGCGTAGAAGGCGAACCCGGCAACACCGGCCGCGAACGCTGCGTGGAACATCGCCTCCGACCCAGCCGCACGCCACAGTAATCCTCCCAAGATCGCGGCTGGGACGACCGCCAGATTGCGAAGCAAGTAGTACAAGCCGACGGCCCGGCCCCGCACTGCCTCCGGGGCAAGGTCCACAATCAGTGCCTTGCGGGCCGGCTCCCCCACCTCCCACAGCCCGGCGATCACGAATGCGATGACGGCCCCCCAAAATCCGGTGACATTCACGAGCACCAGGGGGAATAGCGCAAAGAAAGCGAACGTCGCCAACACGAACGGCTTGCGGTTCGGCCGGTCGCCCAGCCCGATCGCGGGCAGGTACGCGACCAGGTTTGTCGCACGTTGAACCGTCATCAGCCAGCCGAACAGGACGGCGGATAGGCCAAGTTGCTGGGTGCAGTAGATCACGACGAACACCCTCGGAATTCCCTCCGCCCACCGGGCCAGAATGTCGGCGGCCAGCAGGCGGCGGAGTCGGGTGTCGAACGACCGCCAAACGCCGGCCAGGCGGATCGGCTCATGCGGTTGCGTTGGTCCTTCCCGATAGAGGACGACCACCAAAAAAACGGCCAGCAGGCAACATCCGATCGTGATGACCAG
>DATFWZ010000377.1:0-2284 GCA_035258765.1 Gemmataceae bacterium
CGAGCAGCTCGGTTTGGCCGTCCAGGCCGTCCGGGACCGCGACACCACTCCCTCGATCGATTGTGAACACGGGGACGTCCGCCCCGTTTCGGAACACCTCGACGATGACTGGTGCTCCCCGCCCCGCGCGCGCACGGTCGGGCCGACGCGCGGCGATATAATAGTCCCCTTGCACCGCGGGCAGGAGCCATGGACCGCTGGGCCAGCCGCCCTTGCTGGCACCAAGCGGCCGGTAGTCTGGCGAAAACAATTGACCTGGGGCGTAGAGTACTCGCCCGTCCGGGGCGGGGATGACCAGGTGCGGCCCCGAGCGTTCCCAGTACTTTGTAATCTTGACGCCGTCAATGGAGTGCACCTCCGCACCCCTTCGGAACCTCGGGTCTCCCCACGCCGTCGCCACCCGACCATTCGCGCTCACACGGAGCGTCGCTCCCGAATCGGGAGGGCCGAGGCCGAAGGCGTTCTGCGTACCGCCGAACTCGTAGTTGAGCTCCTTCCCCGTCACCGGATCAAAATAGGCCAGTGTGGCCCCACCGAGTCGGGTCTGGCGGCCGCCTCCCAGAGCGACCACCAGCGGCCCATTCGTGGCCGAGCCCATCGCTATCGCCTTCGCCGGGTCTGGAAAGGGATTGTTGATTTGTCCCTCCCGTTCGAGCGTCTTGGTGTTCCACCGCTCGGCCCGATTGTCACCGGGAGAGTAGACGACGAACATGTTCATGCCACCGGCGATCAAGGCCCCTGCGTCCGCGACGGGGATTTGCTTCGCCGTCTTTCCCTCGTTGACGTCGAAGACAGCGAGTTGTCGCGCCTTCGGCATGTGCAAGAGTAACAAACGTCCGCCGCCCGCGGATACGACCGATTCCACGGCCCCGGGCAGCCGCCGCTCCTCGAGGTTGTCGGTCAGCGGAGTCGCCTGGATCGGCAAGGCGCTGACGGGGGCGAAGTTTGGCGCGACTAATTTCGGTGGCGGGGCGATCCGCCGGCCGGGATCGGGAAATGGCGGTCGGATGCCGCCCGGCGGCGAGTCCAGCCGACCCTGGGCATCGGCCGGCTTTCGCGGCGCGTCCTTGATGACCTCGTCCAGAGTCTTCGGCGGATCGACGACGACGGGTGTCGCGGCCGACGAGTCGGCGTTGTTCGAAGCCGGCGCGGTCGATGGGTCCGACCGCGGCCAAAGGAGGTAACCGACCCCCGCGGCGACGGCCGCGAATCCGAGCACGCAAGCGGCCACCACGCCGATCAAGACCCCCATGCCGGCCGGTCGTTCCGGCGCCGCGTCGCGGGGCCGCCGGCTTCGTTCGGGATCGCGGCGCACCTGCGGCTCGTCGTCGCGACGGCGCGGGCGATCGTTCGGGTATTCGCCATCGCGGCTCCGCGCGTCGCGATCGGTGCTGCGGGCACGGGCCGCACGCCGTGGGAGCGGGGGCGGTGTCAACGAGGGGGCGGCCGCCACGGGGGCCGCGGCCGCCGTCGGAGCCGGCGTGGGTGCGTCGGCCGGGGGCTCGCCGACGGTGAACTGGTGTCCGCACTGCCGACACCGTACGCTCTTACCCAGAAGGGCGGGGGAAAACGCAAACGCGGTCTGACACTCGGGACAGAGGATGCAACTCGCCAAGGTGACTGGGCTCCGAGGGGGCAATCAGATGTCGCGGGGCTCCGTGGCGTCTCGACCGATTATACCCGACCAAGCCTCGCCTCGTCCGAGACGTTTTTTCGCCGCCAGAGGTGGCAGGCGGGCTGCCGCAGTGATACATTCGGTGATCGGCCCGCGCCGGCGTGGACACCTATGAGCGATTCGCCCCCGACCGCGCCGACGTCGCCCCTCCCGCCCCCGCTCCCACGTCAAAAGCTGCGCGGCAAAACCCCCCGGCGCGAGCGCGTCCGCTTCTGGAGCCGGTTCCGAAACGACCTCTTCGGCTGGGAAGTGCTGCGGGCCGGTCGGCGGACGGGGACCCTGGCCATTGCACGGACCGCTCTGGGCGGACTCCTCCTCGCCGCGATGTGGGCGCTGTGGGCCGCCCGGTTCACCTCCGACGCCACCATGACCGGGTCCGGGACGGTTATCGGCAAACAACTCAACAGTTTTGCCGAATGGTTCGCGGCAATCTTCTTCATCGTCCAGGCCACGACCGTCTTGTTGCTCACCCCCGTTTTCGTCGCCGGCGCCATCTTCGAGGAGCGCGAGACCCGGTCCGGTGAAGTCTTGTTGACGACCCAGCTGACGCGGCGGGAGGTGTACGTCGGCAAGCTCGGGGCGCGAATGGTCCAGGTCCTCCTCGTCGTC
>DATFWZ010000378.1:0-3750 GCA_035258765.1 Gemmataceae bacterium
CCGACGAAGCACAGCCCACCGGCGATCGCGAACCCGCACGCGGCCCCGGCCCCGGCCGTGTTCGGCGCCCGCACCGCCGCCTTACCAATCCCGGGGACCTGCGTGTCCACTTCGGTCGTCGTCAGCACGACGCCGAAGAGCACTGCCCCGGCCCACGCAAGCATGCCGAGCAGGAGCAGTCCCAGGTCCGTGGTGGATCGCTTCGTCATCGGGCCCCTCATTTCTGAGCGCGGGCGCGCCCCCGTCGCGGTCGGCTAGGGCGACTGGAGCGGGTGCGCGGCTGTTGGCAATTCTCGCGAGGGGGTCAAGTCAGGATATGCCCATCCGCCCCAGACAGTGTCCCGAAATCGGATGGTTTGTCGCGACGATTCCCAAGGCCCAAAGCGGCCCCGGACTGGGGTTGGTCGCCCGGGCCGGTTCTCGTATCCCAGGGTGAGGTGACCGGCCCAGTGGTCGCTCTCCGCCCTCAAAATCGGAGACGCCTCACGGAGGACGGTCCACCGATGGATCATCGCTCGAGGAATCCCGCCCCCGACCTCCGCTCGCCGACTCCTGGCCCAGTGGAGGTGCAACAAACCCGGACCTACGTCCCGGAGCTTGACGGCGTCCGGGCACTTTGCGTACTCGGGGTCATCACGGCGCACCTGGGCGACCAGGAAGTCTGGCACTGGTTATCCGGCGGGCTCGGGGTCAACGTCTTCTTCGTCCTGAGCGGCTACCTGATCACGATGCTCGCCCTCCGCGAGGAGCGCGAGACCGGGTCCGTCTCTCTGAAGGCGTTCTATGTCCGCCGGACGATGCGCATCTTCCCGCTCTACTACCTGGCGCTGGTCGTCTATTGCGGGTTGATGTATGCGACTCACTGGGGGCGCGACCTGCGGCCGAACTTCACCGCCGCCCTGCCCTATTACCTGACGTACCTGCAGGAGATCCCGTTCGCCTACGACGTCGTCGCGGCGGGCCACAAATCGCCGTTCTCGCACTCGTGGTCGCTCGGGATCGAGGAGAAGTACTACCTGGTCTGGCCGCTGCTGGCGTTCGTCGTCTGGGCCCGACTGCCGGCGCTGCGGCTCCGCGGGACGGTGATATTGCTCATCCTGTATACGGCCATGCAGTGCGTCGGCCGGCTCGACCCGCGGATCGCCGCCTGGCAACCGGAAATCATCCTCTTCCCGTACAGCCTGATCCTCTGGGGCTGCCTTTTGGCGCAGCTCCTCGAAGACGACGAGTGGCGGCGGCGGCTGAGTGTCCTGGGCACGCGGACTGGCACGGCGCTGGTCGTCGTGGCATTCGTGGCCGCGCAGCTCGCGTACGCGTGGCTGAATCCGACCTTTCGCGAGATTGTGATCGTCCACGCGGCCGCGACGACGGCGGTCGTCGCGGCCCTGCTGACCGGCGATGGCCCCGTCCAGGGGTTACTGCGAACGCGCCCCGCTGTGTTCGTCGGTCGGGCGTCGTACGGGATGTACCTCTTTCACGGGCTGGGGATCAGCGCCGGCCAGAAAGTGTTCCCGGCCGGGAGCGGCAACGTCGGGCGAAGCATCCTCGCCTTCGTGCTCGCTGCCCTCGTCACGGTCGCGATCGCGTACGTGCTCGCCTTACTAGTGGAGCGGCCGTTCCTCCGCCTGGGCCGGCGGTGGTCGGACGCCATCCTGCGCCGGCGCCCGCCGTCGGCGACGCCGAGTCACGCGACGAGCGGAGTCGGTGTCAACTTTAGACAAGTGGGCTCCTGACCGGGCGCCGCGACGATCCTACGCCGTCGGCTCCTGCACCGTTGCCCCCGCGGCATTGGCCTTGACCGACGCAATCCCTTTCTCCATCGCCTGCGGGGTCGTGTACAGCTCGCTCTTGCCGATCGGCTCCTTGTTCTTGGCCTTCAGGACGAAGAAGTGCTGCCCGTTGGTCGCGGTCTTGCGCTCGTAGTTGGCGTCGTCGCCCGCGTTGGCCTTGACCGACTCGATCCCGTTCTTGGCACCCGCCAGCTCCTTGTACTGCTCGCTGGTCAGGATCACCTCGCCATTCGCGGCCTTGAGGTTGAAATAGATTTGCCCGTTGCTCGCCTTTTTCAGCTCGAACTTCGCAGCCATGAGTCGCTCCTGACTTGAGGTGATGGGACGGAACCCATCCGCCCGCGCGAACGATTTGGGCCCCGCCCGGAGTCCGCCATTTTCTCTGAGGCGACAACATGAACCGCCCGGCGCGAGGTCGCCGGACGGATAGTGAAAAGTGGAGGTTGATTATTGCCCGGAAATGCGCGATCGGGCAAGGAGAAAACTGGGGACGTTACGGCCGTTAGCCGCGACGCGGAGGCTTTGCGAAGCGGAGCGCGAAAACTGTATGCCTCGGGATGCTTGAGGCAAGTCCCCGAGGCGTCCAGCTTGCGCGCTCCGCTCCGCAAAGCCTCCGCGTCGCGGCTAACGGAATCTCAGTCCCCCGCCACTGGGCCGGGCCGCTTCTCCAGCAGCTTCCGCAGCTCCCGGTCCAGGCCCCATTCGTCCACGTCCGTGCTCGCGGCCCGCGGGGCGTTCGGGTCCGGCTCGACGGTCAGCGTCTGAACGTATTCGGTCCCATCCACTGTCAGCACCACGCGATACATCCCCGGGCCCGCCGCTCTCCCGGCGGGGGGGCTCAACGGGTTGAGATTGGGCGGGGGCGCGTTTTCGCTTCCCGGTGCCGCGACCGCCCCCTTTCCCTTCGGTCCGCCTGGAACTCGCTGGCCTCCACCTCCACCCCCACCGGGTCCGCGAAACTGGTTCCGCGACGGATCCCACGACAGCCGGTGATAACCGGGGTCGGTCGCCGCGGTCAGCTCTTGCACCGTCCGCCCGCTCACGTCCATCACCTTCACCTTCGCCTCCTTGGCCTTTTGTCCGAGCACGTAGTCGATCTGTGCCCCGCGCGGCTGGTTCTCGCCGTAATACGCCCGGTGCGACTGCATGAACGGAATCGGCTGTTGCGCCACCCACTGCACCACCGGCGACGGGCTGAAAAGCGTCGTCTTCCCCCGCAGCACCTCCGCGGTCATCTGCCGCAGCGGAGTCACGTCGAGCACCCAGATCGACCGCCCGTGCGTCGCGACCACGAGGTCGTTGGCCGTCGTAGGCTGGGCGAACTCGTGGACGGACACCGTCGGCAGCCCGGTCGCGCCGTTGATCTTCGTCCACGCCACCCCGCGATTGATCGACGCGAAGCACGTGAACTCCGTCCCCAGGTACAAGAGGTTCGGATTGGCGATGTCCTCGCGGAGGACCCGCGTCGAGCCGACCGGCAAGTTGTTCCGTAGCGACTTCCACGTCTGCCCGTAGTCTTCCGTGACGAACACGTACGGCAGATCGTCGTTCGACCGGTGGGCGTCAAAGACGACGTAGCACCGCTTCTCGTCCCAGCGCGACGCCTCGATGCTCGACACCCACCGCGGCCCCGGCAGCCCGGCCGACCTGAACTTGTCGCTCAGGTTCGTCCACGTCTTGCAGCCGTCCTTCGTCAGCCACACGGCCCCGTCGTCGGTCCCGGCCCAGATGACGTCGGGGTTCTTCGGGGACTCGGACAGGGCCGTCCCCGTCCCGCGCTTGGTGAGCGAGATCTCGGGCGAGACGGCCTGAAGGTCCACCCCGCGCTTGTACGAGCGGAACACATAGTTGCCGGCTGCGTAGAAGATCGACGAGTTGTGCTGTGACAGGATGAACGGGGTGTTCCAGTTGAACCGGAACCGCTCGAGCCCGGCCCGGGCCAGCGGGGCGATCCGGGCTG
>DATFWZ010000379.1:0-5462 GCA_035258765.1 Gemmataceae bacterium
CGTTCGCGAGGCCCATAATGACTTCACTTTGGGAGACCCGCCGGTGCTCCGCGGACCCAACGCGGGCAAGTACGCGGACGTCTTCGAGCCGGGCCAGCGATACCGCTCCCTGATGTGGCACGGGTTCCCGCCACCCGACGAGCGCGAGCAATATGCGAAGGGAGAATTCGTCGCCGCCGAGCGCGACGACCGACCGGCGGCCGACCTGTTCGAGAACCCGGGGCGCCTGCGCGAGCGGCTGACGGCCATCTATTACGTGAGCGTCCTGCGAACCGCGGACGACTATTTGCCGCTTCCGCCCGAGACCGTGCGCAACTGGATCGGAACCGGGGGTGACCCCATCATTCCCGAGAAGTACGCGGGCTGCTATGACGGCGGCCGGCGGCTCGACCCCGGCACACCCGCGGAGCGCGACGCCGCCGTGTCCGGCGACACGTGGGATCCCGCCCGGCTAATCGGGACGCAAGCCAGCCTCTACGCGAATGCCCGCGAGCGGGCCGCCGATTGGCGGACGGCGCGCAAGTCACTCGCCCGGCTCCTGCGCCGGACCATGTACCGCCCGGCCGGCCGCGATTTGGCGATCGCGGAAGATCTCGCGGACGAAATTCGCAAGGCCCGCCGTTGGCTCGCGGCCCTCGACCGGTGGGCGTACGTGGTCCACGTGCACATGGCCGCCCGACTCGACGACCTGGCCAAGCACGACGACCTGCTGAACCGCTACGAGAGCGTCCTGCGCTTCCAGCCCCTCGCCGACGACGCGAAGGAGCTGCGGAACCGGGTGGAAGCGTTCGTCCGCCGCCTGGCTGATTTCGCCGGCGCCCCGCCGTACCGGCTCGTCCGGGACGCCAACAAGGAGTTCGCCGCGTCGCGCCGCGACCTGGGGGCGCTGTTGGCCGAGGCCGAGAGGCTCCGCGACCCGTTGCTCCAGGATTGGACCGGCGCGGTGCCGTTGCACGAATTCCTGTACTCGCACGAGAACCTGCCGGCCCGGGCGGAGTTGACCACTGAGCAGTTCGGACGCCGGCTCCTCGAAGCCTGGGGGGAGATCGCGGGCAAGGCCCTCTGGCTACACCGGCTCGGTGTGGCCGACCTGCTGAAACTCCATGAGCAAATTGCCAGCGAGTTCACGGGAAAGGTGGGGTTGCGGGCCGGCGTGTTGGTGCCCGGGCCGGCGGCGGAGACGATTCCGGAGGCCATCCTGTTGGAACCGGCCCCGGACGAGCTTCCAGTTTTAGAGTTGGAGCCGGAGGAGACCCATACCGATGAGCCGCCCGACGACGGACGGAGGCCGGACCGCGGGTCGGGCGTATAACACCCCGGGGACTCCTGGTCACAAGTCGGACCGTTCCCGTGACCGCATTGCTTCCAGCCCTTGTCTCCTTCGTAATCGCCTTTGGCCTCCCGGCGCTGGACGAATCGCGGCTGCAAGCCGTCCGCGACGCGCACTCGGCCATGTTGGCCAAGGTCACTTCCTTGCGGGCGGTGATGACCGTCGCCCGCATCGAGAACGGCCACTGGCCGGTGGTAATGCGAAGTGAATGGTGGCAACACGGCCGCCGTGGCCGGTCCCTGGAAGTTCACGCCGCGTTTTACCCGCGGCCGCTCGACGTCGCGGCACCCGTATGGCACCTGCGTACCGCCGACCGTCCGCTTGGCGGCCCCGAAGGGGCGGCCCGCCAGGGCGCGACCAATCTCTGGTTGCAAGCGGGCTTCATGCTCTCCGACAGCCCGCCGCAGTGGGTCGCGGACAGTCTCGAGTCAACGTTCTATTCTCGGACCGGCCGCGTCGTGTTGCTCGACGGACGGGCCACCGTCCTCGTCGAGGGACGGACTGAGCGAAGGGATCGCGTCAACTTTCGCGTGTGGATCGACCCGGCGAGAAATTACGCGGTGGTCAAACTCCTGACCTGGTACCACGACGGCCCGTTCGACCCGGCCCAGGGGCACGTAACGACGGATGTCACGACATTCCACCCGCCCGACCGGGATTCGGGCGTCTGGTTCCCCAAGGAGTCGCGGAGTACGTTCCTGGCCCAACCGGGCGATCGCGGGGAGCGATTCATCGTGCAATCGGTGGCCCGGTTCGAAGGCGTGGTCCTCAATGAGCCGATCCTGCTCGAGGATCTTACGCCGGGCACCGACCCGGGCCTGGAGCTCCCCGCGGCCCCGACGGCGCGGACCGGCGACTCGCCGACGTGGCTGTGGTGGTTTCTGGGCGCGGGCGGGTTGTTTCTCTTCCTGGCGGCCGCGGCTCGCCGGCCGCGACGCGTCAATCCCTCAGCTTCAGGCTGACGTACTTCGTTTCCAGGTACGCCTCCAGCCCCTCGTGGCCCAGCTCCCGGCCGAGTCCGCTCTCTTTCATTCCGCCGAACGGGCACTGCGGCGTCGCCGGGACCGGGTCGTTCATCCCTATGATCCCGGCCTCCAGTCCTTCGGCCATCCGCCACATCACCGTCAAATCGTTCGTGAACACGTACGCGGCCAGGCCGTAAACGGTGTTATTCGCCGCCGCGATCACGTCGTCGAGCTTCGAGAAGTCGAGGAGGGGCATGACCGGGGCGAATGGCTCGTCGGTGAGCATCTTCGCGTCCTGGCTCAGCCCGGTCAGGATTGTCGGCTGGAAGAAGTAACCCTTTTCGAACCGGTCGTCGCGTTTGCCGCCGGTGAGAACCTTGGCCCCTTTCCCCGCCGCGTCCTGCACCAGGCCGATCGTATTCTCCATCGCCTTTTTCTCGAACATCGGGCCGACTTCGATCCCGGGCTCCAGCCCGTTGCCGACTTTCAGGTTCCGCGCCGCCGCGACGGCCGCGTCCGTGAACTTCTTTTCGACGTCCTTGTGCACAAAGAACCGCGACGGCGAGATGCACACCTGACCGTTGTTGCGGAACTTGCCAATCACCGCCGCCTTCGCGACTGCCTCCGGGTCCGCATCCGGAAAAACGATGAACGGCGCGTGTCCCCCGAGCTCCAGGCTCAACCGCTTGACCTGCCCCGCGGCGGCGCGCATCAGCTCCTTGCCCACCGCCGTCGAGCCCGTGAAGCTGATCTTGCGGACGGCCCGGTTCTCCACGAACTCGTCCGCGATCTCCTTCGCCGGGCCGATGACCATGTTTGCCACCCCCTTCGGCAATCCCGCGTCGATCATGCAATCAAAAACGTTGACCAGCGACAGCGGCGTCTGGCTGGCGGGTTTGCAGACGATCGTGCAGCCCGCGGCCAGGGCCGGGGCAATCTTCCGGGCCTGGAGCGTGATCGGGAAATTCCACGGCCCGATCGCCCCGACCACACCGACCGGGTGCTTGATCGTCAAATGCCGCTTGCCCGCGACCGAGTTCGGGATCACCTGTCCGTAGGCCCGCTTCCCCTCCTCCGCGAACCACTCGAACGTGTCGGCCGAGTGCATCACCTCGGCCCGGGCCTCGACGACGGGCTTGCCCTGCTCCATGGTCATCGTTCGGGCGAGACCGTCGGCGCGCTCGCGCATGAGCTCCGCGGTCTTCTTGAGGACCTTGGCCCGGTCCCAGGCGGTGAGCTTCGACCACCCCGGCAACGCCCGCGACGCCGCGGCCACCGCCTTCCGGCAATCCTCTCGCGTCCCAAACGCCACCTCCGCGATCGCCTCCTCGGTGGCCGGGTTGATGACCGACAGCCGCTTGCCGCCGGTCGCGTCGGTCCACTGGCCGTCGATGTAGAGCTGGCGGTAGGTGCCGGTGGAGGGGGCGGAGGGGGCGGGGACAGTCGCGGTGGCCATCGAGGTTACTCCAGGTGAGGACACGGGCATCCTAGACGCGGCGGTCATGACGGACAAGCAACGCGACCCGGTGGCAACCTGATGCATTTGGCAATGTGAAACGCATTCCGCAAGCGTCACCTCGACAAGGATTACGGGATCAGGTTGCCACTCAGGTTGCCAAATCCGCGCGCATGCTCGGTTACCGACTTTGACACCGGGGTCCACCGGACCGTAGGGTGGTTGGGGGGTGGCGGAGCCTCGCAAACCGGACGCCGTCGGTTGTGGCGACAAGATTCCGATCTTGTCGGGGCAGTGCACAAGATCGGAATCTTGTGCCCACGACACTCCCCCGTCGCGCTCCGCGTCACCCCCCCACGTCACGTCTCATTTCATTTCACGGAGGCCATCATGCTTGCTCTCACCACCCGATCTGCCGCCGACATCACCCCGACCTCCGTGAGTTGGCTCCTGCCGGACTGGCTGCCCGCTGGCAAGCTCGGCATCCTCGACGGCGCTCCGGGCGTCGGCAAATCGACCCTGACCTGCGACCTGGCCGCCCGGTTGTCGCGCGGGGAACTGAGCAGCGGCCCCGGCGTGACCGTGTTCATCACCCTCGAGGACGGCGGCGAGGACACGATCGTCCCGCGACTCGCCGCGGCCGGCGCCGACATGTCCCGGATCGAAGTCTGCACGCCGGACGACTTCGAGCTGCCCGCCCACGCGGACCGGTTGAGGGCAACCATCGAGAAATTCGGCGCCCGGTTGATCGTCATCGACCCGATTTCGGACTTTCTCGGCGCCGAGTCGAGCATGATGGGCGACCAGTCGGTCCGTCGCGCGCTGCGGCCGCTGGGCCGGATCGCGGCCGAAACCGGCTGCACGATCCTGGTCCTGCGGCACCTGCGGAAGCGGGAGGGTGGCCCCGCGGTGTATCGCGGACTCGGGAGTGTCGGCCTGATCGCCGCGGCCCGCGTCGCGTGGCTCCTCGGCCATCACCCCGCGGGCGAGGGCCGGCGCGTCTTGACCGTGACCAAGACGAACCTGGGCGAACCACCCCCCGCGAAGGTCTTCCGCGTGACCGGCGGCCGGCTGCAATGGGAGATGGAAGCAAACTGGCTGACCGCGGAGGACGTCCGGACGGCCGGCGAACCGACGCAGGCCGAGTGGCTGCGGGCCCAGCTCGCCCGCGGGCCGAAGAAGGCGAAAGACGTGGTGTCCGAGGCATTGGTGCTCGGCCTGAGCGAGCGGACGCTCCGCCGGGCAAAGGCCGCGGCGCAGGTCGTGTCGAAGCAGTACGACGGCCAGTGGTACTGGTGCCTTCCGGGTCAAGATCCGGTTCATCAGTATTGCGGCCTGCCGGCGCGCGAGGATCCATATCTCTTCAAGTCCGAGCTGGAGCCGGTGCCGGGTCGGGAGCCGACACCGCTGGTCGGCCCGGGCGCTTACGACCCACCAAAGGTTCGACTGCGAAAGGTGACGAAGGTCCTGCAAGCCGAGGCGAAGGCGAAATCGGACAATCCACCGGTGAAGGGTGAGGTGAAGAACGGTGACGGTGCCCCACCGTCGCCGGCCGCGAACGGTGACGCGGCGACTCCCCGTAGTTCAGAGAAGTCGTGTCCGCCGGACAGGTTGAAGCGAAAGGAGGAGGTGAATTCCATGCCGGCGGCTTCGTCGCCACCGTCGGCTTCGGAGAGGAAGGCCGCGAGCGCCGCGCGAAATCCGGACCGAG
>DATFWZ010000380.1:0-3773 GCA_035258765.1 Gemmataceae bacterium
TACCCGCCGTTGGGAGCAGACCCGGGCCGAAGAAGCGTGGGCGAGCGGATCCATGAGCCGCAGGCCGAATCGTGAGCGAGGCCGCGGAGAGCACGGTAAGCGTTGGTGACCCGCCGCGGCCTCGCTCATGCTTCGGCCTGCGGCTACTTCGGCCTGCGGCTGAGACCGAAAGACGCCCCCAAACGTCGCCCGGACTGAAAAACAGGCGGGGGGTATGCGAAAAATGTTGGCGATCTTGGCGACCTTACCTCGTCGCGAAAAGTCTCGCGTCTCCATTTGTCCCCATTTCCCATCCCGATTCGTCACCTTCGCGACACACAACTTGTCGAAATCGCTGGGGCTCCAGCGTCGAATCTGTGGGTATGGGGGCTGAGCTATCCCGGATTGAACTCGGCTGGGCCCGATAAAGTACACCGTAGCCGCCGGAGAACCGCCCCCGAGATACGCAAACGACTATCCGGACAGTAGAATCGGTCGGGGCGATAGCGTAAGGGTCGGCCGTTGCGACGGTAGTGGTCATTAACCAGCGGAACGAGAACGAGAGGATGCCCAGTCGCGGGAGGCCCAACTCCCGATGTGTTCGCAGCCCCGGAACTGAACCCCTCCCTGATTGCGCACCGGCGCGGTCGGCATCGACCTGCATCAGCCCATTGTTGAGGACGGGCACCCCCGGGGGGCCGTCATCGCGAAGCACTTCGGAGGACACGGCTCATGAGTCTTCGTGCCTGGATCGGGCCGATCCTGCTGATCCTGACGGTCCTCGCGGTGGCCGCGGGCCTCGGGGCGTGGAAGTACGCGTCCGTCGAGAAGGCCATTGCCGCCTCCGCGAACCAGCCGGAGCCAATGGAGTCGGTGACGGTCGCCGTCGCGAAGGAGCGCGAGCACCGCCGCACGACGACCTCCATCGGCACGGTCATGGCCCTGCGCTCGATCACCCTGCGCAACGAGCTGGCCGGGACCGTCAAGGAGGTCAATCTCACGCCGGGCCAGATCGTGGAGCCGGGGACGTTGCTCGTCGGGCTCGACGTGTCGGTTGAGGAGGCCGAGATGAAGGCCCAGCAGGCGCAGCTGGCCCTTGCGGAGGCGGTCCTGGCCCGGGCCAAGCGGGCCAGCCAGACCAGTGCCGTGCCTGAGGAGGAAGTGGACCGTGCGAAGGCTCAGCGGGACATCGCAGTGGCTCAGATTGCCCGAACCAAGGCGGTCATCGCCCGGAAGACCATCCGGGCCCCGTTCAAGGCCCGCATCGGCATCTCGGACGTTCACCCCGGCCAGTACCTGAACGAGGGCACTCAGCTCACGACCCTGCAAGGGGTCGATGCCGCGGCGAACGTGGACTTCACCGTCGCCCAGTGGGTCGCGGCCGGGCTGCGCGAGGGCGACGGGGTGGACGTCGTCGCCGCGAGCGACCGGTCGCCGATCCCGGCCAAGATCGTCGCGATCGACGCCCGCGTAGACCCCGCGACCCGCAACGCGATGGTGCGGGCGCGGATCGAGGGATCGGAGGCGCCGGCCCCAGGGTCGGCGGTCCGAGTGCGGGTCGGCGTCGGCCCGCCGCGGACGGCCGTGGCGGTCCCGGCGAGCGCCCTCCGCAAGGGGCCGGGCGGGGACCACGTGTTCGTCATTACCACCGAGAAGGACGGCAAGCCGCGGGCCAAGGAGCGAAAGGTGGAGGCCGGGTC
Source organism: Gemmataceae bacterium (assembly GCA_035258765.1). Taxonomy (GTDB): domain Bacteria; phylum Planctomycetota; class Planctomycetia; order Gemmatales; family Gemmataceae; genus SIAJ01. The sequence goes on from DATFWZ010000380.1 coordinate 1,680, forward strand.
GCTGGTCGGGGACGAGGTGCTGATCGTGAGCGGGGTGAAGCCGGGCGAGAAGGTGGCGGCGGCCGGGTCGTTCAAGCTGCGGGACGGACTGCTGGTGGCGGAATCGAAATGACTGCCGTTAGCCGCGACGCGAAGCGGAGCGCGTCACGCGGGCGTAGCGGAGACCTCGGCGCAGCGCCCCGCGGCGGCCAGGTGACGCGCTCCGCTTCGCGTCGCGGCTAACGGCAGATGGGGCTCACACATGCGGTCGTCGTTCACCGACATCTTCATCCGCCACCCGGTCCTGGCGATCGTCGTCAACCTGGTCATCCTGCTGGTCGGCCTTCGGGCCGCCTTCAAGCTCCCCGTCCAGCAGTACCCGAAGCTCGAAAGCGCCACCGTCCAGATCACGACCGTCTACACCGGGGCCAGCGCCGAAACCGTCCGCGGGTTCCTGACCACTCCCATCGAACAGGCCGTGTCCGCCATCAGCGGGGTGGACTACATCGACTCGTCCAGCCGGGCCGGGATCAGCATCATCAACGTCCGGCTGAAGCTCAACCACGACAGCACCGCCGCCCTGGCCGAGATCACCGCCCGGCTGCAGCAGGTCCGGGCCGAGTTGCCGGCGGACGCCCTGCCCCCGGTCGTCAATGTCCAGCGGGCCGACCGCCCATACGCCACTTTCTACCTGAGCTTCTCGTCGTCCGAGCGGTCGATCCCGCAGCTCACCGACTGGCTCAACCGGGAGCTGCAGCCGCAGCTCGCCACGGTGTCGGGCGTGCAACGGGCGGAGGTCCTCGGCGGCCGGCCGATCGCCATGCGCGCCTGGATCGACCCGGACAAGCTGGCCGAGGTCGGACTGGCTCCCGGTGACGTCCATGCCGCCCTCCGGCGGAACAATTACCTGGCCGCGGTCGGCCGGACCAAGGGGAACCTGGTCCAGGTCAACCTGCTGGCCAACACCGACCTGCGCTCCCCGGACGAGTTCAAGGACCTGATCGTGGCCAACCGGAACGGGGCCGTGGTCCGGCTGCGGGACGTGGCCACCGTCGAGTTGGGGTCCGAGGAGCCGGACTTCATCGCCAAGTACAACGACCGCGAAGCCGTGTTCATGGGCGTCTGGCCGCTGCCGGGGTCGAACGAGATCGAGGTGTCTCACAAGCTGCGGGCCGAGATGGACCGCATCCGCCCGACCCTGCCGCCCGACATCGACATGCAAATGGCCTACGACGGCACCGTGTTCATGGAGAGCGCGCTGAAGGAGATCACCAAGACGCTCCTCGAGACGATCGGGATTGTCGCCCTGGTAGTGTTCCTGTTCATGGGCTCGCTCCGGACGGCGCTCGTCCCGCTCGTGGCCATGCCGGTGTCGCTGGTCGGGGCGGCCGCGTTCATGTACGCATTCGGGTTCAGCCTAAATCTCTTGACCATCCTCGCCATCGTCTTGTCGGTCGGGCTGGTGGTGGATGACGCGATCGTGGTCGTGGAGAACATCGAGCGACACGTCCGCGAGGGGCGGACGCGCATCCAGGCGGCCCTGGTCGGGGCCCGCGAGCTGGTCGGCCCGATCATCGCCATGACCATCACCCTGGCCACCGTGTACGCCCCGATCGGGTTCCAGGGCGGGCTGACCGGAAGCCTGTTTCTGGAGTTCGCCATCACCCTGGCGTCGGCGGTCGTGGTGTCCGGAGTGGTCGCCCTGACCCTGTCGCCGATGATGAGCTCCCGGCTCGTCCACGCCCACGGCAAGGAGGGGTGGCTGACCCGACAGGTGAATTGGGGGTTCGAACAGGTCCGCCGGGCCTACGCGTGGTGCCTGGACACCGCCCTCCAGATGCGCTGGGCGATCGTCCTGGCGGGACTGCTGGTGACCGTGTGGGCGTACCCGCTCTACCTGTTCAGCCAGAAGGAACTGGCCCCGGTCGAGGACCAGGCGCACATCTCGATGTTCGTGATCGCCGCCCCGGACGCCACAATCGAGGCGGCCGAGCGCGACTCGCGGGCCGTGATCCAGGGGCTGAAGTCGTTTCCCGAGGCCGAGGCCGTCTGGTCCCTGACGGCCGGGTGGGGCGGGTTCGGGGGGATGAAGACGGTCCACTGGAAAGACCGCAA
>DATFWZ010000381.1:0-4978 GCA_035258765.1 Gemmataceae bacterium
CCCGGCCCCGCCCCTGCAGGTGTCGTCGCCCAGCCCGCCGTGGACGGTGTCATCACCCATGCCGCCGGACTCGTTGTCGTCCCCAGTCCCCCCCTGCAGGGCGTCGCGGCCGATCCCGCCGCTCATACGGTCGTTGCCGGCGTCACCGGTGACGTCATCGTTCCCCATTCCACCGTTGAGTGAGTCGTCCCCGGTGCCTCCGTCCAGGCTGTCGTCCCCGACGCCGCCCGACTCGATGTCGTTCCCGTCTCCGCCCTGGAGTGAGTCGTCGCCGGCGCCCCCGTTCAGGGAGTCGTCGCCGGCGTCGCCAGTCAGGTCATCGTTCCCCTGGGCGCCGACCTCCCGGTCGTTGCCGGTCCCGCCATCAATCCAGTCGTTCCCGGCCGCGCCGTTCAGAACGTCGTTCCCGTCGCCGCCGGTCAGGGAGTCGTCGCCCATCCCGCCGGTGACTATGTCGTTGCCGGCACCGCCATCGACCGAGGCCCCGATGTGCAGGGACGAGAGCCTCACCCGGTCGTTCCCGCCGAGGGCGTTAACGTCAACTGCGGTCACGCTCGCCACGGGGACCGAGGACTGAAGGGTCCCGTCAACGTCGATCTCCATCCCGCGGATGCTGATCGCCCCGTCGTGTTGGCGGACGACGATCACGTCGTTGCCGTCGGTGCCCGTCACCGTCAGGACCCCGCCGGCCAGTGTGGCAGAAGGGAGGGCACGGCCGGTCAACAATTCGAGCGACAGCCTGGTCTTGGACATGGTTGGTTCCTCGAAAGCCGGACCATTGATCAGGTAGGCGAGGGTTGCCCAGATAAGTCGGGCGAAGGGCACGAGTCCGCCAGTAGTCCCGTGGCGGGTCAGAAGAGTTATAGCATAGGCGGTCGCTGGTCGCGACTGCGATTGACCCCCCTCTCACGGCGGCCAACTGCCGTCGCCGCTCCAGAACTTGTTTTCCGGTAATGCCTTGTGCCCTGCCCGATATGCTCCGTGCGATTCTCACAATTTTGGGCGGCCATTCCTGGACGGTAATGGGCCTCAGGGTCGATCGGAATTCGTTTCAGTAATGGGATCAGGGCCGGGCATGGGGTCGGGAGTCACAATCGAAGGCTCCCGACTGCCGATCCTCTGACGGCGTCGCTGACATTGACCTACTTCCTCAACTCCACCGGCAGCTCATTGATCCGCGCCGCCAGGATGAAGTCGTTCTCCGTCAGCCCGTTGACCGCGTGCGTCCACAGCTCCACCGTCACGTTCCTGTAGCCGACCAGGTGCAGGTCCGGGTGGTGGTCCTCGGCCTCAGCGATCGCGCCGATCCGGTGGAAGAAGTCCAACGCCGTCACGAAGTCCTTCACCCGCCACTCGCGGCGGATCCGCTTGCCGTCGGCGGTCAACTGCCAGCCGGGGGTCTGTCGCAACAGGTCGCGGGCCTGGGCTTCCGTCAGCGGCGGGATGCCGCCCTCGCACGGGACGCAGTGCTTGCGCGTCAAGTCGTTAGTGGCCGTCATCGCAGGTCCTCCCGCGGGCGGAGCCCATTGTACAAGGCGGCGATTGCTCGTTGTTCGCCCCGGCCAGTTCGCTAGACCATCAACGGCCGTAGCTGGATTCGTGAGAATTCAGCTACGCCGGCACATTCCCCGGCGCCGTGAGGTACCCCATGATCCCCCGTCCAGTCGCGTCGCTCCTTGCTCTGCTCGTCGCCCTCCCGGCCGCTCGGGCGGACGAGCTGGCCGACCTGCTCGCCCGGGTCCCGGCCAACATGAACACCGTCGCCGTCGTCAACGTTCGCGAGATCAACAAGACCCGCCGGGCGGTCAAGGAGAAGTGGCGGGAGAACTACGAGACCGAATACCTGGCCGGGGCCATCGCCGTCCCGCCGTGGGTGCCGGTCGTGGTCGTCGCTGCCGACCTGCAGCCCGGGGCGCTGGCGTCCGCCCCGTCGCTCGTCCTGGTCCCGGTGGGCAACACGGTCAACTCGGAGTCGATCGCCCGGCGTGAGAACGGGGTCGTGCAAAACCTCGGCGACCGGAGCATCGTCCTGAGCCCGCGCCGCGGGTACATGGGGGTGCCGGCCGCGGGCGTCCTCGGCATCTCCCCGAGCATGTCGCGGCAGGAGTTCGCCCGGTGGTTCCAGTCGGCCCAGAGGCCGGACAAGCCCGTGATGCCGGCCTACATTCGCGACGCGATCGAGGCGCACAAGAACGCCCACGTCCTCATCGCCACCGACCTGGAGGAGTTGCTCGACCCGGTGCACGTCCGGCTCGCGCTCATGCAGTCCGGGGTGGTGACCGGCGAGGCGGCGGTGAGCTCGCTCGTCCGCGTCCTGACCGGGGTGAAGGGGCTGACGTTCACCGCCACGATCGACGACAAGACGAAGGCGGAGGTGCGGATCGAGTTCTCGGTCCCGACGGCCGACTTCGCGGGCCAGCTCAAGTCCCTCTGGCCCAAGACGCTCGACCGCATCGGGTTCGACGTGGAGGAGTTCAGAGCGGCTGACCTGAAGGCGGACGGGCGGGCGATGGTGGCGACCGCAGAGTTGTCGGACACGTCGCTGCGGCGGATCCTGTCGCTGGTGGCCGCCCCGGGCGACGCGGTGTCGGCACCCGAGGGGAGCGAGGCCGCCCGGCCGATGCCGAAGGACTCGGCCGTCCTGGCGGCGTCCCTGCGCTACTACCGGGCGGTGAACTCGGTGCTCGACGACCTGAAGACGCGAGGCGCGGCCAAGGGGAGGGACTACTCCCGGTCGGCGATGCTGTTCGAGTCGTTCGCCGCCAAGATCGAGAGGCTCCCGATCAGGGACGTGGACCCGGTCCTGACCCAGTACGGGGCGAGCGTCGCGGGCAGGTTGCGGGCCATGGCCGCGTCGCTCCGCGGGGTGAAGATGCAGTTGGAGGTGTACGACAGCTACAAGTCCACGACCTGGGCGGGCGGGGGCGGGGTGTTCTTTACCCCGCGCTGGGGGATCGGGGTCGGCACGGGCGGTAACGTCGCGCTCAGCACCAACGTGGAGGAGTTGAACACGAGGCAGGCGGAGCTGGTGGCCAAGCTGGAGCCGGAACGGGCCAAGCTCTGGGACATCCTCGAGTCGGACCGGTCGGCCATCCGCCGGGAGCTGCTGGAGAAGTACAAGATCGATTTCGAGACGTACAGGCGGTAATGGGGTCACGCGTTCAGAGCACCCGCTGCAAGTACGCGACGTCGAGCCAGCGGCCGAACTTGTGCCCGACCTCCCGGAAGCACGCCACCTGCTCGAAGCACAGGGCTTCTAGCAGCCGAATGCTCGCCGCGTGCTCCGTGCACGCCCCGCCGATGACGACGTGGTGCCCGAGCGCCTTCGCGCGCTCGACCAGGTCAGCGAGCAGAGCGCGCCCGACCCCGCGTCCGCGCGCGTCGGCGCGGACGTAGACCGAGGCCTCGACCGAGCGTGCGTACGCAGCCCTCTTATTCCACGCGGACAGCGCCGCCCACCCGACCACCTCCCCGCCCGCGTCGGCGACTACCACGGGATGCGCCGGCGACCGGTCTCGGAACCACGCCAGTCGCTCCGATTCCGTGTCCGGTTCGAGCTGGAAGGTGCAAGTCGAGGTGACGACGTAGTGGTTGTAGATGGTGCGGATCGCGGGCAGGTCGTCGGCCGTGGCGAGGCGGACGCGGATCTCGGTGGGCGCGGTCATGACACTTCTCCTGGCCGGGGACGGAGCGTCAATCGTACGATTGACGGTTTTTTCTTGACAGTCGTCGCGCCAACTCGCTAATGAATTAGCTTAATCGTTCTTTCATTTTCGGCCGCGACCCGCTTTCCCCGTCGCCGCGGTCGGGACGATCCTTCCCCCCTCGACTGGGAGACCACCCTATGTCGGAAACTGTTCGCTCGCCCTCGCGGCGCGCCGCGCGCGGCGCCTTTACGTTGATCGAGTTGTTGGTCGTCATCGCTATCATTGCGATCCTGATTGGGCTATTGCTGCCGGCCGTTCAAAAGGTCCGCGAGGCCGCCGCGCGGATCAAGTGCGAGAACAATCTCAAGCAGCTGGTGATCGGGCTGCACAACCGGGAGGGCGCCCTCGGCTCGTTCCCGCCGGCATACTCGGCCCCCGGGCTCTTGCCGGGATGGGGCTGGTCCACGTACCTGCTCCCGTATGTCGAGCAGGACAACCTGTACCGGCAGATGAACGTGGACACGGTCCTGTTCGGACTCGGCAACAACCCGGCGAGGCCGACCAACAACCCGCTCGGGCAGACGAAGCTGGTGCTATTCCGCTGCCCGTCCGACACCGGGCCAGATCTGAACCCGGAGCGGCTCAACTTCGCGATGTCGAACTATCGCGGGGTGGCCGGGCCGATCACCTTCCCATTCTTCTTCGAGAACCGGGACATGGGCGGCGTGCTCTACCAGAACAGCAAGATCCGGCTCACCGACATCACCGACGGGACGAGCAACACGCTGGCGATCGGCGAGTGCATGTTCGACCAGCGGACCGGGAAGCGGGCCTGCATCTGGGTGGGTATGACCGGAGTACGGAGCGGGTCGATTTGGATCAGCGACGTGATGTGGTGGGTGGATGAGAGCACCGCCCAGGTCAACGGGACGGCCCCGCAGGCGTTCAGCAGCCGTCACCCGGGAGGTGCGTTCTTCGCGTTCTGCGACGGGTCGGTACGGTTCTTCCGGAACGCCACCAACCCGGACATCGTGCGCTGGCTGGCGGGGCGTAATGATGGGGTGGTGGTGCCCAACGATTTCTAATTGCAAAAGGCAAGAGGCGAAATGCAAGAAGGGTGACGGCCCTTGGTCACCCTTCTTGCATTTCGCCTCTTGTCCTTTGCAATCGGTCACTTCACTTCCACGAGCAGCTTCTCCACCGCCTTCTCGAGCTCCTCGCCGCGGATGTGCTTGTACCGGATCACGCCCTTCGCGTCGATCACGTAGATCGTCGGGAAGGTGTGGATGTTCCACTGCTTCACGAACGGGGCGTCCGGGCCGTCCCACCAG
>DATFWZ010000382.1:0-18032 GCA_035258765.1 Gemmataceae bacterium
GATCTTCTTCATCTCCGCCTCGATCCGCGGGAAGTCGGCCTCGGTGATCGGGGTCGGTGAATCGATGTCGTAATAGAAGCCGTTTTCGAGGGCCGGGCCGAAGGCGAGCTGCGTCCCCGGGAACAGGCGCATCACGGCCCGGGCCATGACGTGGGCCGCACTGTGCCGCAGGACTTCCAGTGACTCGGGGTCCCTTTCCGTAAGGATCTGGAACGGGGCCTCGGGCGGGTCGGCTGGCAGTTCGCGATCGAGGTCCACGATCTGGCCGTTGACCTTGGCGGCGACGGCGGCCTGGGCGAGGCGTTTACCGATCGATTCGGCCACGTCGCGCGGCCGGGTGCCCGGCGCGACCTGTCGGGTCGAGCCGTCGGGCAGTTTCAGGGTGATCATGAGAGGGGAGAGCCTCCGAAGTCCGGCGGGAACGCACGCCCCTACAACGGGCGTGCCCCCGGCGGGACACAGCGAGTTGGGCGAAGGTTCATGGTAGGGCGAGCCGGTGCGAAAAGGAGACACAGGTCGAGGGCGTCAGGTCACAACGACTTTTTCGAGAACGACAGTGCGAGTGACGAAGTTGATTTCGAGGCGGTAGTTGTGGAGAAGACCGGTTCCCACCAGGATGCCCTGGACCGGCGCGAATGTGACGCGAGCCACGACTATCTCGTTGTCGAACGGGAATGACACCTCGTACAGGTCCTCTTCGATCACCACGCCACCAGCGAGTGTGCTGGAAGATTCACCGGCATATTCAACCGTGAAATGGTCTTTGAGTTCTGCCGGCAGCTCGAGGTCGCCATTGAAGCCGGTGTCGATAGTTGCGAGGCACTCCCGGCCCGCAATCGATAGCCGGATCACCGGTGTACCGGTGTCGTCTACCTCTCCGGTCATCTGCGGCCGCTCTTACGGATGAAGTATGGGTCGTTGACCCACCGGTAGTAGAGCGGCCGGAATCGCCCTTCACTCTTGAGTTGCGCAACGATGTCTTGCATGGAAGAGCCGAGGAACACTTCGCGGGTGTCCGGGTCGATGCCGACGGCCATTCGCTCCTTGCCCCTTAGGTCGTGCGTACGCACGTACTCCTCCCACACTTCATTCACCTTGCTCAAGTCGAAATGACGTTTGGTCACGTTCAAGCTCGTGCCTCCGATAGCCTCCCCATATTCTAGCCCGATTTCGGCCCGTCCAATTTGACCTTCCCCCCTCCCGACGGGTTCGCTATACCCCCGGCCCTCGTAACCCTTGCCGGCACGGCCGGCTGCGCATTCCGTTCGCGTCGGAGGCCTTGTCCCATGCTGCGCGCCATTCGCTTGACCGTCACGATTCTCGCCGCGTTCACTGCCGGGGCGTTTGCCCAGGGGCCGGCTGGGGGCAAGCCCGCGGCCGTCGTCAACGGCAAGGAGATCCCGGAGGCGTCCGTCGAGCGGGCCCTCAAGCCGGTCGCCAAGGAGAACAAAGGCAAGGCCCGCGTCGAGATCGTCAACTACCTGATCGAAAACGCCCTCGTCGACCACTATCTGGAGCTGCTCAAGGTCACGGTCGAGCCGAAGGAGGTCGAGGCCGGGCTCGCCACCTTCAAAAAGGACCTCGCCGAGGCCAAGCAGGACTACGCCAAGGTCCTGGAGCGCATGGAAATCACCGAGGCCGACTTGAAGGTCGAGATCCACAACCAGCTCCGGTGGGAGAAGTTCGTCACTCAGCAGGGCACCGAAGAGAAGCTGCGGAAGCTGTTCGAGTCGAGCCCGGAGATCTTCGACGGGTCCCTGGTGCGGGCCCGGCACATCCTGATCACCGCCGACGCCGGGGACGAAAAGGCCCGGGCGGCCGCCCTCACGAAGATTCAGGAGATCAAGGCCGCGCTGGACAAGGAGATTGCCACGGCTGCCACCATGCTGCCCGCCGAGGACGACAACCTGACCAAGCAGAAGAAGTTGAACAAGGCGATCGAGGACCGCTTCGCGGCCGCGGCACGGGAGCATTCGGTCTGCCGGACCAAGCGCGACGGCGGCGACCTGGGCGAGTTCCCGCGCATGGGCATGATGGTCGAGCCATTCTCGAAGGCCGCGTTCGCGCTCAAGCCTTACCAGATCAGCGACCCGGTGCCGACGCCGTACGGGTATCACTTGATCCTGGTCACTGCCCGCAAGCCGGGGGAGCCCGTCAAGTTTGAGCTGGTGCGCAACGCCGTCGCCGAGGTCTACGGGGCCCGGCTGCGCGAGGCGGTCGTCGAAAAGATGAAGTCCGACCCGAACACGAAGATTGAAATCATGAAGTGACCTGCCCAAGGGCCGTCGCCGATGTGGACCGTTCTCCTGCTCGTCGGCTCGAACGCGTTCATGACGGTCGCGTGGTACGGCCACCTGCGCTACAAAGGTTTCCCCCTCTGGTCCGTGATCCTCGTGAGCTGGCTCATTGCCCTACCGGAATACGCCCTCCAGGTGCCGGCCAACCGGATCGGGTATGGTCAGTTCAGCGCCACCCAGCTCAAGATCATCCAGGAAGTGATCTCGGTCGGCACGTTCATCGTTTTCGGGTACTTCTATCTTCAAGAGACGCTGACGTGGAAGACGGCCGCCGCGTTTTTGTTCATCCTCGCGGCGGTGGCGCTCGCGGCGTCGGACCGCGAGTCGAAGGCGCGGCTCGAGATTGGATCGGTGGCGGTCCAAGCGGGAAAGTAAGCAGCTAAATGGTCGGTATGAGAGTGGTGAATTTGCAAACCGGCGACGTACTTTAGCCCCGTTTACGGGGCTTTCCGCGCAGCGGTATAGGCCCGCCGTTGACGGCGGGTAATGTAGGCTCGATTTAGTTTTTGTGCTGTAGCCCCGTTCACGGGGCTTCTCGATGTGGTGGCTTGAGCCGTGGAAGCGGGGCCGGGCTGAAGCCAAAAAGCGAGAAGCCCCGTGAACGGGGCTCCAGAAATCGGAGTAAACGGCCCCGGTTACCGGCCGTAAGCGGCGGGCTTACACCGCTGCGCGGGAAGCCCCGTAAACGGGGCTAGAGAAAGCCCGATTCTGGAGGCTCTATCGGAATTTGCGAGGTCACTTCTTGCGCCACTGGCGCAATGCCGCGAGGGTCCGTTGCATGTCAGCGGGCAGGGGGGCCTCAAACTCCATCCACCGGTCGAGTCGCGGGTGGCGGAAGCGCAGCCGGTTGGCGTGCAGCGCCTGCCGGGAGATCAACACCTCGTCGTCGCTTCCGGGGATGCGTCCGGTCACGTCGGACAACCGCAACTGATCGCGGCCACCGTAGATCTTGTCGGCCAGCACCGGGCAGCCGACGCTCGCCAGGTGGACGCGGATCTGGTGCGTGCGGCCGGTCCGCGGTTGCACGCGGACGAACGTGTAACCCCGGAACCGCTCGACGACCTCGTAATAGGTGCAGGCGTCCTTGGCCTCCAGGTCCTCGTCGTCGTCCGTCACCCACATCTTGACGCGGTCGGTCGGGTGGTGCTTGATGCGGCCCTCGATGTAGTCGCTGTCGCGGTCGAGCTCGCCGGACGTGATGGCCGCGTACTCCTTGAACACCTCTCGGCCCTCGAACATCGCCGCCAGCTCGCGATGCACGGCTTCGTCCTTGGCAATCAGGATGACGCCGCTCGTATCGCGGTCGAGGCGGTGGACGATCCCGGCCCGGTAGGTGCCGTTGGCCCCGCTCAACTCGGTGAACCGGAATTGCAAGGCGTTGACGAGCGTGCCGGACCAATTCCCCTTGGCCGGGTGGACGACCATGTCGGGCGGCTTGTTGATCAGGGCGAGCCACTGGTCCTCGTAGAGGACGTCGAGCGGGATGTCCTCTGGGACGGGCAGGTCGTGCTTCGGCTCGGGGAGCTGGATGCGCAGGTGGTCACCGTGTCGGACCTTGTAGCTCGGCTTCGAGGGCTTGCCGTTGACGAGGATGGCGCCGCCGTCGATCGCGTCCTGGATGACGCTCCGGCTGAAGTCCGGGAAGTTGAGGGCGAGGTAGCGGTCGAGGCGCATGCCCTCGGATTTGATCTTCACGTCGAGGTCGATGGGCCCCCGACGCGAAGTCCCCGCCGGGGCCGGCGGGGACTGGTCGTCATCCAGGTCGTCGTCGGGGCCAGCCATCACTGCTTCTTCGGGTCAGCCGGCTTCGGTTCCGGCGGCTTGGGCGCTTCGCCTTCCTTCTTCGGGTCGGCGGTTTTCGGCTCGCCCGACTTAGGTTCGGGGGCCTTCGGCGCCTTCGGATCGACGGACTTGGGGTCCGGAACGCCGGGATCAGGCGGCAGGATGGGCGCCGGAACGTCCGGGCCGGTCTTGCCCTCGGCCTTGGGTGGTTCCGGGGGCTTCGACGGAAGGAACGGCTCGCGCCGCTGGTAAAGCGCCCGCTGCGTGTTGATAAACTGGGTCTTGTTCGCGCGCAGGTCGTCGGCCCGTTTCTTGTAGCCCTTGCTGAGGTCGGTGTCCGGGAAGATGTTCGCAGCCTGGTCGAAATACTCGATGGCCTTGTCCGCGTCGCCGCGCGAGTCGGTCCCCTCCAGCTTCGTGGGCATCCCGACCAGCGCCTCCTCGGCTTCAGCGGCGCTATACCACGCCTCCTGTACCAGCCCCGGCTCGTCCTGGTCCTTGAGATCCGTGGTCAGCTCGAGGAAATACTTCCGGCCCTCGGCGACGGCCGCGGCCGCTTGATCCCTGGCCTCGTCCCGGTCCGCACCGAGTTGCGGCAGACCGTCCACGCGGAGCCGGCGCCGGGCGAGTTGCGCCTTGAAAAAGCTGCCCCAGATGGTGCCGCGATGGCGGTCCATCCCCTCCCTGAGCTTCTCGGTGGTGTCCGCGGTCTGCAACTCGACCAGGATGGCGTCCCGGGCCCGCCGGTTCTCCCCGGCCAGGTACCGCCAGAGGAACACGATCGCGATGACCAGTGCGACCGTGCCGACGAGGTAATAGAGCGACCGGCTGGAGACGTGTTGCCGCCACCGTTGGACCAGCAGGACGAGGGAGTTGGTTTCGATCTCTTTGCGACGTTCCGCCTTCATTCGCGGTGGCTCCTGCCCCGCCCGGCGGGGGTGGTCCTGCGGTTTGGGGTGATGATAGAGCTTGCGCCGGAGGCGGTCAACGCGAAAGGAAATGGCGGTGACGCGACCGCGACGCGCTCAATTATCGACGTGCGATCAAGCACCCGGCGCCGGGCCAACCACGAAACCGAGCGGTGCAACGAGCCTGGCAAACTGATCGCCCAGGTCGCGGGCGTCGGGGGCGTCCACGTGTGCGGATGTGATGGCGGCATACCAGTAACGCTGCCGGTCGCGGGGTGGCAAGTCGTCCGGGACGAGCCCCAGCTCGCGGACCAGTTCCTTGTCCCAACGCATGATGCGCAGGAGTTCGGAGAGCTGCCGCCAGGTGCAACCGGTCGAGAGGACGGTCCCGTCGGCCCGGCTGATCCGGCGGCCGATGGCGACGTGGAGCAGGGCGCGGAAGTGGCCGCGAACGAGATGGTTCTGCCGAACCTTTTCGAGGAACTCGCGCAGTCCTTCCATGCCCAGGTGCGATCCGAACGGCTCGGGGCCGGACGCGAAGCTGACTTCTACATCTTACCCATTTACCCAATCCTAGTCATCCTGCCAACTCGATCCACTATGTATCGACACTTTCGAACCGCGAATCAACGCGCGCCGACACTCTGCTTCGGGCGCTGAGATGGCTTAGCACAATCCGGATCGCGTCGTAAGGCACTTGTTCGTTCAGTGCGAGATAAATCGGCTTCAACCGCTGGGCCCCGTGTTGCCGGACGGCCGCTGTGATCCGCTCCTGGGCTGAGCGCTCGACCCACGAGTCAATGCTCGGGGGTTGCTCCTCTTGAATGTAGACGCACAAGTATTCCCTAACGGTCGATTCTGTGCGGTCGAGTAATTGCGCCACTTCGGCGACGGACTTACCAGCCCGAAAAAGCGGGAACGCGTTCCCGGCCCCCTCGGTGACCGGCCGCGGGCTCGAGGTCGCCGGAACGCCATGGACCCCCGTGTCGGTCGATAGTCCGTGCTCCCGACTCAGTCGCACGACCATTTCAACAACTTCCGTGCCGTACTCCCGAAGCTTGGCGTCGCCGACGCCGGAGATCGATCGCAGACCCTCCAGTGTTGTCGGGCGAACTCGGCTGATGTCCCGGAGTGTGCTGTCATGGAAGATCGTATAGGGGGGTACGGACTTGCGCGCGGCCAATTCCCGCCGCCAGTTCCGCAGGGCGTCGAACAGTTCCTGCGGTACCCCCTCCCAGGAAGCCTCCTCGGCCCGCGACTTCCGCGACGCCGTCGCCATGCCCGATCGCGTCAGTCGGACCTCGCACTGCTTGCGGAGCACCTGCCACGACTGCTGGTTGAGTTTCAGCACCGGGTAGTCGTCCGTGGTCTGGTCGAGCAGCCCGGCACCGATGAGTTGGCTGATCCAGTCTTTGACCTGTCCCACCCGGTGGTCTTGCAGGAGACCGAACGTGCTCAGCCGGTCGTGACCCAACTTGACCACGCGCTCGGTCGCCTGCCCGCGGAGGACGTCCGCGACGTGACCGATGCCGAACCGCTCCTGCACGCGGGCCACCGCCGACAGGATCTTCTGCGCGATCACGGTAGACTCGGCTTCGAACTCGACCTCTCCCAGACAGACGTCGCACGCCCCGCACGAGTCGGCCTCGAACCGCTGCCCGAAGTGCTCGACCAGCGTGCGGTGCCGGCACCGGCCGCCCTTGCAGTACGTGTTCATCTCCTCGGCCTGGCGCTCGGCGTGGGCGCACAAGTCCCGGTCGATACGGCCCTGCTCGAGCGCTTCCTTGGCCATCTTCTTCCACATGACCACGTCGCGCCCCGAATGGAAGAGGGCGCATTCGGCCTCCAGCCCATCGCGGCCGGCGCGGCCTGCCTCCTGCTGGTAGTGCTCGACCGACTTGGGCATCCCGGCGTGCAACACGAACCGGATGTCCGACCGGTCGATCCCCATGCCGAAGGCGACGGTCGCGACAACCAAATCGCATTCGCCGGAGCGAAACGCGTCGTGCGTCGCCTTGCGCTCGCGGGCGTTGACCTCGGCCGGCTCGTCCGGGTGGGCGGCCCGGTAGCGCATGGCGTTGAACCCGAGATCCCGGAGTTGCCCGGTCAGGCGGTCCACGTCCTTGCGCGACACGCAGTAGACAATCCCCGCCTGGCCGCGGCGGCGTTCGAGCACTTCGAGGACCTGGTCGAGCACCTTGTACTTGGGGAGCACCCGGTAGACGAGGTTCGGGCGGTCGAAGTTGCCGACGAGGACGGCCGGGTCGCGGAGGTGCAGCTGATCGATGATGTCCTGCCGCACCTGCTCCGTGGCCGTTGCCGTAAACGCGTGGAATGTAGCTTCCGGGAACCGCTCGCGAAGTGTTGCGAGCTGCCGATACTCGGGGCGAAAGTCGTGTCCCCAGTGGCTGATGCAATGGGCCTCGTCGATCGCGAAGGTGCGGACGCCGAGCTCGCGGAGGAAGTCCTGGAACCGGTCGGTGACGATCCGCTCGGGGGAGACGAACAGGAGTCGAACCCGGCCGGCGCGCAGCTCCGCGGCCGCGTACCGCTTGTCCGGTTCCGAGAGAGTGGAGTCCACGCGGAGCGCCGGCACGTCGGCCGCGGTCAGGTGGTCTACCTGGTCCTTCATCAAGGAGATCAGCGGCGAGATGACGACCGTTGTCTCGTTGGTGCGATACGCGGCCGGGGCCTGGTAGCAGAGAGACTTGCCACCGCCGGTGGGCATGACGATCGATGAGTCGCGGCGGTCGAGGGCGGCGCGGATCGCCTCCTCCTGAAGAGGGCGAAGCTCGCGAAAGCCCCAGTGGTGGGCAATGAGGGCGCGGATTTCGGCCAACGGGTCGGCGGGCATGGGTGTCTCCGCAATCCCGAAAGCATACCGGGCCGCGTGTAGGATTGTCCAGTAACTAAGGAATTCGGACGAACTCGCTCGCCGGGGCGCGAGCGATCGCGGTGTCCGCGATGAAGTGGTTCCCGGCCTCCGGGCACCTTTCGCGCAACTCGGCGGGCATCCCTTCGGTGGCCGTCGTCAGGACGAGTCGCACGCGGCCGTCGAGGTTGAGCACGAGCGGGCAGGTGACCCGCGGCGAGCCCGGAGTCGTCCACTCCTCCATCGCCTCACCCGTCGTCAGGTTGAATCGAACGGCGCGACCCGTCGCGACGGGCGCCGGGTTGTAGAACGCGATGACGACGCTCCCGTCACCGGCACCAATCATCCCGTCCGGGAAGCCGTCGATGCACTTCACGTCGACCACGACCTTCGGCTCGAAAACCTTGCGGGCCGCCACGTCCAACCGGTAGCGGACGACGTTGCGTTTCGGCGTGTCGATGTCATAGAGGGCCAGCCCGTCGCGATCGCGGGCGAACACCTTGCCGTTCGAGCACGTCTGCTCGGGGGCCAGGACGCTGATTTGGCAGTCGTCCACGGTGAACAGGTAGAGGTCCGCGATTGGGGCGGCGAAGCGCACGTCCTTGGTGCCGAAGACAATGGCCTTACCCCCCGGGACCACTTCGCCGTCGTTGATAATGGTCCGCGGGTTCTGGTCCGGGATGGTCGCGAGTGGGGTGAAAGAATTGCTCGCCAGATCGAGGAGGCCGACCTCTTTTTCACGGCCGACGAAGAAGGTGTTCGGTCGAGTCGTCGGCAGAAGGAATCCCGGCCGACGGGCTTGCGGGTAGGTGCGCAGCTCGCCCGTGTCCCAAAACCGGGCGTGAATCACGCCGGTCCGGGCGTCCGCCTTGGTCTGGATGTTGACCCAGGCGAGTGCGGATCGGCCATCGATGGTGACGGGCCGCGGGCCCTCGGGCAGAAACCGGTCCGACTCGGAGCGCTGCGTGTGGAGGACGGTGGCGGGGGTGGAGCGAGGGGCCATGGGTGATCCCCGGGTGGTTGAATGCGGATAGGATATCCGCCCGAACCGGCATCTCTGGGGGGTGTTCATGTTCCTCAGCGGTAAACGAGTGCTCATCACGGGAAGCAGCCAGGGCATCGGGCTCGGGATCTCGGTCGCCATGCTTCGCAACGGGGCGGCCGTGGTCCTCTCGTCCGAGCGGCGGCTCGCCGATTGTCCGGACGTCGCACGGGCGATCCAACCGGGCAATGGGCATTACGTCCAGGCGGACCTGACACGAGCGGGCGAGGCGGAACGACTGGTCGGCGAGGCGTGGGACCTGGTGGGCGGGCTGAACGTGTTGGTGAACAACGTCGGGACGTTCCGCGAGCCGGCGTTCCTGAATCTGTCCCGGAAGGACTTCGACTTCGTTTTCGGGCTGAACGTCTGGGCCGCGGTCGCGGCGACCAAGGAGTTTGTCCGGCGGGGGATCGCCGCCAGGACGGGCGGGCGGATCATCTTCACGACGTCCCTCAACGGCTCGCGGTCCGAGCCGGCGCACACGCTCTACGACGCGAGCAAGGGCGCCCTGAACGCGCTCACGCGGCAACTGGCGATCGAACTCGCCCCGCACGGATTCACGACGGTTGCCGTTGCGCCCGGGATGGTGGAGACACCGCTCACGGACATGGGCCTGCGGTCCGACCCGATGGCCCGAAAGGCCGTGGAGGACCAGATCCCCCTCCGGAAAATGGCGACCGTTGACGACGTGGCGAGGTGGTATGTGTTCCTCGCGTCGGACGCCGCGAGCTATGCGACGGGAGCGATCATCACCGTGGACGGCGGGCTGGACGCGCAACAGATGCCGACCCGGCCGATCATCGCGGGGGAACGTAGGACGTAGCCGCAAGTGCTGCCCTGATCGCCGCCGCAACTGCCCGCGGCTCTTCCGCCTGGCAGATCGCGGCGCTGACGGCTACTCGCCTTGCCCCCGCGGCCGCGGCCTGGCCGGCCGTCTCCGGGTTGATTCCACCAATGACAAAGGCAGGCAACGTCGTGAGCGCCAGCGCCTGTCGGACGAACTCGAGCCCGGCCAGACCCGGGAATTCCTTCGTCGTCGATGCAAATGTCGGCCCGACGCCGATATAGCCGGCTCCGTCGAGCACCGCTTGACGAACTTGCTCCGGCGTGTGCGTGCTCACGCCGATCAACGGGCCCGGGCCAAGGATCTTTCGCGCCTCCACGACGCTCAGGTCATCCTGTCCCAGGTGAACCCCGTCGGCCTCCGCAAGCCGGGCAAGGTCGGGCCGGTCGTTCATGATGAACAGCGCGCCGGTCTCCCGCGTCCAGCGGCGGACGTTCCGGGCTCGTTCGAGCAGCTGCCGGTCCGAGAGTGACTTTTCGCGGAGCTGGAACAGGTCGGCCCCGCCGCCCGCGGCCTCGCGGATTGTCCAGTCCAGGGCGGCGGCACATTGCGAGACCGTGAGAAGGACGTAGAGCTTCGCATTCTCGAGTCGCTCGCGGGCGTCGCGGCCCATTCCCGCGGCCTGCTCCAGCGTGTAACTCCGGTAACGCAGTCCCTCCAACCCACCGGCGAGCGTCGGGCTCAGGAGCTTGCCGTACTCTTCGAGGCTCCGCAGGGCCTCTTGCAGCCGCTTGAAGTTGACGCGGGCCACCTCGGCCGTCGAGCCGCGAAGCATCTCGCCCGACGCGGTGATCCCGGTGCCGACGTCCCCGCCCGTGTCGCGTGATTCGCGGAGGATGTGAGTCGGGATTTGGTCGATCAGCCCCGCGAACTCGTGCCGAAGTGCCTTCACTTCCTCCGTCAATACGGCGTCGTCGAGGATGAACCGGCAGTAGTCGTCGAGGACGCGGAGGGCTTCGCGGGCCCGATTGGCATTCGCGTCCACGACGCGGGCGGCGGACACGTAGTCGGTCGAGTCGCGGAACTCGATCGGTTCGGGCAGCGGCAGGGTGGGGGGCTCCTGGACTTCGACTAGTCGCGGGACGCGGACGCCCGCCCGTTCGAGCGGGGCCGCGAGCGATTCCGCGGCCCGGATCAGGCCGACGACCAGGTATTCGCCGGTGACGGTCGATTCGGCCCGCTGGCCGGCCGCCCCCCGCGCCGCGGACAGGACGGCCGGCAGATCGAGCCGGACTGGCGGGAGCGATTCGACCTGTTCACGTACGGCGACCAGGTCGCCCCCGGCCTCGACGAGGACTTGCGCTGCCCGGCCCTCATCGTCCTCGACCAGGGCGAGAAACAGCTGAACGGCGTCTACCTCCCCCGACCCGGACCGCCGGCGGGCGGCGTCCAGGGCACGTTCGACGGCGGGGCTGATATCGTCCAGCATTGGTTGCGTCTCGGAGGCCCACCCGCAATATACGCCCGGTCCGCCCGGCCGGCATAACCACTACACCCCTCCCACCTCGAACAGTCACGGCGGCAAATTCGGCGGAACCCCACCACTCCCATCGCGAAGGTCCCGCGGACCGGCCGATGGTTGTCCAGTCCGACTCCGCCGGGGGATCGCCATGCGCTACACCGCTCTTCGACTCACGCGCCGATCGTTCCTATGGGCCGGCGGTTTGTCGCTGGCCTTGTCCGCGGCCGGGGCGAACGGTCAGGAGGTAAACCCCAAGCCGCTGCCGTCCGCGCTACCGCAGCCGGGCAAGGCCGAGTTGCCGGCGCCGCAAATGCCGCCCGCGGCCAACCACCAGGAGGCCGTCCAGCGCTACACGCTCGGCGAGGCCCTGGCTGTCGCCCACCAGAATCACCCCCAGCTCGCCGCGCTCAAGGCGAGCATGAATGCCGCGGTCCTCAAGCAGAAAGGACTGAACGAGGTCAGCCGGATCGGGGGGTTCCTGCTGTCGGACATTGAGGACCGCAAGGCCCAGTCGGACCTGGGGATCCGGGCGGCGATGGCCGAGTTCGAGCAGGCGCAGCACGAGGTGACGTACGCGGTCGTCCGCAACTACTACACGGTCGTCTACGCCCGCGAGCAACAGAAGGTCGCGAGAGACTTCGTCGAGCAGCTCGAGGACAACCTGGCGCGCGTCCGCAAGATCCTCTACGACAAGGAAGCGAAGGGGATCAAGGGGATCACCAAGGACACTGAGGACAAGCTCAAGATCATCCTGGAAGCCGCGCGTGGGCGCCTCATTCAGGCCGAGACCGGGGCCGACCGGGCCCGGGCCGCGCTCCGCGAGGCGATGGGCCTGGAGCCCGGGCCCAAGGTGGACGCGGCCGACGAGGTGCTGCCGGAGATCAAGGCCTCGATCTCCCGGGAAGTCGTCATCGCTCACGCGGCGACGCGCCGCGGCGAGGTGACGCTGGCGCAAATCGGCTTCGAAGTGACCGAGCTCGAGGTCAAGGCTCAGCAGTCGAAGCGGCTGAGCGTCATGGTCGGGACCTACGCCAATGGGGCGGACATCCACGCCCGTCCGGTCCCGTACGCCCAGCGCGAGCCGGACTACAAGCCCGGGGCGATCGGCCCGGAGATGCCGCCCCGGCTGATCGGCAAGCGGAGCACCCGGGCGGCGACGGCCGAACAATACGCCGAGCGGGTCGCGGCCGCGGTCCGCCAGGCCCGGTCGCTGGTCGGGCTGGAGGCCGACGCGGCCTACAGTCGGTTCGACGAGGCCACGCGAAAGATCGCGGGCTTCAAGGAGGCGTCGGCGGCCGGCAAGCAACTGATCGAGCGGCAGCGGGAGGCGACCGGCGGGTCGCTCACGAAGGAAGAAGTCCTGACCAACGAGGTTTCCGCCGTGCAAGCGATGGCCGCGTACAACGAGGCCCTTTACGACCAGATCATGGCCCTGGCCAATCTGGAGCGAATCACGGCCGGCGGGGTCACCGTGAAGTTCCCGGGCCGGCAATGCCGATGAAAACGCCAAGGGTCGCGCACCCAGCGAGGAGTCGTCGCGTGTACCGCCTGGTTCTGCTGGCCGCGGGACTGTCGCTGGCAGGGCCCGACCCCGCCCGGGCGGGCGACAAGGCGGTCGTTCGAATCGGGCTGCCCCGAAGCATTTTCCGCGACGTCCCCCCGGCCCTCCTCACCTTCGCCGGCCAGCCGTTCAACGAGCTGATGAAAGCCCAGACCGGCCTCGACGGCGAGGTCGTCAACGAGCCGGACGCGGTGACCATCGCCCGCGAGATCGACGCCGGCAAGGTCCACCTCGGCGTGTTCATGGGCCACGAGTTCGCCTGGGCCCGCCAGAAGTACCCGGACCTGGAGCCGATCGTCTGCTCGGTCCCCAAACCGCGGGAGATCCAGGCCTTCCTCCTGGTCCGATGGGACTCGAAGGTGGCCAGTCTCGGCGACCTGAAGGGGTGCAAGCTCACCCTGGCCACGACCACGCGCGACCACGCCCGGCTCTTCCTCGAAAAACGACGTACCGACGAGATGAGCGGCGGCGCGTTTTGCTCCACGGACAAGACCACCACCGTCCACGACGCGATTCACAAGGTGATCGACGGCGAGGCGGACGTCACGGTCGCCGACCTGGCGTCCTGGAGTTACTTCCAGAAGCTCTACCCCGGCAAGTCACAGAACCTCAAGGTGCTGGCGAAATCGGAGGTGTTCCCGCCGACGGTCATCGCCTACAAGAAGGGCGGGGTGGACGACGCGGTGGTCAAGAAACTCCGTGACGGCCTGCTGACGGCCCACCAGTCGCCCAAGGGGGCGAGGCTGATGAACACGATCAAAGTGGAACGCTTCGACCACCCGCCGGCGGGCTACGAGGAGGCCCTGAAGGAGTGCCTCAAGGTCTATCCGGCTCCGGTCATCGACCGGGCGTCCGCGGACAAGTAGCCGCGGCGGCTCGTTTCGCGCCACTGAAGACGGGTTGACCAGCCGCAGGCCGAAGCGTGAGCGCGGCCGCGGGGGGGTACGGGACACGTGGACGAGCCACCGCGGCCACGCTCACGCTTCGGCCTGCGGCTTCTTCTCTGGCCTGTCGAGGAGACGAATAACAAGGCGGGGGCGGCTCGTTCCTTTCACTCTTCCACTTCGCAGACCCCTCTGGAATCCATTTCGCGGTCGTGAAATAAATCGGGATCGGTTGCGGTCGGTCGCTCTTTTAGATTCGTTCGGACGTAGGTCGGCACTCCGACAGCAGCACGGTTCCAATGCGATTGGGACGCTGGTCTTATAACTTTTGTAAAGGGAAACGAATCAAAGTCGCCGGCTGTTCCGCCGACACACCTTGCCTCACCCCTAGCGCCCGCATTCCCGCGCGCGGGTTTCCGCCCGTGGCCTGAACATACGGACATTTTGTGCCGGTAGCCGGTCGGTTATCCTTTCCCTATTCCACGACGACCGAACCGGTTGACTCGGACGTTGACCACGCAGCTGAAGGAATGAGAGTTCATGGCGGAGAGCATTCAGACGGTTTCGATCGCCCGCGAGACGCACGAGCGCTACCTGCGCTACGCCGTCTCGGTCATCACCTCGCGCGCCTTGCCGGACGTCCGCGACGGCCTCAAGCCCGTCCAGCGGCGAATCCTGTACACGATGCACAACGACCTGCGGCTGGCGTTCGAAGGCCGCCCGGCCAAGTGCGCCCGGATCGTCGGCGAGGTGATGGGCAAGTACCACCCGCACGGCGACGTCGCCATCTACGACGCCCTCGTCCGCATGTCGCAGCCCTGGGTCATGCGCGTCCCGCTCGTCCACGGGCAGGGCAACTTCGGCTCGGTAGACGGCGACACCCCCGCCCACTTCCGCTACACGGAGGCCAAGCTCGCCGCGGTCTCGGACTTCCTGATGCGCGAGCTGCGGCAAGAGACGGTCGATCTCCGGCCGACCTACAACAACGAGTCGAACGAGCCGGTCGTCCTCCCAGCCGAGTTTCCAAACCTGCTGGTGAACGGAACGTCGGGCATCGCGGTCGGCATGGCGACGAACATCCCCCCCCACAACCTCGGCGAGGTTGTCCGGTCGTGCCTGCACCTGATTGAAGACCCGGACGCGACCACCGCCGTCCTCATGGACAAGGGGGTCAAGGGCCCGGACTTCCCGCTCGGCGGCAAGATCCTCGCCGATCGCACCACCCTCCGCCGCATTTACGAAGATGGCGAGGGGACGATCAAGGTCCAGGCCGAGTGGAAGCTCGAAAAGGCGGACTCCAAGGTGCCGCAGATCGTCATCACCTCGATCCCGTATGGGGTCGAGAAGATGAAGATCGAGAACGACATCGGCGCCATCGTCGAGGACCGCAAACTTCCCGGGGCCGTCGGGCTGACCAACGAGACGAACGCGAAAGAGGGGCTGCGCATCACGATCGACCTGAAGCCGGGGACCGACCCGGAAGTCGTGATGGCGTACCTCTACAAGCACACCGACCTGCAGACGAATTACTCATTCAACATGACCTGCCTCGTCCCGGGGCCGGACGGCTCCGTCCGCCCGGAGCGGCTGGGACTCAAGGCGATCCTGCGGCACTTCCTCGACTTCCGGCTCGTGACGGTGAAGCGCCGCTTTGAGTACGACCTGGCCGTCCTACGGCGGCGGATTCACATCCTGCAAGGGTTCAAGATCGTCTTCAACGCCCTGGACAAGGCGATCAAGATCATCCGCGAGTCGCAGGGCAAGCAGGACGCGGCCGAGAAGCTGATGAAGGTGTTCGATCTCGACGAGGAGCAGACGAACGCCATCCTCGACGCCCAGCTCTACAAGATCGCCCAGATGGAGATCAAGAAGATCCTCGAGGAGCTTGCGGAGAAGAAGAAGGAGGCCGAGCGGATCGAGGGGATCCTCGGGTCCAAGCGGAAGCTCTGGGGGGTGATCAAGGACGAGCTGTCGGCGATTGCGGAGAAGTACAACGAGCGCCGCAACACGCGGATGGCGACGGACGAAGACGTCCTGGAGTTCAATGAGGAAGCCTACATCGTCCGCGAGAACACGAACGTGGTGCTCACGCGGGACGGCTGGATCAAGCGGGTCGGCCGGCTGGCGTCGGTGGAGGGGACGCGGGTCCGCGAGGGGGACGAGGTGATCGCGGTCGTCCCGGCGAGCACGCTCGACCAGGTGGTATTCTTCGCCGACGACGGGACGGCGTACACGATGCGGGTGAACGAGGTGCCGGCGACGTCCGGTCACGGCGAGCCAATCTCGAAATTCTTCAAGCTCGACGAGGGCGTCCGCGTGATCGCCGCGGAGACGGCGGATGCCCGGTTCATCCCGCTCGAGGTGAAGCCCGCGAACAAGGAAGACCCCCCGGGGCCATACCTGCTGGTGGCAACCTCGGCCGGGTATACGCTTCGTATCCCGTTCGCAACATTCCGCGAAACGTCAACCAAGGCGGGCCGCCGGTACGTTCGACTGAACGACGGCGAAAAGGTGGTTCTTGCCAAGGTCCTGGGCCAGACTCGGTGGACGGAGGGGGCCAGGAACCAGGTCAGCGAGGAATCGATGTTCCTGGTGTCGGCCGACGGGCACGTAATCCACTTCCGCATCGACGAGATCAACGTCCTGTCCGGCGCGGGCCGCGGGGTGATCGGGATCAAGCTCGCGGAAGACGACGTGTGCATCGGCGGGGCGCTGGTGTCGAGCCGGCTCACGAAGATGGACGTGGAAACGTCCGGCGGCCAGACGCGGGAGTTGGGCGGCGGCAAGCCGACGGTGAGTCGCGGCGGGACGGGCTACCAGGAAGTGAAGCGGACGCAATTCGTCCGAATCCAGCCGCCGGCGATCGAGTTGAACGACTGGGAGGCGCTGGAGGCGGCGAACGGGAATGGGAAGAATGGCAATGGCAAGAAGGACCCGCAGCGGAATGGGAGGCCCAGTGGCGGTGGACTGTTTGAATGAGGCTGTTCAATGAACCCGGTCGCCCCGACAGCTGCCGAGTTGCTACGAAATCCGTCGGTGATCGCCGCGCTCGAAGGGGCGTGGAACGACTCGTTGCCGGAAGACAGTCAGCAACGACACGAGGAGGGCGGGTGGATCTACTACGAACTATCCTCCGGTATGATTACAGTAGTGCGCGCAGCGCCGGGAAGGCGTCGAGCGATCAACCTCAGCCAGCCACCGGAACTGGCCGGATGTGTCGTTGTGGGCAAGTTTCACACACATCCGAACCCGACGGACCAGGGTTGGGATCCTGCCCCGAGCGACCAGGATGAGTTGATCGACAACCGGGATGGTGTCCCCGATCTGATCCGGTCGGACCAAGGTGTGTTCGTATCGGGGCCAGATTCCCGGCGAGGTGGTCTCGGCGGTCTGCCCGGCTTCCCGTCTTGAGAGGAGAAACCATGAGTGCGACCGCTCACGCCCCGCGGTTGAGTAGTGTGCAAGTGCTTCGCATTGCGAATGAAGATGCCGAGCGCATGTACGGAGACGTTTCGGACCTGGAGATCTCGATCCGCTTGCAACCCGATGGGTGGCACGTCGATTACCGGCCCGCCAATCCCGAAGAGCAGGGCGGCGGTCCGCACTACGTGATCGACCCGTTCGATGGCACGATCAAGTCAAAGAAGTACTACCAGTAGGCCGATCCGAGTAGTCCGGGCGTAACGCGGCCGCCATGAACACATTGCTACTCGTCGCCCTCTTCGTGCTCATGTCGTTCGCCGCCCAGATGACGGTCCTATGGACGGCGGCCCGCGTGTGCCGGCTGGAGCGGCGAAGCTGGTGGCGGGCCGCATTGGTTACCCTCATTCGCACCGTGCCAATTACGGGGCTTTACGCGCTGACGGCCGCGGCGGATGAATCGAAGGCGGGATTCTGGCTCCTCCTTGGCCTTGTTGTCCTCGTGGATGTGAGCTTCACTCTTTGGCTGCTTCGCCTATTCTTCGGGGGGTCAATTGGGAGACGGTCAGGCACGTGGGCAATGCAACTAGTACTGGGGTCGCTGCTCGGTTATGGCATGGTCTTTCTTGTTGGTCACTGGATTCAGGCGTTTGTCTCGCCCCACCACTCGATGTCCCCGAATGTTCGGGGCTTTCACACCGTGGAGGAGCTGCCCGACGGGAATCACCTGATCGTCGGAGCCTACGACGCCGTTAACCAGCGCGCCTTCGCGCCCGGCGTCGAGTCATCGGGGATCGTCGCGGAGACTTACGAATTCCAACTAGTGGTCCGTCACATAGGTAACTTGGGATAGCGAACCCGGGCGCTATTGGGGATGATGGCGGCAACCACGGAGGGTTGGGCCATGCGGAAGAAGTATGTCGTGCGGCTGACGGAGGCCGAGCGAGCGACGTTGGAGCA
>DATFWZ010000383.1:0-9131 GCA_035258765.1 Gemmataceae bacterium
GACGCAGTTCGTTTAGCGGTGAACCGAAGGTGAACCGAACTCGAACCGGTTCACCTTCGGTTCACCGCTAAACGCGATCGATCTCGTCCAATCTGCGCCAATCCGCGTCATCGGCGTGATCCGCGTCGGCTGCCCCAGTACCCGGCCGAAGGGAACCATTCGAGTCCCCCCCGCGTCGAACGTCGTGTAGAATGCCTATCGCTTTCGGCCAAACTCGCCCCGGCCGCTGCCGTGAGAATCGTCCGGTCCTCTCCCTTCGCCGTATGCCCCGCCGGAGTCTCGATATGCGACGAGCTGCCCTCGCGCTCGGCCTGTCCTGTGCCCTCGCCTCCCAATCCGTCGCCCAGCTCCCGTCCCCGCTCGAACTCGTCCGCAAGCTCCGCGAATCGGGCATGGTTGACCTGGCCGTCAAGCGGCTGGAGGAGTTGAAGAACAAGCCGGGGGCGCTGACTCCCGACGAGATCCCGCTCGTCACCCTCGAGCTGGCCCGCCTCAAGCTCGAAGAGGCCAGCCGCGAGGTGGACGACGCCCGCCGGGTCAACCTGATCGGCCAGGCCCGCGCCTCCTTCGACGACTTCCTCCGCGACAACCCGACGCACCCGATGGCCGCCCAGGTCAACGTCGAGATCGCCCGACTCTTCGCCCTGCAGGCCAAGAGTCAACTCAGCAAGGCCAACCGCGGCGAAAGCCGCGAGGCCAAGGCCCTCGGCTTCTCCCGCGCCCGCCCGGACTTCGTCAGCGCGATCAACCGCTACAAGGGGGCCATCACCAACCTGGAGAACCGGATCAAGGCTCTCGACCCGAAGGACAAGCTGCATGCCGAGCTGACCCAGTCCAAGGCCCAGGCCGAGCTCGACGCGGCCGTCCTCCAGTACGACTACGCCCTCACCTACATCGGCGACGACGAGGGACCCAGGCGGGGGGAGAACGTGGACAAGGCCAAGGCCCAATTTGACGCCGTCGTGGTCAAGTACCCGAGCTCCCGGATCGGCAACCTGGCCACCATCTGGTCGCTCCAGTGCGCCCACATGAACGGTGACACGGCCAAGGCCCTGCCCGCGATGGAGAAGTTCGTGAACGCCAACCGGGGGAACCGCGACGCGGCCGACGCGATCCGCCTGGCCGCGTACTTCGGAATCGAGCACACGTACGAGACCGACACCGGCAAGGACAACCCAGCCCAAAAGTTCCTCCGGACCGAGAAGGCGGCCGAGCAGTGGCTCAAGACGTACCCGGAGGCGCGCAACACCCCGGAGGGGCTAGGCGCCCGGTACCGCCAGGCGCTGATGAAGGAGTTGCAGGCCCTCCTGCCGGGAAACATCCGCTACACCGAGGCGCCCAAGCCGAAACCCAAGGAGAAGGACAAGGAGAAGGAGAAGGACAAGGAGAAGAAGGACGCGGAGCCGCCGCCCAAGAAGATCACCGGCATCAGCCCGGCCGCCAAGCAGCTCCTCGAGGAGGCCAACAAGATCTACAAGGAGCTGGCCGACACGGACAACGAGTACAGCGAGCGGGCCCACCGGAAGCGGCTGATCAACCAGCTCATCATCCTCGAGGGCGAAGGCCGCGGCGACGACCCGCCGCTCCGGGCGATCAACAATCTGGAGCAGGCCTACCTGGCCGCTCAGGTGCAGCAGGCCCGGATGCTGGAGATCGATTCCAAGCTGCCCGAGGCCAAGCGCGAGGCCGAGGAGAAGCGGCGGACCCAGAACGCGGTCGCGTACCTGGAGCGGGGGTTGCGCCTGGCCGGCCCGAAGGATACCCCGCGGGACCTGTTCGACGCCCAGATGCTCCTGGTCCAATGCCTGACCAAGGCGGACCGGGCGGTCGAGGCGGCCGTCCTGGGCGAGGGGCTGGCCAGGAACAACCCGCGGATGCCGAAGGCATCGGTCGCTGCGCTCCTGGCCGTGTACGCGTACAACTCGGCCCTGGCCAAGCTGAAGGAGGCCGGTGGCCGCGACGACGACGAGGAGGCAGACGTCCGGCGGATCAAGACCCTGGCCGAGTTCGCCCTCACGGCCTGGCCGACCGACGGAGCGACCGACGGGGTCCGGCACGTCCTGGCCTTCTACCAGTCGAACCGGGACCACGATTACGAGACCGCCTGGCAGACGTATAGCCAGATCGGGGCCGGCTACGCCGACGTGTGCCAGGCCCGGCGTGAGATGGCCGCGGCCCTGTTCTACCTGCTCAAGCCGGACACCAAGGACGCGAGCAAATACCGCGAGACGCTCCAGAAGAACCTGACCGACCGCGCCAAGCAATTCCGAACCACGATCGGCGCCTTAGAGGCTATGCCGGAGCCGCCGGCCGGGGCCAGTGCGCACGACGCCGAGTCCTGGGCCGGTGCCAAGACGATGCAGGCCCAGCTCTACTACATGGCCGGCGACTACGCCAAGGTGGACGCCACGGTCAAGGTCGTGGTCGAGGGAGTGAAGAAGTACGCGGCCCTGGAGGAGAGGAAGCAGGAAGACCTGGCATTCACCGCCCGCGCCCTGCGCTACAACGCCCTGCAGGGGCGGGCGGCCGACTTCATGCGCGCCAAGGAGTTCGCCAAGGTCGGCGAGCAGCTCGGGGCCGAGTTGAACACCCTCAAGGAGGACCTGAAGAAGGAGCCCCCGGCCGAGGCCCCGCCCGGGTTCGACCGGATGCGCAAGGCGCAGCGCGACTTCCTGATCGCGGCCATGTCCGCCTACCTGCAGAACAAGCAGGCCGACCAGGCCGGCGAGCTGCTCGACGTCCTCCAGGCGTCCGGCAAGGGCGGCAACATCGACCAGAACATCGCCGTCATGCGGCAACTGGTCGGGTCGATCCGCGGGCAGGTCGAGACCCTCCGCAAGGAGAACAAGAAGGCCGAGGCGGACGATCTGGCCAAGAGCTTCACCGACTTCCTCGACAAGGTCAAGGGGGACGACACGTCGAAGTTGACCCAAGGGGTGATCCTGTTCCTGGGTCAGGGGTACGGGGCGGTGGACCAGCACGCCAAGGCCGCGGAGTTATTCGGCCAGCTCCTGGCCAAGACGGACCCGGCCAAGGACGCGAACTACCAGAGGGAGCTGAAGTTCCTCCAATCCCGGTCCTACCGCCAGGCCGGGCAGTTCGACCAGGCCAAGGCCCTCATGAAGGAGATCGTCGGGGATCCGCTCGACCAGAAGGGCGCCCGGGGGTGGGGGTACCGGAACATGGCGATCCGCAAGGAGTACTGTCTCCTCTGGGAGGACCAGAAGAACTTCCGGGCGGCCGGCCAGAACTGGACCCAGATGATCAAGGATTTCGTCCCCGGCGGGCTGCCGATCCCGGTCAAGTTCATCGGCCAGCGGCCGCAATTCGAGGCCGCCGCGTCGCTGGTGGACGCCGCCTTCGGCACCCCGATCCAGGCCGTCGTGTCGACCAACTTCCGGGCCGTCTATCCCGCGGTGGCGGAGCGCCGGGCCGCCCTCCGGCAGATTTACTTCGACCTCTTCTATGAGGCGTACCGCTGCAGCGCCCGGGGCTACGTGACCCTCGGCCCGGCCAAGGGCAAAGGGCC
Source organism: Gemmataceae bacterium (assembly GCA_035258765.1). Classification (GTDB taxonomy): domain Bacteria; phylum Planctomycetota; class Planctomycetia; order Gemmatales; family Gemmataceae; genus SIAJ01. The sequence continues at coordinate 3,530 of DATFWZ010000383.1, forward strand.
GGAGGACGTGGACACGAAGCTCGCCAACATCGGCCAGCAGTTCTACTTCCTCTTGAACCGGAACGACGACGTGCCAACCGAGGTCCGGGACAAGGTGATGGAGCTGATGGACAAGTATCCGCAGATGAAGAAGAAGTTCGACGAGCTGACGGCCGCGGGGCCGAAGTCGTGACCTGAGTTTGTGTCCTTACCCCGGAGGGGGAACCCTTTCAGGGTTCGACTCCTGTCGAGGTGGTCTGTTTACCGGGGGTACGACGCTGCGCGTCGAACCCCCGGCTTTGAGATGCGACCCCTTCGGGGTAAAGACGCTTGGCCGAATAGCCCAGTCCACACGTCACATGACCACAAAAGGACCCCTCTCCCATGAAGCGATACCTGGGTTTCTTCGCCCTTGCCCTTCTCATCTGCGTGGTGGCGACCGACGCCTTCGTCCGCGGCCAGGACCGCGTGGAGCGGCGCGACAAGAAGGGCGGCACCGTCGGCGTCGTCGGGAAGATCCTGGAGGAGTCGGCGGCCGGCGTGAAGATGAAGGTGCAGGCACTCAATCGCGACGAGACCATCCCGGCCAACGAGATTTCCAAGGTGACCTACGCGGAGTTCCCGATCGAGGTATCCACCGCCCTGAACAAGCTCGGCCCGGCCGAGGAGGCCCGGAACCTGCCGGCCCTCCTCAAGGGCTACGAGGGGATCCAGGCCATACCGCAACTGAAGACGACCGGCCCGGGCGCCCGCCGGTACATCGACTACCGGGTGGTGTCGCTTCGAGCCGCGGTGGCCGAGGGGGACGAGGTGAAGTCCGCGATCAAGGGCCTCGCCGACTTCATCGCCGCCCACCCGGACAGCTGGGAGTACCCGCACGCGGCCCGGCAGCTCGGCCGGCTGCAGGCCGACCTGGGTGACTACGCGGCCACGACCAAGACGTTCGAGGCCCTGGAGAAGGCCCCGAACGTCCCGGCCGAGTTCAAGCTCGAGGCCACCGCCGCCCTCATTGACGTCGCCTTCCAGTCGGACAACGCGAGCCAGGGGCGCAAGCGCATCGAGGCCGTGCTCAAGGACCCCAGCGCCCCGGCCTCCCTCAAGGCCCGGGCGGAGCTGTACCAGCTCGCGTTGGACTTGCCCCAGGGCGACGTCACGCCCACAGTCAAGAAGATCGAGGACGCGATCGCCAAGACACAAGACCCGGGGTTGCGGGGGCTGGCCTACAACGTCCTTGGCGACGTCTACCGGGCCAACAAGCTGCGGCGGGACGCCATGTGGTCGTACCTGACAGTGGACCAGATTTACAACCAGGACCGGGGCGAGCACGTCAAGGCGATGACCCGGCTGATCAAGATCTTCGAGGAGGACAAGGACGACGACAATGTCAAGCGGTACAAGGAGAAGCTGGCGCGAATGCGGTAGGTTAGCCGTTCCGCAGCCCGGCGACGAACCGCTCGATCCCGGACAGGAACATCTGGATGGCCACCGCCACCAGCAGCATGCCCATCAATCGCTCGAGGGCGGTGAGGCCCTTCTCACCGAGGTAGGCCCGCAACCGGCTGCCGAGAAGGACGATCCCCGCCGTCGCGAGCCACGCCAGCGACAGGGCCGTCAGCCAGTCAGCCCACCGACCCGGCTCGCGGCTCATCAGCAAGAGTTCCGTCGCCACGACCGACGGTCCCGCGACGTACGGGATCGCCAGCGGGACGATGAACGGCTCCCCCTCCACGCGCTCGTGCAGCGACCGCTCCGGCGTCGGGAACACCATCCGCACCGCGATCAGGAACAGGACCACCCCGCCCGCGATCGTGAGCGCGGGCTCGGACAGGTGGAGCACCGCGAGCAAGAACTGGCCGGCGAACAGGAAGCCGACCATGACCGCGTACGCGATCAGCAGCTCGCGGGCGATGACCCGCGCCTGCCGGCCCGGATCGACGTGCTTGAGGGCGGCGAGGAAGAAGGGGATGTTGCCCAGGGGGTCCATGACCAGGAACAGCAGCACCGCCGCCGACGCAATGGTCACGCCCGGGCCCCCCGCGGTCAGTCCTCAATTCGGACGCACTTCCCGAAGAATGCCCGGCGGCGGGACCTACCCGGACACTCAAATGAGGCGTGGCCGACCAGTAGGACGACACTACGAGCGGCCCACAGGCTCGCGCCCGGTCAGAACCCGGTCGTCTGCTTTTGGACGACCTTCCCGTCCAGGAACATGACCACGATCTGCTTGTCCCCGTTTTTCCACGTGGACGTGCGCATTTTCTTGGGGAACTGAGGCATCGGTGGCGCCTCTCCGCCTCCCGGGACCGGCAACCCGCCGATCATGGCACCCAAGTTCGGCAAGTCGGCCTCCGTCGTCTCGGTCGGCGAGCCGAGGATATCGGTCACCTCCTGCTCGGCCATCCCGTTCTTGATCTTCTCCGCGTTCTCTTTTGTGATCTTCGACCCGCAGCCGGGCAGGGCCAGGGCCAGACCGACCGCGACCGCCGCGACCGCGGGGCGACTCATGAGGCGTGACATCGGGGCTCCTTCTCGAACGGGGTGAGAAACCGCCCGGTAGCATCCGCGACCCGCCGGCCCGGGTCAAGAACCGGCCCACTACCTCCCCGGCCGGCCGCCCCTTATCATGATCCCACGCCCGAACCCGGTGCTCGCGACCCGATGACTGACTCCCGAACGACCCCCGATTGGCGGCCGCTGGCCCTGACCCTCGCGTGCCTTATGGCCGGATACGCCATCGTCTTCCGGCTGGTGCCATTCGAGACCCGGGCCTACTTCCTCTGGCCGTTCGGGGCCCTGACCCTGTACGGCGGCTCCCGGCTGAGCGCCCGCGTCGCCTTCCCGCTCACGCTCGGTGTCGTGGCGTTTACGGACCTGGCCATCTACGCGATGCGGGGCGACCCGCCGACGTATTTCTTCTACGTGTGCCTGGCGGCGTCGGTCCTGCTCGGCCGGTGGCTGCTGACCCGGTCGCAGTCGCCGGCGCGGATCGTCGGCGGGGCCGTGGCCAGCTACGCGTTGTTCTTCCTCGTGACGAACTTTGCGGCCTGGCTCCAGCCGGCCCGCGACTACTACAAGCCGCACACGTTCGAGACGCTCATGCAGTCCTACGTCGAGGCGCTCGAGTTCCTCCGGATGCAACCGGGCCAGTTGGACTTCGGCCTGATCCTCAGCTTCGGCTTGTTCGGGGCGCACGCCTACCTCGCGAAGGCGTACTTCCCGGCCGAGCAGGTCGCCGTGGCGCGGGAGCTGCGATGAAATACGCCGCGATCATCGAGTACCTGCAGGACCCGTCGGTCGTCGAGCCGAACCGACCCACGCACCGGGCGTACCTGACCGAATTGTTGAACAAGGGGCAACTGTTCGGTTCCGGCCCGTTTGCCGACGGCACAGGCGCGCTCATCATCTACGAGACCGACACCCCCGAGCAGGCCGAGGCGCTTTTGAAGAACGACCCCTTCCACGCGGCCGGGGTGTTCCTGAAGTGGCAAATCCGTCCGTGGAAGATGCTCTTCGCCAACCCGAAGCTGCTGCCGAGTGTCTGAAGACGGAGTGGCCACGAAAATTGCCGGCTGATGCTTGGCGAGAACCCCCGGTCTACCGCGTTGGGGTCGCATCTCAGAGCCGGGAGTCGCGCTGCCCACCCCCGGATACCGGTGACAAATTACCAAAGCGACGAACCCCAACGGGGCCCCGTTGGGGTTCGGACAAGTTCGGAAACCTGTCCCCACGTCGCGATCCCCGACTCGGCGCTACTATCCCTTCGGGGCAGCAAAGCTCACGCCGTGTAGCTCCCGCTCGCGGTGTGCCCGCCGCGGCCGGTCCAGTTGGTGTGGAAGAACTCGCCCCTCTTCTTGTCCACCCGCTCGTACGTGTGCGCCCCGAAGTAGTCGCGCTGGGCCTGGAGCAGGTTCGCCGGCAACCGCTCCGTCCGGTAACCGTCGTAAAAGGCCAGCGCCGTCGAGAACGCCGGGACCGGGATGCCGGCCTTCACTGCCGCCGCCACCACCTCCCGCCACGCCGACTGGCAGCGGTGCACCTCGCCGGTGAAGTACGGGTCCAACAGCAGGTTCGACAGCTTCGGATTGCGGTCGAACGCCTCCTTGATCTTGCCCAAAAACCGGCTGCGGATGATGCACCCGCCCCGCCACATGAGGGCGATCCCGCCATAATTCAAGTCCCACTTGTATTCCTTCGCCGCTGCCGCCATCAGCATGTAGCCCTGGGTGTAGCTGACGATCTTGGACGCGTACAGGGCGTCGCGGATCGCGTCGACGAACGGCTTGCGGTCGGCCGTGATCTTCGCGCTCGGCGGGCCCTTCAACACCTTCGAGGCTGCCACGCGGTCCCCCTTCAGTGCCGACACCATCCGCGAATAGACCGCCTCGGCGATGAGCGTGATCGGCTGGCCGAGTTCCATGGAGTCAATGACCGTCCATTTGCCGGTGCCCTTCTGCCCGGCCGTATCGAGGATGCGATCGACGAGCGGGGTCCCGTCCGGCTCCTTGTACTTCAGGATGTCCGCGGTGATCTCGATCAGGTAACTGTCGAGCTCGCCCGGATTCCACTCGGCGAACACCTGGTGCATCTCGTCGGCGGACATGCCGAGGCCGTTGCGCATCAGGTGGTAGGCCTCGCAGATGAGCTGCATGTCGCCGTACTCGATGCCGTTGTGGACCATCTTGACGTAGTGCCCGGCACCGCCCTGGCCGACCCAGTCGCAGCACGGGACGTTGTTGTCCACCTTCGCGGCGACCGACTGGAAGATGTTCTTGACGTGCGGCCACGCGGCGGGGGAGCCACCGGGCATGATGCTGGGCCCGCGGCGGGCGCCCTCCTCCCCACCGGAAACGCCCGTGCCGATGTACAGGAGCCCCTTGGCCTCGACCTCCTTCACGCGCCGGATGGTGTCCTGGTACAGCGAATTGCCGCCGTCGATGATGATGTCTCCCTTCTCCAGGTGCGGGATGATCTGGGCGATGAAGTCGTCGATCGGCTTGCCGGCCTTGACCAGCATCATCACCCGCCGCGGCCGCTTGAGCTTCTTGACCATTTCCTCGATCGAGTGGGCGCCCTGGACCTTAGTGCCCTTGGCCTCGTTGGCGAGGAACTCGTCCACCTTGGAGACGGTGCGGTTGTAGGCGACGACGGTGAACCCGTGGTCATTCATGTTGAGGATGAGGTTCTGGCCCATGACGGCCAGGCCGATGAGGGCGATGTCGCCTTGCGGTTCCATTGAGTGCCTGCGCGGAAAAGGAGTCGCGGGGTGGGCCGACCGACCGGCCCGCCACGGCTCGCGGCTATACGGGATGGGTCACGGGAGGGATTCTACCCCGCCCCCGCGACGCGGCCACGGGCGGGGCGCGGGTCTGGAACTCCTCTCCCCTCGCTTCGGGGGGGAAGGGGTTTGGAGGCGGGGGCGCAGGATCCTCTCGGCAGCCCGCGCGGCCCCGGCCCTGTAGGGAACGCCCTCCGTGGCGTTCCGAAGAGCTTGCTTCCCCGGGGACAATGACGCGCCCCGGGAAGCCCGCGTTGCGGAACGCCACGGAGGGCGTTCCCTACAGACAGACCGCCCACATGCGGCACGACGTGTGCTCAGGGTAAGGAAAAACCACCGGAGTACCCG
>DATFWZ010000384.1:0-5753 GCA_035258765.1 Gemmataceae bacterium
CCGCCGTATTTGGTTGATCCGGCGTCCTCGGCCGCGGACGGGACGGACACGTCCCCCTTTTTGTCGGCCGCCTTTGGCGGCACGGCTTTCTCCGGTGGCGGGCCAGCGGCCGTTGGCGGCGCGGAACCCAGGCCCATACCAATTACCACGACTCCAATTGCCGCCACCAAGACGAATACCGATTTCTTTAAGAGCCCATTCACGGCGACCCCCCGGCTGAGTTCGGCCACGGCCGCGGGGGGTGTTCCCCGGACCGCGGCCAGGACCGCGTTCGCGATGCGGGCCGGGACCGCCCCGACGCGGAAGGTAGCCACACAGGCCAGAAGACCAGCGCCCAGAGCGACGCCGCGACGCGTCAGCGCCTCGCCGAGCCGCTTCCGTCCGCGATCGAGCTGGCTCTTCACCGTCGCCGGCGGGACCCCGAGCCGCGTCGCCGCCTCGTCCCGCGTCAGCCCCTGCAGGTAGCAGAGGACGAGCGGCTCGCGGTACCGCGGCGGCAGCCGGTCCAGCTCTTCGTCCAGCACACCGAGCAAGTCGCGGCCCGACATCTGATCGAGTGGGGGGACCAATTCCGGCACGGCCGATCGGCTCTCGCGCTTCGCGCGCCTCTGGGCGGCGACGCGGGCATTGCGCGCCACCTTGCGGGCGGTCGAATAGAGCCAGTTTGCGATCGATGGTCGCCAGTTGCCGCGCGCGGCCTTCCTGGCCAGGACAACGAACGTCGCCTGGCAGGCGTCCTCCGCGTCCTGGGCGTTATGAAGAGCCCTGCGACAAACCGCGAGCACCATCGCCCCGTGCCGGTGCACCAGCGACGAGAACGCGGCCTGGTCGCCATCCATTGTGAATCGCCGGAGCAATTCGCGATCAGAAAGGTCCGGGTGCTCCGTCACCCGAATGACGCGATTGAGAACGGTCGCCGTGCGGCTCGCCATACCCGCCTCCGGTCTGACATGATACCTCCACCGGAGTTCATGTGCGCCGGAGCCTAGAAAGGACGCATCTGACGAAGCCGCAACAGGCGAGCGTCGAGGCGTCAGCCCGACGTGCTTGAAGGGCAAGCACGTCGGGCTGACGCCTCGACGCTCGCCAGAAATAGGCCTACGGCCGCGTCACCGTCACCCCGTCGCGCACCTTCCACTCATAGCCTTTGATCCCATTCACCGGGTGGAGGGTGTACTCCACGTCCTTGGCCATCCTGGCGTATTCCGCGGGCGGAATGATGACTTCCAGCTCGCAGAGTTTTTGCCCGCGATAGCTGTAGAAGTTCATCGAGATCTGACACGCCACATCGCGTTGGCCTTTCGCTTTGAGAGCGAAGTTCCGGTCTGCCCGGCGCATGAAGAGCTTGTACTGCAAATAGTCACCCGCGTTCTCCAGCCACTCGTCGCAGTGGACAAAGAAGCGGCCAGCGCCCTGCTCGACCGACCACCTCAGCGCACGAATCTCTGCGGGCGCGTCCTTCGAGTCCTGCTGATAGGCCTTGCTGATCGTGACCCGCCTGTGCTCCTTGTCGTCGGCCGGCGGGTTGGGCAGCTTCGCGTCCTTGCCGAAGTGGTCGCTCACTTCCATCAGGCGATAGGGGTTGCTGTGCCGGAACACGTCGTCGCGCTGGCCCTTGGCGTAGCGCGTCCCCCACGTCTCGGCCAGCTTCGCCTCGCTCAGGTCGTTGAACGTGTGCACCTTGAGCATGAGCCCGAGGTAGCCGGGCTCGAGGACGTTCTGGCCCAGCTTCGCGCTGTTCAGCCGCCGCCAGCGTCCGCCGACGAAGACCTCGCAGAACGTGTGGCTGGCGAATGCCGTCCCGCCCGCGATGACTCCCATGGCCGCGATGGCGCGGACCTGGTGGTTGGTGAGGCCCTTCTCGACCATCTCGACCTGGGCCGGGTCGGACCCGTCGGCCAGCGGGATGCACAGGATCATTCGCGTCGGGATGCCGAGAGCGCGCAGCACGGTGGTCTCGTAGACCGCGGTCGAGGTGCAGGTGCCGTAGGTCTTGCGGGCGAACATCTCCTTGCCAAACAGCTCATTCTGGTACTGCTCTTCAACCGTCCAACTGGATTCTCCCTTGTCGCGCTGGAACGCGGCCTCAGTCCCGGGCAGCACGACCGGCTTTCCGTCGCGGAAGCCGACGTAGAAGGTGCAGAACATGTTCTTGTGCTTCGAACGCTTGAAGAGCCAGCGCGACACCTGTTCGACCACTTCCTTGTCCGTCAGCTTGTCCGGGTCGATGCCGTCCGCCGCCAGCTCGCGCAACAGGTCCTGACGCATCGCGTCGTCCCAGTTCGTCGTCACGCCGGGGGCGAGGTATTCCTTCATCCCGGCGTAGTCCTTCTTCCAGTTCGGGTTGCCGCGGATCGCGTCGGCGTTGGTGTTGAACGGGTAGACGGTGATCTCCAGCTCCGCGTACTCCTTCGTCTCCTTGAGGACGCGGACGTCCTGGTAGTCGTCGCTCATGGCCGCGAGGTTGTACGGCGGCATGACGCGGACGATGGCGCGGACGCTGTAGGTAAACTCCCGTCGCTGCTTCAGGTCACCGTCGGGAGTCCCCTCGCCCGCGGTGTCTTTCTTGTTCGGGTCGGTCTTGTATTTGTGGGTTTCCTGGAAGTCCGAAAGGCCGTCGCGATCCGTGTCGGGGTCGGTGGGGTGTTTCGCAGCAGTCGTCCGCACGACCGGGGCGGGGGGTGCGTCCTTGGCCGGCGGGTCGGCCGGCCGCGCAGATCCGCCGAAGACCGCGCACGCGACCATGACCGACGCGGCCAGACACGAGCCGAGCATCATGCGAAAGGAATGGGGCTGAAGAGATCGCGCGAGCGTCGCGACGGCCGGGCGAACCGAGCTGCCCGCAACCATGGAAACGGCGGACCGAACACATTGCCCGGTCGGAACGGCGGATGCGTCCTCTTCCGCGACCGCGGAAAGGAGGCCGGCCGACAACGTGACCCCCCGACGCGCGAGTCTCTTTCGCAGCGCCTCGCGACCCTTCTCGAGCGACTTCTTGACCGAGTTCAACGTCCGCCCGAGCTGCTGCGCCGCCTCGTCCCGCGACGCGCCTTCGAGGTAGCAAAGGATGAGCGGGCGCCGGCTCGCATTGGGCAGCCGGTCCAGCTCCTCGTGCAAGACCGCGCACGCCTCGCGCCACGAGCTTTCCGAGACCGTTTCACGTCTTGCGAGGGATTTCGCCTCCAACCGCTCGCGCCGCTTACGGGTGGCCCGGGCTTGAAGCGCCACGCGGTGGGCCACTGCAAATAACCATGAACCGAGCGCCTGGCCTCCGCGCACCGCCCCCGGCCGGCGCATGAAGACCACGAACGTGGCCTGGAAGGCATCCTCCGCATCCGCCGGGTCGGTCAAAACTCTGCGGCAGGCCGCGAATACGCGCGACCCATGCCGGCGGACGATCGCTTCAAACGCGGCCGGGTCGCCTGATTCGCGGAACCGGGCGAGCAGGTCGTCATCGGAAAGTGCGGCGACATTGGTCGCGTCGAGCGTCCGGCGCAAACTTCGGACGAGTCGAGGGAGCGGCGCGGCGGTCACGAGAGGCCCTCCGGAGTCGGGGACGCTCCTCTATATGTGACCAGAATGTGTTGGCGGCACCAGGTTTTTCCGCGCGAGCGTTACTTCGACGGCGGTTTCGTTTGGATGGTCCCGAGGTCCTTGGTTTCGCCCGGCTTGGCGCGGAATGGGATCGTTAACCAGTTGGACTCGTCGCCGTACGCCTTGTACCAGAAGGCGCAGTCCACGTCCCCGATCACCTTTGAGATGCGGAATTTCCCGGCCGCGTCGGTCTTGAAGTGGGTGTCGGCCGGGTGGTTCGGCAGCCACACTGGGCCGGCTTGGCTCGGGTAGGTGAAAGACAGCGTCAATTCCGCATTCGGGCACGGCTTTCCGTCGTGAAGGACCAGAGCGCCGGTCAGGGTGGCCGTCGATTGCATCCGGACCGCCCACGGGCCGGCGTCCCCCTTCTTCGGCTGAACGACAGTCCCGAGGTTCCGGTCCGGGTGGTAGAAGACCAGGGCCCGCGGGCGGTCCGGGTTGAACGCTGGCACGTCAAACCTGGCGTCGGCCAGCGGCTTCGACCATTTGAGCCAGGGCGACCGCATTCCGAGGGCGATGGCCCCCGTAACCGGCTTGCCGTCCGAGTCGGTCAGCGTGACCGGGACCGGGACGCCAGGGTCCAGGGTGATCGTGTACTCTTTGAGTGCCTTCGGGTCGAGGTCCACCGCCACCAGTGCCTGGTAGTCGGCCGGCACGATGTACGTCTCGATCCCTATGAACGTGTCTAAGTTGTCCGGCAGGTCAGTCCGGTCGGTGTCTCCCTGGACCGGCCGCTCGGCGGACGACAGGCCGCGCTCCGTCCGGTAGACCATCAGCCAGCCCCGGCCGGGGACGCCGGGCAGGCGGAACGACCCGTCCACCCCCGTCTGGGCCTCGACGAGGTTCAAATACCCGCGCTCGAAGTAGTCGGCGGCCCGGGCGTTCGCCCGGACCGCTTCGTAAATCACCTTGGCCCCGGCGACCGGCCGGCGGGTCCGCTCGTCGATCACGCGGCCGCGGATCCACGGGGCTCGCGGCACGGCCATGTCCAGGCGGGCCGGCTCGACGCTGTCCTGTTTGCCCCCGGACCGGGACCACTTGTGGTACGGCGTGTCCGGCCCCGGTTCGAAGTGGAATAGTCGGCTACCCGGCGATAAGCCGCCAACACGATATCGGCCATCTTTGTCGGTCAGCGCGTGGAGGATCTCGCCACCGGGAGACAAGGTCCAGACCCGCACACCAGGGATCGGCTCGCCGGTCTCTTTGTCCCTCACCCGCCCTTCCAACGGCTGCTCGCGGGTCATGACGTGGTCGAACGGCACCCGGTAGAACCGGTGGCGGGTGGTGTAGGGCTCAGTGTCCGGCGCGTCGACGGAACGGGGACGTGTTGAACCGCTTTCGGGAATTCCCGCCGGCGGCGGGCGATCGCCAATCGCAGGAATCCATTGCCGTCGCGACTCCTCGCTGATGACCAGCTTGAGCTGACCGTCCGGCCCTGTCTGGGTGACGACGACGACTTCCGACGTGGCCACGCCCGGGCCCGACACAGACAGGGCGGCGACCCGGTCCCGGCCGATGCCCGAAAGGGTGAACCGGCCGTCCCGGTCGGTGCGCGCCGGTGGAAGGCCGGGCTGGTTCCGGAAAACCACCCGGTGCGGCAGGTTGTCGAAGAGGCCCGGGTAGAGTACTTTCAGCCCGGGCCCCTCGGCCTGCTTCATCCACGGCGCGAGGTCGGGCGCCTCCTGGCTGCCCAACTGCACGACCCGAACGGTTGCCCCGGCCATCGGCTTGCCCTCCGGGTTGAGGATTCGCCCCCGGACCGCCAGGTCGGGGAACAGGCGGATTTCGGCCTCGGTTGCACCCTCTTCCTTCACCGGCAACAAGCCAACCCCGAACCCTTCGGCCCAGGCCACCAGGGCTTGCCAAAAGAACTTGAAGAGGTGGCCGTCAGGCTTGGGAAGCGTAAAGTCGAACCGGCCGTCGGGGCCAGCGATGGCAGACGGCTGCAGCGTCGGCGGGTCGTCCAGGTACTCGGAGGCGTTCACGAGGCCGACCTTGGCCCCTTTCACCGGGTTGCCGTCCGGATCGACCACGCGGCCGGCGAACTTGATCTGGTCGGCCTTCGGTCCCGCGTCCGCGGGCGAGTCGTTTTTCGCCTCGACCTTGGCAGGCATTTCCTTTTTCGGCGGTTCCGGCTTCGGGTCGCCGTACATTCCTAG
>DATFWZ010000385.1:0-3195 GCA_035258765.1 Gemmataceae bacterium
GACGGCGAAAGCCGCCATTGGGATCGCGAGGTGATCGACCGCCGAGAGAGTCGGATCACGGGCGAGCAGTCTGGCAAAGTCTCCCCAAAAGCCGTGCGGGTGATTCACAAAGCCGAAGCCGACGAATAGCGCGCCGCAACAGAGTGCCCGTAGCAGGGGGTCGATCAGTTTCGATCCTCGCGTCGATCGTGACGGCATTCCGCAAGGATGGGTAAATGACCCGGCGGGGGATAGGAACGCCCGGCGTGTCGCTCCGCTGCGCGCGATCTCTGTAGGGGACGCCCTCCGTGGCGTTCCGAAAGGCCGGCCACCCGGAACGCATAATTGTGCCCGGGCAAGCCAGCCCTTCGGAACTCCACGGAGGGCGTTCCCTACAGACGCGTCATGCTCCTCGGGGGAGCGAGCCTAGCGGAACGCGGCGGAGGGCGTTCCCTACAGGTCGGACGGTGCGTACTTATCCCAGATTCAGCGGCCCGTCCCCACAGAAGCCCGGGTTGCCGAACTTCTCGATCCGGTGACCGAACCCGTGGGCCAGCGACAATAGCAGCCGATTGTGGGCCGCCTTCTTGAACTTCAACGACCGCCCCATCTTGAAATCCAGCCCGCCGCCGACCAGGACGAACGGGATGTCGTCGAGCGTGTGGGAGTTCCCTTTGCCCAGCTCGTTCGTCCACATGATGACGGTGTTGTCGAGCAGGCTCCCCGGGCCGCCCGGCTCCGGGGTCTCCGCGAGCCGCTTCGCGAGATACGCGAGCTGCTCGCAGAACCACTTGTTGATATTGGTCAGCTTCTCGACCGCCTTGGTGTTCGTGTCCGGCTCGTGCGACAGCTCGTGGTGCCCCTCCTCGATGCCGATCCAGCGCATCTTCGCCTGACCCACCGAGTTCGTGAACTGCAGCGTCGCGATCCGCGTGAAGTCCGCGACGAAGCTGTTCACCATCAGGTCAATCTGCGTCTTCGAGATCTTCGGCAGGTTGTCGTTCTCGCGCTTGACCCCCGGCTCCAGCTCGGGCACCTTGTGCCCCGCGGCCGCCTCCCTCGCGGCCTTCAATTCCTGCTCCATCTCGCGGACGAAGGTGGCGTGCTCCTCGAGCAGCCGTTTGTCCTCGGCGCCGACCGACGATCCGACTTTCTTCAAGTCGTCCTTCAAGTCGTCGAGGACACTCTTGAGGGCCTCCTGGTCCTTGGCCCGGCCGTAGAGCTTGTTGAACATCTGGTACGGGTCGTCGATCGGCGCGATCGGCTTATTCGCACCCGCGTAGACCATTCGCGTCCAGGTGTCGGCCCGCTCCGGGACCATGACCCCGAATTCGAGCGACCCGAAACGGGTTTTCGTGGCCGCGTCCTTTTGCAGGAAGGTCTTGATCTCCTGGTCGATGGAGAGGCCCTTGGCCCACCCGGCCGGAGTGTCCGAACCGCCCTGGATGTTGCCCGGGAAAAGCTCGGTGCCCGTGAGCAGGCAGCCGATGCCGCGCATGTGGTTATCGCCGTCCCCGCGGACGCGGTCGCACACGCCGTGCAGCGTGAGCAACTTATCCTTGAACGGCTCGAGTGGCTTGAGGCTTTCCTTGAGGGTGAACTTTGCCCCTTCCTCGTCCGGCCAGAAGGCCCCGGGGAAGACGCCGTTGGGGCTGAACATGATGACGAGGCGCTGTTTTCGCTTTGCCTGGTTGGCGAACCCCAGCCCGGGCAGGTTGAGGACGAACGGCACGGCGGCGGCGCCGAGCCCCAGGTCGCGGACGAACTCGCGTCGGGTCCGATGCAAGGCCACGTCAGTCCTCCGAAGGCATTCGCGTACCGTATTTGATACTAACCCAACCCCGAGCCTGGTGCTATGGTCCTGCCCCTTTCCCCGCTTCGGGGAGGGGGTTGCGGGGAGGGGTCTTCGGGCCGGCGACGCCAGACCTCTCCCCCCCTAGCCCACTCTCCGAAGCGGAGAGGGGGGAACCAAACCCACGTCACCCCGGCGGCTTCCCATCTCCCAGTGCCGTCGTCGCCATGATCTCCACCGCCAGCTTCCGAATGCTAAACCCGTGCCGCGAGAACGACGATCGCAAATCGTCCAGCGTCGTCGGCCCGTAGGCGCGAACCGGCTGCTTCACCAGGTGATGGAACAGCCGCTCGGTGAACGCCGCGTGCACTTCCGGACTGTCAGCCAGGAACTTCGCGAACTCCCGGGCGCCCGTGAACTTTACAGTCTTGCCGTCGGGCGTTTGATACAGCCCGGTCGCGTCCACCGGCCTGCCGTTGTCGGTCTGCCGCATCCGGCCGACCGCGTCGAACCGCTCGAGCGTGAACCCGAGCGGGTTGATCACGCCGTGGCACGACTGACAGTTGGTCGCCTTCGTTTGCATGGCGACGCGTTCCCGCGTGGTCAGTGTCGGGTGCAACTCCTCGGGCAGCGGGGTGAAGGCCTCCGGCGGCGGCCGCAAGGCGATGCCGAGCACCCCCCGGGCCACGAACACCCCGCGATGGATCGGCGAGGTCGCGCCCGTGTAGGAGAACGCGGCCATTAAGTACGGATGGGTCAGTACCCCGGCCCGCTCCTCCGGATTCAACTTCACGGAGCGGAACGCGCCGTCTTCCGCGGGACTGAGGACGTAGGCGGCCGGGTGGAGGACGAACGCGGACGGTTGCAGGACGGACACGGCCGTCAGGAGTCCGTCTTCCTCCGTCGTCCGCGGACCCCCGTCCTTCCGCGGGACGCCGTAGAACTTCGCCAGCCGGCCGTTGATCGGCAGGGAGTCGCATAGCAGGAGCTGGCGGAAGTCCGAGTCCGTCCCCCAGACCACATCGTCGAGGAACAGGTCGAGCGACGTGCGCAGGTCGGAGACAACGTCCTGGCCGAACCCGGGAAACCGTTTCGGGTCCTTGGCCACGTCCGGCGGGTGATCGACCTTGAGCCACGTGTGCAGGAAGTCGCGGAGCTTTGCGTGGGCCCGCGGGTCGGCCAGCATCCGCTCGGCCTGCTTCGCCACCTGCTCGCGGGTCGAGAGCTGGCCAGCGGCAGCGGCCTTCAGGAGCTCGGCGTCCGGCGGCGAGTCCCACAGGCCGAAGGAGAGTCGGCTCGCGACCGCATAGCCGTCCCGCGGGCCAGCAGCTTCGCGGTACAGGAACCGCGGGGACATCAGCGTGAGCAGGACGACTCGCTTGACGGACAGCTCCGGGTCCTTGGCGGCCTCGAACTGGTGTTCG
>DATFWZ010000386.1:0-3665 GCA_035258765.1 Gemmataceae bacterium
GCGCCGCCACTACAAGGTGGTCATCACCAAGTACGTGCCGACGAACCCGAACCTGAAGATCCCCGACTTCCCCGACACCCTGGAGGGGAGGAACGACCGGAGCGACTTCATGTACCGGAACTTCGAGGCCAAGGGGATCCAGCCGTTCAAGAACTCGCTCCCGCCCAAGTACGGCGACTCGGCCACCACCCCGCTCGAGTGCGAAGTGACCGGGAGCACGACGCTAAAGTTTGAGTTGACGAGCAATTAGCGATGCGAGCGGGGAGGAGCCCGAAGCGCAAGCGAGGAAGGCCGCATCCCTCGCTTGCGCTTCGGGCTCCTCCCGTGGACGCATCCCTCGCTTGCGCTTCGGGCTCCCCCGCCTGCCCTACCACCAACACCGATCCTCGTCCCACTCGACCATGCCGTAGTCTTCCGCCTCTGGCCGCGGCGCGGCCGACTCCTGCTCCTGCTCGAACTCCCGCCGACCCTTCAACCGCAGCCACGCCCGCTCGCCGACCGTCTCCGGCTCGGCCTCGTCGCGGTCCACGCGCAGGAAATGCTCCTGTTCGGCACTCGCCGGCGCGACCTCCCCGGCCGCGAGCGCCTCGAACAAGCCGCCGTGCTCGACCAAGGCCGCGAGCTCATCCGCCGGGAAAACCGCCGTCGAGCAGCCGAACGCGAACGGCCGCCGCGCCTGGTCCTGGGGAACCGCCGACATGGTCACATCCTCCGCCGCTGGACACGAATTCCGGACCCGGGAGGTTGCAAACCGCATGCCCCGCCCTGCCGGAAGGCCGCCCGACGGGTATGGTGTTGATCAGGTCCGACCCGCGCTCCGCCGAGGAGTCCCGCCATGACCGCCCCGGCGCGCCCGGACCGGCTCGACTCGGTTGACCTGCTCCGCGGCGCGGTCATCGCCCTCATGGCCCTCGACCACGTCCGCGACTTCTTCTCCGACCGCCTCTTCGACGACCCGACCGACCTGAACACCACCACCCCGGGGATCTTCGTGACCCGGTGGGTCACCCACTACTGCGCCCCGACGTTCATCTTCCTCGCGGGGACGGCCGCGTACCTCTCGCGGATGCGCGGCAAGTCCCGGGCCGAGTTGTCCTGGTTCCTGTTCACCCGCGGGCTATGGCTGGCCGTGATGGAGATTACCATCAACCGGGCCCTGTGGATGTTCAACTACGACCTGCAGCACCACGGGGCCGGCGTCTTCTGGGCGATCGGCTGGTCAATGGTCGTGCTCTCAATGCTCATCTATTTACCGACCTGGGCCGTGACCGCATTCGGCGTCGTGATGATCGCCTCTCACAATCTCCTCGACGGATTGTTCGCGGAGCAGGTCGGCCTGCCCCGCTGGCTCTGGGTGATCTTGCACAGTCCCGGCGACGCCACCGTGGTGGACGGCTACACGTTCGGGACCGGCTACTGCCTGATCCCGTGGATGGGCGTGATGGCGGCCGGGTACGGGCTGGGGGCGGTGTTCCGGCTCGACCGCCCGGTCCGACGCCGGGTGCTGTTCCAACTGGGCGTGGCAGTGAGTCTGGCCTTCATCGTCTTGCGGGCCATCAACGTCTATGGCGACCCGCGACCGTGGTCGATCCAGCAGTCCGGCCCGGCTTGGACAGCGCTTTCGATTTTCAACTGTACCAAGTACCCGCCGTCTCTGCTCTATCTGCTCATGACACTCGGGCCCGCGATCCTGGCCCTGGGCCTCTTCGATCGACCCCTGGGGCCACTCGCCCGGCCGCTGATCACCTTCGGCCGGGTGCCGCTCTTCTTCTACCTGCTGCACATTCCGCTCATCCACGGGTCCGCGGCGCTACTCGACTACTTCCGCTTCGGCTGGTCGCCGCTGGCGACCGGCGGGCCGTGGGAGGTCTCCCCCAACAACGTCCCGGCGACTTACGGGGTCAGTCTGCCGGTGGTGTACCTGATCTGGGTCGGGGTGTTGCTGGTGCTCTACTTCCCGTGCCGTTGGTTCGCCGCGGTGAAGCGCCGGCGGCGGGATGCGTGGCTTAGCTATTTTTGATCCCTCCCCGCTGCTCCCGTTCAGCACGCCGAAAGGAAGGTCGTCGGATCGACTTTCGAGTACACCGCGCCGTCCCCCTCGAGCCAATACGCTGCCGTCTGCCGCTCGACCGCAATCCGCTCACAAGCCTGAACCCGCTCCGCGGGAGCGCTCGCGATCGGCTGGGAACCGACGGCGAGATCGCCGTCCACTACTCGCAGGCCCTCCAGCCACGTCTCCTTGAAGGAGGGCTGGCTGCGCAGGTAGCCGATAAGGTCCCACGGGCCCGGGTACATGCGAAAGGTCCGACACCTCCACGAGACCACTGTGGTCGTGGTGGCGTAGCGCTCGATTTCCGCTGGCGGTCGCAGCGTGGCCGAGGTGAGCAACTCCCGGGCGACGTCCGGGTTCTCGAAGCCGACGCTCTTCTGCGCCCGGTCGGGCGGGAAGGCCGGCTCGTCGTAGGGCGGCAGCGCCAGCCGGTTGAGTGCCCAGGCGAGTACGGCCAGTCCTTCGCCGCGCCACGCCGCATTGGTCACGAGCACCGGATCGACGCGACCGAGGGGGGCACTTAAGAAGGCACGCTCCTCGGGTTCGAGCTCGGAGGTTAGGCCCAGCCTTTTGAGTCGGGCCAGAACCTGATCGCTCACCGGTCCCGACGATTCGGAGTGGGTGTCCCGTAAGTTCATTTCCACCGAGGCGCGACCGACGACCGCGGCCAACACCAGCGCCCGCGCCGCCACCCTTCGGGCCGGGGGTGGTGACGGTCGCCGGACCATTCCGAGCCGCTTGGCGATGCGGGCGAAGATCGTTTGGTCGGTCCCGAGAACGCGCGCCCGTACCACCCGCCGCCGCTCCGCGGGAGTCATGACCTTCCAGTCCTGCGCGAGATCGGTCAAGTCGATCTGCGGCGGCGCGGCTTGGGACTGTCGCCTGCGTTTTGCGTAGTCCTGAAGCCCGTGCCCGCACTGCGGGCACACCGATTCATCCGCGTCCATTTCGGCGTTGCATTGCGAGCAGCGCTTCAGGGGCAGCGGCGCTCTGGATCGGCCAAACATGGCGGACACCCAGGGAAGTCGCTCACCGTCGCTCCGCACCGGTCCGAAACACGGCCACCAAGTTACCGCTTCGCCTTCGGCGGCAGGCCGGCCGCGTGGGCCAGCGCGCGGGCAATCCACTCCCTCATCTTCGCCTCCGACGCCACCACGGACGGAGGCAGGACGATCGACTCTTTCGACGGCCGCCCCGGCATCGGCTCGAAGGGAGCGGCGCCGTCCTGGCTCAACAGCTGCTCGTGGTCCTCCGGGCCGACGCGGACGAACACCTGGTCTTGAAAAACCCCGGCGAACATGTGTCCGTTCACGAAGCCAGCGGGGTAGCCGAACATCTTGCGCAACTGCGCCCCGGGTAGTGCGCCCACGAGTTGTTCGAACGCGGCCACGAGCGCCGGCGGAGCGGCCTTCCATTTCGGCCTCTTTCCCTTGCCGGCCGGCTTCTGCGCCGGTTTCGCGACGGCTGAGCGCTTGGTCTTTTTTGCCATGAGACCTGTGCCCCACATTAGGTCACGGTGTCGCCCTCGCTTCGCGTCGGGCTCCGACTTACTTCGCCCCCTTGGCATACTTCGGCTGGTACAGCTGGATCTCAAACCCGCCGGGCACGCGGAAGT
>DATFWZ010000387.1:0-5405 GCA_035258765.1 Gemmataceae bacterium
CGGAGCGGAGCGCGAACGCCGGGCGCCTCGGCAGCCCAGCTAAGTTACCCGAGGCGCCCGGCGTTCGCGCTCCGCTCCGCAAAGCCTCCGCGTCGCGGCTTCACAACAAAGGTGCGACCGAAAGGCCCGACAGTCTCGGCCGGTTGAATTTGTCGAACCTATTTCTCCCCCTCACCCCGGCCGCACATACGTCCCGCGCATGAAGCCCGAATCCTTCGGCGGGTCGTAGTTGATGTCCAGGTCGGCCGTCTCCAGGCGCTTTTTCTGCACCCGCGACTCCAACACCCAGTCCAAAATCCCCCCCGTCAGCAGCGTCCGTTCCACCGGATACGGGGCCAAGCCCGTGTCCATGAACCGCTCCACATGGATCGATAGCGCCTCCAGGAACGCTGCCCCGGGGGGAGGGGGCAACCAGAAGAGCGTCGAGGCCGGTTTCTTCTCCCCCTCGACGGACGCCGTGAAGGTGTCGTCCGACGCGTGCCCATCGAGCTGCAACACCGATGCCTTGAGTCCGTCGCGATACTCGATCAGGAACGCCCGCGGCGACGGGGCGCTGCGGCCCCACGTCGTCGGGGGTTGAAAGTGGGTGCAATTCTCCCGCGGGTCTCCCACGTTCCGCGACTGGCTTCGGCCGAGGGCGTGCTCCAAAAGCTCCCACGACCACCGGCCGGCGTCGCCCGCCTTCCAGACCGCGTCGCCCTCCACGTACTCGACCGCCGCGACGCCCTGTTGCCCCTTGGTCCGCCGTTCGACCATGCACTGCAGGGCTTCGAGGCCGTGGATGCCGTAGATCTCCAGCTCCCCGCGGGAGACGACCATCGCCTCCTTGAGCTTTACGCCGAGCGGCAGCTCCATCTCCGGCCGCCGCCACGTCACCGGCAGGCTCGACCCGGCCATGAATGGGAACCCGATTTTCTTCGCCGCGGCCACCATGTCGAACCCGTGCTTGCGGTCGTACGACAGGTGTTTGTCGTTGAACACCGCGACCGACCGGCCCGAATCCTTGAACACGTCGCTGACCTTCTGAAACAGCTCGTATCGCGGGTAGAGCTTCTGGCCCTTCGCGTTGTACGGGTAGTCGCCATGCTCCCCGATCAGGAGCACGCCGTCCACCGCGAGCTTGCCGGTCCCGAGCGTCAGCGCATCGGCGACACTCGCGACATGCGGAATGTCGTGCTTCTTCGCAATCCCGCGGCTGAGGTCCTTGGCCCCGACCTGCTCGACGTACATCGATGCGATTTCGGAGTCGGGGAAGTGGTACCCGTCGTCGCGCAGGTAACCGTTCAGGAACCGGCCGGCGATGTGGTAGGCATGGGACAGGTAGAAGTACGTGGTCGTTACCAGCGCCAGCTTGCGTTTCGCGGGCCGGGGTCGCTTCGGCGGCGACGTCAGCGGCCGATCGGCCCCGCGGATCGTCGCCGGGATGGCCGCAGCCAGGGTCGTCGTGAGAAAGTCGCGTCGGTTCATGTGTCTCCTGTCAATTCGCGCAGCGCGGCCATTACTCGCGGCAGGGTTTCACCCGACGGCCCGTAGAGCCCGATGTCGGCGGCATCGCTGGCCACCGTGCGCGTCAGGTTGGCCTCGATCACCATCGCCCGGCCGAGTCCGGAAAGCCAGTCGCCGCGGCGGCGGGCGTAGTGGATGAGTCCGGCAGCGGGGTGAACCACGGCGCTCGTCCCGACCACGAGGAACACGTCGCAGCGCTCCGCGGCCTCGACCGCTTTCTCCCAGACGTCCGTCGGGAGCATTTCCCCAAACCACACGATGTCGGGCCGGAGCATGTTTTGGCAATCCTCGCACTCCGGAAGCGCGGGCAGCGCTTCCAATTCGCGATCCTTGATCGTCCCACAACCCGTACACCGAGTGCGCCGCAGACTGCCGTGGACTTCGAGGACGTTGCGGCACCCCGCGGCCTGGTGCAGCCCGTCCACGTTTTGGGTGGCTAGAGTGAATCGGTTCCCGAACCGGCGCTCGAGGTCGGCGAGGGCGAGGTGGCCCGGGTTCGGCCGGACGCGGGCGACGTTGGCGCGGCGGGCGTTGTAGAAGTTCCAGACGAGTCGCGGGTCGCGGTCGAAGCCGTCGGGAGAAGCGACGTCTTCGATGCGGTGACCTTCCCACAGACCATCGGACGCCCGAAACGTCGGCACGCCGCTCTCCGCCGACACGCCGGCCCCGGTGAGCACCGCGACGCGGGTCGCCCGGGCCAGCGCCTCAGCTGCCCGGCGGATTTCCTCATCCAGTTGGCCTTGCTCCGTCTTCATCGAAGACCCTCCGGTCGCTCACGGTAGCCACAAGCCGCGCGGGCCGCAAGAACCTAATGACCGACCGGCCGTTCGCGCCGCGGCAAACATTTCCGCCGCGGCGGAAACGTCGCGGAATCGCTCGTTCGATCGACCACTGAACCGCGGACCGGCCGCTGGCCCGGTGTGGTAGGCTGTCCCGTGTGGGGCGGAAAATGACGTCACCCCCGAACTTCTCCGCCCCCCCGGTATCTTCGGACCGCTTCATGCACCCGTCCTTGAGACGTTACGTCCTGCGGCCACTGCTTCTGGTCGCGGCCGTTGCCCTGGCCACGTTGTGGCTCGGGGGTCGCCAGCCGGTCAAGTTTGAGTACGTGATTGCCGGACTCATCCCCGGGTGCCTCGTCGCGGTTCTGGTGCTCCGCCGTCGCCCAGTTGACACGGCCGAGGTCGAGCGACGCGCCCGGGCGGAGGCCGAGGAGCGGATTGGGGAGTACGTCCGGATCAACGCCGAGTTGACGCACGAACTCCGCCAAAGTCGCCACATCGAGGAGGCGCAGCAGCTCCAGGTGAAGGCGTTCGACGCCTTCCTCCAGGGGGTCACGATTACCGACCCGAACACGCGCGGCAACCCCGTCGTCTACGCGAACGAGGGCTTCAGCCGGCTGACCGGCTACTCCCGCGACGACGTCATCGGGAAGAACTGCCGATTCCTACAAGGGAAAGACACGTCCCGGGACGCCGTTCAGGCCATCCGCGACGCCCTCCAGGACGCCCGGCCGTGCTTCGTGGAGATCCTCAACTACCGCAAGGATGGGACGCCGTTCTGGAACGCCCTGAGCATCGCCCCGATCCTCGACGGCGGCCGCGTGACGCATTTCGTCGGCGTGCAGACCGACATCACGGCGTTTAAGCAGATGGAGACTCAACTCCGGCAGGCGCAAAAGATGGAGGCCATCGGTCACCTGGCCGGGGGTGTGGCTCACGACTTCAACAACTTGCTCACCGTCATCAACGGGTGCTGCGAGCTCTTGCGGTCAACGCCCGGGCTGCCGGACGACGCGGCCCCACTCGTCGGCGAAGTCCACAAGGCCGGCGAGCGCGCCGCGACCCTGACCCGACAACTGCTCGCGTTCAGCCGCAAGACCGTCCTCCAGCCGCAGGTGCTATCGCTCAACGAACTGGTCGCCGACTTCGAGAAGATGCTCGGCCGGCTGATCGGCGAGGACATAGCGCTGACCACGGCCCTCCGCGCCGACCCGGCGTTCACCCGCGTGGACCCGGGGCAAACCGAACAGGTTCTCATGAACCTGGTTGTGAACGCCCGCGACGCGATGCCGACCGGCGGCACCCTCACCATCGGCACCCACGACGTGTTCCTGGACGAGGACTACAGCCGCAACCTGCCCGACGACGTCCGCTCGGGCCGGTACGTCGCGCTGACGGTCACTGATACCGGGTGCGGGATGGACGCGAAGACCCGGGCCCGCATCTTCGAGCCGTTCTTCACGACCAAGCCGGTCGGCAAGGGGACCGGGCTCGGGCTGGCCATGGTGTACGGCCTGGTCAAAGCGAGCGGCGGGCACGTTGAGGTCGAAAGCGAGGTCGGGAAAGGGACGATGTTCCGACTGTACTTCCCGGCGGTGAACGAGGCGGCTCAGTCGGCCGCCTCCGCGTCGCGGTCCGGGCTTCCCGGCGGGAATGAAACGATTTTGCTCGTTGAGGACGAGACGGGAGTGCGGACCCTTGCCCGCCAGGCCCTGGAGTCGCGCGGTTACCGGGTGCTGGAGGCAGCCAATGGCGAGGAGGCACTGAACCTGTGCCGGGTTCACTCCGGGGCGATCGACCTGCTCGTCAGCGACGTTGTCATGCCGCGAATGAGCGGGCGTGAGCTCCGGCAGCAGATCAGCGTCTTGTATCCGAGCACCCGCGTGATCTTCACTTCGGGCTACACGGACGACGCGGTCGTCCGTCACGGCATTTCCCAGGCCGACTCGGACTTTCTCCAGAAACCGTTCACGATCACGCGGTTGCTGCGCAAAGTCCGCGAAGTGCTCGACCGGGCACCAGCGAACGCACTTTGTGGCTCGCGCGTCTAATTCGTTCATCCCTAACTTGCTATATACACTCAACTTCCGTCGTCTACCGTTGGCTATCGCGGGGCCCGTCGCTAGAACATCAATGGCGATGGAGCAGTTTTTCCGTCAGTCGGCACCCCGCTGACCTCTCCGCTCACTCACGCCCGGTCGCCCGCCCTAGGTCCGCGAGGTCCAGCATGCCGACCCGGCCCGTCCGCTCCTTCACCGTCCTGCCGCGATTGCCCGACCGGCTGATGTCCCTGCATCGGCTGGCGTACAACCTGTGGTGGTGCTGGCACGCCGACGCGGTCGCCCTCTTCCGCCGGATCGACCCGGATCGGTTCGAGCAACTCGACCACAGCCCGATTCGCGTGCTCACGACGACAAGTCAGCAGCGCTTCGAGGAGCTGGCCACCGACGACGGCTTCCTGGCCCACCTCGACCGGGTGCGCGAGGCCTTTCACACGTACTTGCTCGCGCCGACCTGGTTCGCGGAACATCACCCAAACGAAAAAGACTTGCGGATCGCCTACTTCTCGGCCGAGTTCGGCATTCACGAGTCCATCCCGGTGTACTCCGGCGGCCTGGGCGTCCTGGCCGGGGATCATTTGAAGTCCGCCAGCGACCTCGGGCTGCCGCTCGTCGGCGTCAGCCTGATGTACCGCGAGGGGTACTTCCGGCAGTACCTCAACGTGGACGGCTGGCAGCAGGAGCGCTACCCGGAGAACGATTTCTTCAACCTGCCGCTGATCTCCGAGACCACGCCGGACGGCAGCCCGCTCTTGATCTCGGTCACGCTCCCCGGCCGGGAGGTGTACGCTCGGGTCTGGCGCATCCAGGTCGGTCGGGTGCCCGTCTACCTGCTCGACTGCAACATTCCGCGGAACAGCCCCGACGATCGCAACATCACCGCCCAGCTTTACGGCGGCGATATCAACACGCGAATCCAGCAGGAGATCGTCCTCGGGATCGGCGGGCTGAGGGCCCTCCGGGCGCTGCAAAAGGAGCCGACGGTCTGCCACATGAACGAGGGGCACTCGGCTTTCGCGGCTCTGGAGCGGGCTCGCATCCTGATCGGAGAGAAGAA
>DATFWZ010000388.1:0-23280 GCA_035258765.1 Gemmataceae bacterium
GACCCGGCCGACGGAAGCTGAAGCACCTCGTCCGTCACGAGCGCTGACTCGGGCGGCCCCGCCAGCGCCGCCTCCACTCCCGCCCGGTCCGTGTCAATGAAAAGCCATCCGATATTCGGCAGCGCCGGCTGCCCGAATCGCGAGTGGACGAGTCGCCGGAACTGTCGCAAGATGCGCAAACCCCCCGGCCCGAACCCGACGACAAGCGCCGGGAAGAGGACGCCGTCCCCGGCCGGCTCCGTCGGGGCCGGGCGCGTGCGCAGCCCGGGGGACGAGGACGGCCGGCGCGGGCCTGCGGTGACGGACGACGGCCTGGGTGCCCGGGGAGTCGGCGGGCGCGCCGGCTCGACCCGGATCACCGGAGCGGGCGGCGGGGCGTCGTCCGCCTCGCGCAGGGCGCGAACGAAATCGGCGCAGGTTGGGAAGCGGTCGCCGGGGGACTTGGCCAGGGCCCGCAGGACCGCCGGCCGGTCGGCCGGCGGCAAGGGTGCCACGTCCGGTGGCGCCGTCAGGTGCTGGAGCACCAGTTGGCGGGGGTTCGACCCCGGGAACGGCCGCTTGCCGGTGAGCATCTCCTGGTAGACGATGGCCAGGCTGTACTGGTCCGTCTGCCGGCTCACCCACCCGTCGAACGTCTCCGGCGGGGCGTACATCGGCGTCATCCCCCCGGTCAGGGCCGCCCGCGCCCCCTCCAGGTCCTTGGCCAGCCCGAAGTCCGCCACCTTGACGTGCCGCTGCACCAGGAAGATGTTCTGCGGCTTGACGTCCAGGTGCTGGATCTGGTGCTGGGCGTTCATCAGGTCCAACGCCTCGGCGGCCTCCTCCATGTACCGCAACAGCTCCTCCCGTGGAATGCCGGGCAGACCGTTGGCGGCGCACTCCTGGTACCGGTCCTGCAGGCTCTGGTCGGCCAGCTCCATGACGATGACCAGCTGGCCGTCCAGGACGTCGAACCTTTCGATGGACAGGATGAACGGGTGGCGGATGGCCTTGACCCGGTGCAGGCTCTTGTACTCCTGCTCGGCGGCGCCGGCGTCGGCGGCCAGGCCGTCGAGGTCGCCGTGGACGAACTTGACCGCCTTGAGGATGCCGCCGGGGGCCTCGGCCTTCCACACCTCCCCGCACCCGCCCCGGCCCAGCCGCTCAATGAGGCGGTAACCGGGGATCGGCTCGGAGTTTGGCTGGATGGGCGGCATGGACGCGGGTCGCCCTGGAAATGGAATAGAAACCCGTCCCACACGGGAGGGTGACGGAACAACATCGAAATCTAGCCCATGGCCCGTGCCGCGGGAACTGCCGTTATCATCGGTTCCGGGAATGCCCTTCGTCCCGGGCCGAATCCCGTGACCCGGGCTCATTGCCTGAAATGGAGAGTTGAGGGCCGGCGCTGAAGGACGCCGCGGAACCAGTGGCGTGCGAACGATTGGCCAATCGTCACTCGTCCGCGGGTCCGGCCTCGGCGACGCGTTGGAGGTGGGCCTGGATGAGGGCCTCGATCACGAAGGGGTCGGCTGGCTTGAGCAGGTAGTGGTCGAACCCAGCGTCCCGGGCCCGCGCCTCCGGGTACGCCCCGCCGTACGCGGTGACGGCCACCAGGAGCGGCCGCCGGGTCGGCAGGGCGGCCACCGCCTGGGCGACGCGAAACCCGTCCATCCGGGGCAGGGCGATGTCGCAGATGATGACGTCCGGCGGGTCGGCCGCGGCCGACCGCACGCCGGCAGCCCCATCGTACGCCACGCGGACCTGGTAGCCGCATCCGGCGTGGAGGAACCGGGCCAGGCTGTCGGCCGCGTCAGCGTTATCCTCGACAATCAGGATGGAGGCGGTTTCGGTGGCGGGAAGTGTCGCGGGCATCGGGCGGCTCGCACGGCCGACAGTGGCGGGCGGCCGTCGCGACCACCCCTAACAATTGTAGACTGTCGCAGCCCCGGCTGTCGCGGGCAACCGGGGCAATTTCTCCACAGTAGCGGATGGGCAGTTTAGTTCCCGCCGGGCGCCTTCGACACGACCCGGCCAGTTTTGGGGTCCACGTCCAAGTCCAGCTTCTCGTTCGCCTCGACGTAGAACAGGAATCCGTTCATCATCTCGTGGTACGTTTGCGGTCCATCCTTGACCGTCTTGGTCGGGTCGGGGTTGTACGGGTTGAACGGCGAGTTGTCGTACAGGGCGACGCACTCCACCCGCGTCCCCTTCGGCAGCACCTTCTTGCCCGGCTCCCAGCGGTAGGGGATCTGCCATTCGAAGTTGTAGTTCGGGATAGTGAGAAGCCGCTCCGTCTTGCCGTCGGGCGTGTGGGCGGTGAACGACATGGCCTTGCCGCGGACGTGCATGTGCGAGAACAGGCCGATGCCGACCGCGTCGGCGGCCAGAGTGCGCTCCACCTTGACCGGGTGAGCCGGTGCCCCGGGCGGAATGCTGTACTGGGTGTCCACAAACAACATGTTCCGCAGCCGCCGCTCGACCTTGCCGGCCGCGTACTTGAGGCCGACGCTCAAGCTGACTTTCTCGGCCTTTCCGGTCGGCACGTAGTGGACCTGCAGGCCGAGCATGCTCCCCTTCGGGATCAGGAACGCCACACCGCCGTCCACCGTCAGCGGCTCCCCGCCGGGGACGACGCCGGTGACGAAATTCGACTCCTTGAACGACTCGCCGAGCTTGAAATAGGCCAGGTTGGCGTGGTGGACGGCCCGCGTCACGTCCGGGAGGATTTGCACGCCCTGGACCCACGTGTCCGCCTCGAACACGTGCGGGAAGATCACGTACTTGTACGGGATGTCCCCTTCCTTCGGCAGCTCGAACTGGGTGGACGTGAGCACGAGGTCCGGCTCGCCGATCAGCCACTTGCCGGCCTTGGCCTCGGGCGGCTTGGGCAGCCGCGAGTCGTCGCCGCGTGCCATTCCGGTCGCGACCCACCGGGCGACCGTCTCGCGCTCGGTCGCCGGCAGGGACTTGTGCCGGATCAGGTCGCCATCGCGCGGGACCGCGAACCATGGCGGCATCCGTCCGTCGCCAACGGCCTCCGCGACGGTGCGGGCCTTGGCCTTCGCCTGCTCGAACGTCATGAGTGAAAACGGTGCGGCCGTGTTCGGCCGGTGACACCCCTGGCAGTGCTGGCGCATAATCGGGGCGACATGGTCGGCGTAAGTTACCGGCTTGTCCCCGGCAATCGCGGCGGGGCGGGCGATGACGCAGCCGTCCACCGGCGTCGTGGCTTGCTCAACCGGCTTACCGGCGAGCACGGCGTCGAGGGCCTCGGCCAGGTCATTCCGCGTCGGCTCTTTGCGCTGGCCGCCGGGCCGGTACCGGTCGTCGATGCGGCCGCGGTAGCGCAGGGCGCGCTTTCCGTCGAGCACCACGACCTCCGGGGTGCGGGTCACGCCGAGAGCGTCGGCGACGCGACAGTCCGCATCCTTGACGAACGGAAATTCGACCCCGAACTCCACCGCCTGGGCCGCCATGGCGACCACCGTGTCGTGCGGACCGGAGTTGACGGCGACGAACTGCACCCCCTTGTCGCGGTACTGCCGCTCCAGGCGGTCGAGCACGGGCAGGTACTTCTGCGCGAGCGGGCAGTCCGAATCGACGAATACGAGGGCGTACGCCTTCTTGTCCCCGAAGTCGGCGAGCGACCGGGCGAGGAAGCGGATGTCCTTGAATCTGAGGTCGTCGATTTTGGCGCCGATTTTGACTTGATCGGCTGGCGCCGTGCCGGCGCCGAGGAGCACGGTGACGAGGACGAGTGACCGGTACATGGGAGAGCTCCCTTCGACGTTCGCCTACCGATCTGCATTCCGCTTGACCCGCTTCTTGCCGGCCGGCCTCGCGGCCTTTCCGTCGTACTTCGCCCATTTCCCGTTGCGCCAGGTTAGCAACTGTTTTGACAGTCCGTGAGTGCCTTCCGAGCTGAGGACCACTTCCGCCGCCCCCCGCAGGAGCCCGATCCCCTCGCCGGATTTGCTGCTGCAGAACAGGATCAGGTCGCGACTCGGGACGACGGCCACGACATTGCCCTCCGTCTGACCGGCCACGTCGTCCCAGAACCGCGTGGCCAACAAGACGCACGCCTCCAGGTTCTCCCCGGTGACGATGCGCCGAAGCGGCTCCTCGGTGGCGATTCCGATCTGGGGCAATTGCTCCCTCAAGTTGGCCACCGCGAGCTGACGGATGTCCGTGGCCGCGATGCCCAGGACCTTCATCGCGGCGTACGTCACCATCTGGAACATGCCGGGCAGATCGAACGCGTACGTGACCAGGAGGTCGGCGACGAGCGGTTCCGTCACCGGCATCTGGTCGTCCGGGACGTCCATGTCGCGGAGCGACTTGAGGAACTGCCGGTGCTTGATCCGCGGCACGATCGTGGAGCGATCCGGGTACTCGTCGTCCTGCTTCCTCTTCCTGGATCGCGCCGGCATCTGAAGTCTCCCCGGTGAGTCGGTATTCTGCTCCGCCCGCGCCGCGATTGCAAGTCGCCGACCGCCAATGTCCTTTCGAACCGCGACGTGCAAACGTAGAATCCCGGAGTCGCATACGCCACTCTCCGGCGGTTCCATGAGTGCGTCCCGGCCCGTCACCGTGACGAACTTCGGCGCGAATACGACCATTCGCCCGGCCGTGTGCCTCGCGCCGCGGTCGGAGACCGAGGTATTGGACGTCCTCCGCGCCCATCGCGGCCGGCGGATCCGGGCGGTCGGCCGGCTCCACTCGTGGAGCGAGGCCCCCGTCTGCGACGACGTCCTGCTCGACCTGCAGCACCTCGATTCAGTCGCCGTCCACGCCGATGACGAGTCGCCATGGGCCGAAGTGGGGGCGGGGTGTCAAATCAAGCGGCTCGTGCGCGAATTACAGCGGAGCGGGCACACAACGATGTCGCTCGGGCTGATCGACGAGCAGACGGTCGCCGGTGCGGCCGCGACCGGGACGCACGGGTCGGGACGGCACAGTCTGTCGCACTATGTCCTGGCCGTCCGCCTGGCCGGTTACGACCCGCACACGGGCGAGCCGACAATCCGCGAATTCACCTCCGGGCCGGAGCTTCGCGCCGCCCGGTGTTCGCTGGGCAGTCTTGGCATCGTCACATCCCTTCGCGTCCCGATCCGGCGGCAGTACCAGATCGAGGAACACTTCCGGCGGTACGACCGGCTCGAGCAGGTCCTGGAACGGGAAGCCGATTACGACCTACAACAGTTCTTCCTGGTCCCGTGGCGGTGGGACTTCGTCGCCCAGCACCGCCGCGAGGTCGATCGGCCGCGGAGCTGGCTGGCGCCGCTCTATCGACTCTATTGGGCCGCGGGGATGGACGTCGGCTTGCACGTCATCGTCGGCTTGCTGGCCCGGTGGCTCCCGGGCTTTTGCATGCGGCTGTTCTTCCGCCGCGTCCTGCCCGCACTCGTCCCGCGGGGCTGGAAGGTGATCGATCGGTCCGACCGGCAGCTCACCATGCAACACGAGCTGTTCCGGCACATCGAGATCGAGGTCTTCGTCACCCGGTCGCGGCTGGCCGAGGCGATCGCGTTTGTCGTGTGGCTCCTGCGGCACGCGGGCGGCGAAACGGTCAACCCGCCGGATCGCGTCCGCGAGCGACTATCAACTGAAGAGTGGAATCGCCTCGACGCCGTGAAGGGCCGGTACCTGCACCATTACCCCATCTGCATCCGCAAGGTGCTGCCGGATGACACGCTGATCTCGATGGCGAGCGGCGGCGACGAACCTTACTGCGCGCTCAGCTTCATCAGCTACGCCCATCCGTCCACGCGGGATGGGTACTTCGAGTTCGCCCGCGCGCTCGCGAGCGCAATTGCAGCGCAGTTCGACGGCCGGCCCCACTGGGGCAAGTTCTGCCCGCTGCCCGCGGCCGAGCTGGCGCGGCTCTACCCGGGCCTGGCGGAGTTCGCCGCGATCCAGAAGCAGACCGACCCGGCGGACGTGTTCGGTAACGAGTGGGTCCGGGGCATCTTCGCGGCCGCCCGGCCCGTTGCAGTCGAGGTGCCGGGGCGGTAGGGTGTTGCCAGGTCGGGTTCGTCGCACCCGACCGGTCTGAGGAGTTGGCACCGATGAAAGCCGTCGCCGTCCTGCCCGGCAAGCCGAACAGCGTCCACCTGCGGGACATCCCGGCCCCGCGACTGACCGACCAGCCGCACCCGCACGTCGTCCAGATCCCCGAGGGCCGCGGGGTCCTGGTCAAGGTCCTGCAGATCGGCGTGGACGCGACCGACCGCGAGATCAACGAGGCCCTCTACGGCAACCCGCCCCCGGGCGGTGAGCACCTGGTCATCGGTCACGAGAGCTTCGGCCAGGTCCTCGAGGTCGGCGACCGCGTGACCGAGGTCAAGCCCGGCGACTTCGTCTCGTGCACGGTCCGGCGGCCAGGGGGGTCACTCTACGACCGGATCGGGCGGAACGACCTGACCAGCGAGGAGGTGTACTACGAGCGCGGGATCAACCTGTGCCACGGCTACCTGACCGAGACGTTCGTCGACGACGCGGAGTACATCGTCAAGGTCCCGCCGGTGCTCAAGCACCTCGGCGTCCTGGCCGAGCCCGCGAGCGTTTGTGCCAAGGCGATCGAGCAGGCGTTTCTGGCGCAGCAGCGGCTGCAAGTCTGGAACCCGAAGCGGGCGTTCGTGTTCGGGGCCGGCCAGATCGGCCTTCTGGCGACCATGATGCTGCGGCTCCGCGGCATGGAGGTGTTCACGCTGGCCACCAAGCCGGCGCCGAATCGCAAGTCGGAGATCGCGACCGCGTACGGGGCCACCTACGTGAGCACTCGCGAGACGCCGGTCACGGAGCTGGCCCAGCAAGTGGGCCGGCCGGACCTTATCTTCGAAGCCACCGGCGACGCCCGGGAGTGCTTCCGGGCGATGGAGGTGCTCGCGATCAATGGGGCCCTGATCTGGACGAGCATCACGGGCGGTACCCATGACATCTCGTTCGACGCGGCCAAGATCAACCTGGAGTGGGTGCTCGGCAACAAGCTCCTGGTGTCGAGCGTCAACGGTAACCGCCGGCACTTCGAGCTGGGCCTCCAAGCCCTTTCCCACGGCGAGCTGGCCTACCCGGGGGTCACCCAGCGCCTGCTGACGCACCCGGTCGCCGGGCTCGACAACTACCGCGAGATGATGCACCTGCTCGAGGAGAAGGGGGCGCTCAAGGTCTTCGTCAACGTCGCCGGGTGACGGATGGCCAAGCTGTACTTCTACTACTCGACGATGAACGCCGGGAAATCCGAACGGGGGTTTGCACCGGCTGGGTCAGTCCACGGTGATCCGGACCACCTCGATGCGGACCCAGAGCGGGTCGAGCTCGTGCCGCAGTCCCCGACCCAGGTGGTTGTCGTGGAACCGGCCCTTCTCGTCGTTGAAGCCGACCCAGAGCTTTTCCTTGTCGCGGGTCAACTTGATCTCCAGCGGCTTGCCCGGCGGCTGGCACCTGGTCGGGCCGGTCGATTCCGTTTTGAAGAGCAGGGCGTAGGCGTGGCCCGCCTCGGGGGAGAGGGCGAACGCGGGCTTCTCGCCGCGTAATTGTGTTGGGTCAATCCCGTCGGGCCCGTTGACGACCTGTCCCGGCCGCTCGCCGTCGCCGCGATCGATGCTCCCGCCGGCCCAGATGCGCACCACGTCGCCCTTGCGCACACCCCCCTTGACGTCGAGCGTCACCTCGAGCCACTCGCCCTTGCGAACGGTGGTCTCGAGGAAGTCCTGCGGGACATAGTGGGTGAGCTGCCGGCTCTCGACGTCGGCCGCGAACAGAAACGAACCACAGAGGCACAGAGAACACAGAGGAAAGAAAGACAGAGGAAACAAAGGAAAACGAAGAGAGTTTGGGGCGTTCAAAGTATTTCGGACCATTTCATATTACTCTGTGTGTGTTGGCTCTGGTGTTCTCTGTGCCTCTGTGGTTCGTTTAGAACACCTCGCCAACCGCCTTGCCTGTCTCGACAATCTTGAGCGGCCGGCCGACGTTGCTCTGGTTCTCGAACCGCGGGTCGATGCCGAGCGCCTTGCAGAACGTGCAGAACAGGTCCGGCACGGAGACCGGGCGATCCACCACCTCGACGCCGTCCTTGTCGGTGGCCCCGACGACGCGGCCCCCGCGAACGCCTGCCCCGGCCAGGGCGACGTTGAACGCCTGCGGGTAGTGGTCGCGCCCCGCGGTCAAGTTAACGCGGGGCGTGCGGCCGAACTCGCCCATCCAGATGACGAGCGTCTTCTCGAGCAGGCCGCGAGCCTTGAGGTCGCCGAGAAGGGCCGCGGTCCCCTGATCGACCGGGGGGATCAGCTTCTTCAGGGTCGGCAGCTCGTTGCCGTGCGTGTCCCACCCGCTCGACTGCACCTCGACGAACGTGACCCCGGCCTCGATCAGCCGGCGGGCCATGAGGCAGCCCTGACCGAACGCGGACCGGCCGTAGAGGTCGCGGGTGCGATCGGATTCCCGGGCGAGGTCGAAGGCCCTGGTCCGCGGGCTGAGCGCCATCTGGGCGGTCTGGTCGTAGAGGGTCTGGTGGTCCTTGACGAGCGGGCCGGCACTGGTCCGGGCGAGCGGGGCCTCCAGGTCCTTGAGCAATCCGAGGCGGCGGTTGAGCCGCGTGCCGCTGACGGGCAGGGAGAGGTTGTCCGGCGGCTGGTTCGGGTCGGTGACGAC
Organism: Gemmataceae bacterium; assembly: GCA_035258765.1. Lineage (GTDB taxonomy): Bacteria > Planctomycetota > Planctomycetia > Gemmatales > Gemmataceae > SIAJ01. The sequence continues at coordinate 8,638 of DATFWZ010000388.1, forward strand.
GAACGGCGCGTGGCGGACGCCGAGGAAGCTCGGGCCGACGCTCTGCCCGGAGATGCTGACGAAGTTCGGCAGGTCGAAGTCCGCGTCGCCGAGCTGCTGGGCGACGAGCGATCCGAACCCGGGGTGCACGATGCCGCCCGACGGGGGATAACTCGTGTGAAGCAGGTACGTCGCCCGCCCGTGGTTGCCTTCCTTGCTGGTCATGGAGCGGATGACAGCAAAGTTGTCCATGACCCGGGTCGTCCGCGTCCAGTGCTCCGCGACCTGGAGGCCGGGGACATTGGTCGAGATGGCCCGGGTCGGGCCCTGCGTCTCGGCGCCGGGCTTGGGATCGAACGTCTCGAACTGGCTGGGCCCGCCGGCCATCCAGAGGAGGATGCAGGCGCGGTTGTGCTTCTTGAGCTCGTCGGCCCGGGCGGCCAGCTGGTCGCAGAGGCCGAGCCCGGCCGCGGCGCCGGCGAGGTGCAAGAAGCCGCGACGGCTGACGGGGCCGTCGGCGGTGACGTGGACGTTGACGCGGGTGTGGAGAGGCATCGGATTCGCCCGACGTGGAAGGAGGGCTTCGAAGGAGGATTGTATCCTTCCCGGGTTCGCGATGCCATTCTCCACCTTCAAGGCGTGGGCCGCACCAGCAGATTGACCTGGAGACCGGAAACGCCGGCAATGTGTTGAAATTCGCTGTCGAACGTGATCAGCTCGGCGGCATGGTGAATGGCGACGGCGGCGATGAGCAGGTCGAGCGAAGCGACGTTGAAGCCCTTTCGCCGGCAGGCCTGGCCGAGATGAGTCGCCTGCGTCCAGAGGTCGGGCGGCGTGGCTAGCGTAGGCAAGGCCTGGAATTGCTGTTGGATCTGCCTGGCTTCCGCCGCGCTGGCGTGCCGGAGAATCTCGAACGCGACCGGCTCGGCAAGGTGGGCATCCGGGTGGAGTATGTACGACGCGACGAACTGCTTAACGGCCTGCGGCGAACGGGCGCGCGTCAGGTCGATCCAGAGGCTCGTGTCAATGAGGGTGGGCATTTACTCCTTCAGGGCCTGCGCGACACGCTCGGCGGCCTGCCGGTCGGCCAACCGCCCCTCCTCATATCCCTTCAACTCGACGCCCCATTCGCCGGAGAGGAATTTCTTCACGAACCGCTCGCGGCGCTTCATCTGCAGTGCGTCGGCGACGAGCTTCCGGATCGCCGGGCCTTTCTTACGTTCGCCAGTGATTTGGCGGATTTCGCGGAGCTCCGAGTCCGCAATTTCGACGGTGATTTTCATACAACTATATTACCAGAGTTGGATTCTCCGGTCAAGCTGATCGGATTGGCTGGAGGGCTAAAGCGAATTGTTCACGGTGCGGTGAGGCGGCCGCCACTCCTCGAGTTCCTACCAAGAACCCTTTTTCGTCACGGGACTCCTCTCGTCAGATTAACAGACGCGAATTCCCGCGGATTACTTCTTGATCAAGAACTCCGTCGAATTCACCAGCGCCCACAACACATCCTCCATCGCCTCCTTCCGGTCGCCGACTTTGCGGATGTACGACTGGCAGGTCAACATCTCCTCCGTCGTCGGCTTCCGCGACAGGACGCGCTCGTACAGCGCCGCGATGATCTCGTCGTCGCCCTGCCCCTTCGCGAGCAGCCCGGCCAGGAGCGTCTTGCCCTGCGCTGACGTGTACGCGTGCACGAGGGCGCTATTCATCATCAGGAGCGCCTGCGGGATCGTGCCGTGGACCTCCTCCGCGGGCGTGGACGGGTTCTCTTTGAACGCCTGGTAGACCATGTGCCTCAAGCCGGTGTGCCGCTGGACCGCGGGGCCAGAGCCGGGGGCCGGGGCCGGGATCTTCGCGTCGTTCTCGTCGAACCCGAGCACCTTCTGCAGCGCCTCGAACACCTGTTCCGCCCGCAGCCGCACCGGGCAGACCGCGGGGGCCATTTCGTGGGCCGACGTCCCGTCCTGCTGCCGTTGGTACGCCTGCGTCAAGGTGATCGTCCGGAAGAGCCAGCGCACGTCGTAGCCGCTCGCGACCCACTCGCGCTCCAACAGCGCGAGCGCCGCCGGGTGCCGCGGCTCCGACTCCGAGCCGAGGTCCGAGACCGTCGGGTAGAAGCCCCAGCCCATCAGGGCCGTCCAGATGCGGTTGACATGACACTTCGCGAACCACGGGTTCTTCGGGCTGGTAATGAAGCGGGCCAGGGCCGCCCGGCGCTCGGCATCGTCCGACTCGATCGCGACCGTCTCGCCCGTGAGGAACCGCGGTCGCATCGCGAGGAGCGTGCCGGGGTCCTTCTTGTTGGTCATCTGGTACTGACCGTCGGCCCGGCTCTCGATGGCGTAGGGGGTGCCCCGACCGTCGACGTCCTTGTGCTGGATCAGCTTGGCCCGGCCGAAGAACGCGGCGAATTCGTGGAACTGCTCGCGCTTCCACTTCTCGGTCTTCGCGTCGTGGCACTCGGCGCACTGGATCTGGACGCCGAGGAAGACGCGGCTCGTGGTCGCGGCGATCTCGACCGGGTTGCCGTACAGGGCCGTCAGGTAGTTGACCGGCGCGACTTCGTCGTTGATCCCGCTCGCGGTCACGAGGGTGGTGACGACCTCGTTCCACGGCCGATTGCGGCGGAGCTGGGCGGCCCACCAGTCGTCGAAGAGCTTCCACCGGAGGTAGTTCGCACTGGCCGGGGTGTGGTAGGTGACCGCGTCGCGCCAGTAGCGGCCCCAGTTGACCGCGTACGCGTCGGACTTCAGGAGCTCGTCGATGACCCGGGCCCGCTTGTCCGCCGCAGAATCAGCGGCGAACCGGCGCAGGGTGTCGGGCTCGGGCAGCTTGCCGGTCAGGTCGAGTGAGACGCGGCGCAGGAAGGTCGTGTCATCGGCGACGTCGGGCAGTCGGACGTGCGCGGGTAGGCCGCGGGCGAGCGCGGCATCCACCTTCGCGGCCGTCTCGGCCGCGGAGGGTTTGGGGCTATCCGCCTGGGCACCCGGCGGTGCGGGGAGGAAGGCGAGGATGGCCAGCGGCCACACGGGGCGGCAACGTCGCGCGACACCCATCGTCGAGACCTCGGAGGGGGCGTGCTCGCCAAAAGGGGAAGTGGATCGGGCAGGCCAGACTGGAGGGTAAAGAATGCGGATTCGGGCGTCAACAAAAAAGAGCGAGGTTGCGGCCGTTAGCCGCGACGCGGAGGCTTTGCGGAGCGGAGCGCGTCACCTGGACGAGTCGGGGCGCTGAATCGAGATCCCCGGCCCGCCCGCGTGGCGCGCTCCGCTGCGCAAAGCCTCCGCGTCACGGCTAACGGTGCCGGCTGCGGATCATGCCCGGCACCTCGACTAGCGCCCGCATCCGGCCGACCACCCACGGCACCAGTGTTCCCTCCCGCGCTCGCCGCACCGCCTTGCCCGCGAGCACGACGGCGTGCCGAGGTATCGCCCGCCAGATCGCCGGCACGTTGCGCCAGAACACGCGCTCCTCGTTCCGCGATTGTCGTTCGATCAACGGCCGCCGCGTCCGGTACGACGACCCGACCCGGTGCCAGACCACCGAGCCCGGCTCGAACATGGTGCGGAACCCGGCGCGGCCGATGCGCCAGGCGAGGTCCACATCCTCGAAGTACGCCCCGAAGTGCTCGGGAAAGGCGCCGACCGTCCGCAACACCTCCGCCCGGTAAAACGCGGTCGATGCGCTTGCGCCGAACACCTCGGTCGGAACGCGGAAGCGATCGGTCAGGGGCTCCCCGTGGCCGCGCTTGCGGGCGAAGCCGCCGCGATCGTACTCGTCGCCGGCGCTGTCGATGAATGGGGCCCCGTCACCGGGTGTCCCCCGGAGCACCAGCGGCGCGACGGACGCCACCGTCGGGTCAGCAAACCACCGGAGCGCCGCGTCGGCCCATCTCGCGGTCACCTGCGTGTCGTCGTTCAACAGCTCGATGACGGTCCCGGTCGCCGCGGCGACCCCGCGGTTCGCGGCTGCGGCGAACCCGCGCGAGCGCTCGTGACGGATGACTTCAAGCCCGGCTAATCCGGCGGCGACTCGGCTGACAACGGCCCCGGCCGAGCCGTCATCGACGACGATCACCTGGGTGCCTGGCGGGGCATGGTCGCGGACGCTTGTCAAGCAAAGCTGTAGCAGGTCGGGGCGGTTGTGAGATGGGATGACGATCGAGAGGGTCATTGCGTCAGACAACCCATCCAACAGAGATGGCGGCTTTCGTTTGGATTTCATTGCCTTCCACGTCGGTGAAATCCATATCAGGGGGTCTCACAAATGAAAGAATGAAAGGGATGACTCGATGGTCTGCCCCGACGCTATCCGGCCGCCCGGACCGGCGGCCGGTGGGGTACGTCGAAGTCCTCGCGGCCGGCGCAGGTGGCGAGCAACCGGGCCGCCTGCTGGACCCGCCCGCGGGCCGACCAGACGCGACCGGCGAACCAGTCCGCGGCCAGTCGCCGCAGTTCCGAGTGCAGCTCCCCGGGCCGCCCGCCGGCCGTCGCCCGCATTTGCCGGGCGATCGCCTCCACCCAAATCACCCCGGCCATCGCCTTCGCCCGCCAGCCGCTCCAGTACTTCTCCGCGTAGGTCAGCAAGGCGTGCCGGGTCATCAGCCGCAGCTCCGGCGGGACCGGCCGGGTGTGCAGCGGCGTGAAGTGGGTCAGTGGCAGGTTCGGCTCGTACCAGACCGACCAGCCCGCGGCCCGGGCCCGGCGGCAGAAGTCGGCGTCCTCGTAGTAGAGGAAGAAGGACTCGTCGAACCCGCCCACGTCGGCCCAACACGCCCGGCGGATCAGCATGCCGCACCCGGTGACCCACGGGACCGGGACGCGATCGGCCGCCCGCACCGGGCGGCACTTGCGCAGCCGCCGGGGCAGGAAGAGCCCGGCCAGGGTGCGGACCAGTGTCGGCGGCGGCCCACTCGAGGGCTGATCGCTCCCGTCGGCGTGCTTGAGCGACAGCCCGACGACGCCGGCCCGCGGATCCTCGTGGTCGAGCAACCGGCACAGGGCGTCGAGTTGGTCGAGGAATCCGTCGCCGACGGCGGTGTCCGGGTTGAGCAGCAACACCCACTCGCCGCGGCCGAGCCGGCAGCCCTCGTTGGCCGCCCGGGCGAACCCGGTATTCCGGTCGAACCGTTTGAGCGACACCCCCGGGGTGCGGCGGAGCCGGGCGAGAGACGGGTCCTGCGGAGAGTCGTTATCAATGACGACGATTTCGGCGCTGCCGGAGTCGATGGCGCCGGCGTCGAGGAGCTGGCGGGTGAGGCGGTCGGTGTGCCGCCACTGGCAGAAGTTGATGACGACCGCGGAGACGTGCGGGGCGGCGACGCGGGGGCGGTTCGCGGGGCGGGCCGGCGCGCGCTGCGGGGTCGGGGCCATCGGGGTCCTTCCCGGCTCGGCCCCTCCTCGCTGGGCCGTGGCCAAAGCCGCGGCAGTATAGGCAGATCGGACCGACCACGCAAGGCGAGGTTACCGGCGCCCCAACTGACCATGCGCGATTCGCCAGCACTTCTCAATCACGCGCGTGTGCCCGCGCAGCTGAATTCGTGAGAGTTCGGCGCACGACTCGCCGAGAGGCTGAATCCTCACGAATTCAGCTACGATTCATGGTCAGCCGGGACGGCGGGAGTTGGAGTCGCGGCGGCCTCGATCGCGGCCTCGGCGGACTCGACGAGAGCCCGGGCCCGGTCCGCCAGCCCGGCAACCGACGCGACCGTGCCGGAGAACCGCGCGGCGTCGCACTCGTCGAGGAGGGCCCGCCACTCGGTCAGCGCATCGGCGGGCAGTCGGCCGTCCGCCTGAAGCGCAGCGACCAGCTCCGGGGTGGTCCGAGCCTCGGCCGGCACACTGAATCGGAACGCCAGATACTGTCGCAGCACTGTGGCGCATCGGTCGGCGGTCAATTGGCCGGAGGCGAGCTCACCCTGTGCCCAGGCCGCGTCCCGCGGGGCCTTGGCGCGGCGCTTCCGCCGCCCCAAGGCCAGGGCGCCGATCGCCGCGAGCAGGAGCGCCGGGACGATCGCGAATCGCCACGGCGACGGGCCGCGATCGACCGGTGGCGGCGGGGGCAGGAGCTCGACGTCGGTCGCCGGGCGCAGCGAGTCCGGCGACGGGGCCTCGATTGTGGTCACGACCTTGACCCGGGACTCACCCGGCCACTCGATCCGCGTGTCCTGCTCCCCGCCGGCCCGCACGGAGAGGGGGCCGAGTTTCACAACCACGTCCTTGCCGGGGACGAGTGGCGAGAGCCGGTACGTCTGCCGCCAGCGCTGCCGCCCGTCGTCGAACACCTCGCGGACGGGCAGGCCGTCCTCGCGGGCGCGCCAGAGGCCGCCCTTCTCGCGGTCCAGGAGCGGCTTGGGTGGCGTGACCTCGAGTGGGGCCGGCCCCTCGACGGTAAGGGTGAGCGTCAACTCGCCGGAGAGTCGAACTTCGTCCGCGTCGAGCTCCGCACGGGCGACCAGCTTTTTCGCTGGGTCGCCAGTGTTCCGGGAGACGACGAGCGGGGCCGGGGCCGCGGCCAGGGAGGCCAGCGCAAGCGCGAGGCCGCAGGCGGCTCGGGTCATCGGCCGCGCCTCCGCCGGGACTCGCGCAGCCGGAAGAACCGGACCAGGGCGTCGAAGTGGGCTCCGTCGGTGGACACCTCGATGACGTCCACCTTGCCGGACCGGGCCAGGGAAGCGAACGCCGCCTTCCGCCGGGCGGCCGCGGCCGCGTACGCGGCCCGCACCGCCGGCCGCCGCGTGTCGAGCAGGAAGTGCTTCCCCGTCTCCGCGTCCTCAACCTCGACCAGGCCCACGGACGGCAGGGCCTCCTCCCGCGGGTCGGACACGCGGACGGCGATCAGGTCGTGCTTGCGGGCGGCCAGCCGGAATGCCGGCTCGTAACCCTCGTCGAGCCAGTCGCTGACGAAGAACACGATGGCCCGCCGCGTCAGCGCCTGGTTCAGGAAGTCGAGCGCGGTCTTGAGGGAGGTGCCCGGGCGGCGCGGCTCGTAGAAGAGAATGTCGCGGAGCACCCGCAGGGCGTGCTTGGCCCCCTTGCCCGGCGGGATGAACCGCTCGACCTCGTCGCTGACGGCGATCAGCCCGACCCGGTCGTTATTGGCGACGGCGCTGAACGCGATCAGCGCCGCGACTTCAGCGGCGACCGCCCGCTTGGTGTGCCGCTGCGTCCCGAACCGCTGGCTGCCGCTCACGTCCACGGCGAGCAGGACGGTCAACTCGCGCTCCTCGACGAACCTCTTGATGAACGGCGACCCCATTCGGGCGGTGACGTTCCAGTCGATGGACCGAACGTCGTCCCCCGGCTGGTACTCGCGGACTTCTTCGAATGAGAGCCCGGTGCCCTTGAAGACGGAGTGGTATTCACCCCCCAACAGGGTCTGGACGGCCCGGCGGGCCCGGAGCTGCAAGCGGCGGATTTGCCGCATCACCTCGGCGGGGAGCATGTCGGTCCTGCGGACAACGGGGATTTACGGGAGGACTTCGACCTTTTGATACACCTTCATCCGAAATTCGTCCGACGTGATCGGGTCGGGGTAATAACGCTTGACGTCCGGATCGCCGAGGGCCAGCGCCCGCGACGGCTTGAGGAGGACCTTCACCGTGACGAACCCCTCCCGCCCCTTGGCGAATGCCCGGACGTCGCGCGGGATGATCCAGCTCCGTTCAACGTGCAGACCGCGACGGACGACGACCGGATCGGCCGGATACACGGTCGCGGTCTTGACGTCGTGGATCTCGACGTCGAAGCACAGGTCCACGTCCGGCAGCGCGCCGCTCATCAGCCGGACCGGGCAGTGAAGCCCGGCCTTGACCCCCGGCTTCACTACCCAGGTGACCTGGGGAGACCACTCGTACTCGGCCCCCTGGGCCGGGAGTGTACCGGGCTGGTATCCTGTGAACTTTCTCGGGTCGTACTCGCTCTCGCGGACCGCGAACTTGCTGCGGACCTGTTTGGTCAACGCCTCGGACCTCGGGGCGATCAGGTCATCCGGCGTGTCCGCCGCGATCACCTCGAAAGTCGATTCCTTGGACCGGATTTCGCCCTTCCGCTTCTCGCCCCGGTGAGTGAACTCGTACTCCAGGAGCGCGTGGATCGTGTGCTTACCTTCCGCCAGCTCGCCGACCTTGTACCAGCCGACAGTGGCGAACGGGTACTTGGAGTCGAACGGCTTGTCGTACGGCTTGCCGTCCAGGTAGCGCGTGGTCCGGGTCTTGAGGGCGAGCGTATCCCCCGTGAGCGGGAACCATCCCTCCCAGCCGCCTCGAATCTTGGCCTCCATCGGGATCATGGCCCCGACCTTTGCCGGGAACTTGGACCGATGGTTGGTGGTCAGTGTAACACTGGACTGGATGTAGCGGTCAAGCTGGGCGGCGTTGGCCGATTGCCACGTCTGTAGAAACGCCCGGGTCGCCCGCAGGTGGAGGTCATGCTTGGGATCGGTGGCCAGTTGCAGAAGGAACTCACCGGCCCGCGGCTGGTGGCCGGTAATCAGGTCTCGGAGCTTGTTCGAGATCGGTTCGGGCACGTAGTACGGGCGGTTATCGACCGCGACGAGTAATCGCTTGATGTCGTCTAAATAACCGACCAGCTCGTAGCGGACCTTGCCGATGCGCTCGGCCGTCTCCGCGTCGGCGGTCTTCGCCAGTTTGTCCAGTTCGGGGACGATCCCCTCGCCGCGGGCGAGGAGGGCCTTCTGGGCCTGCTCGCGGGTGGCGAACTTCGGGTCGCCGAGCTGCGCCACCAGCTCGGCGACAGTCGGCGCGGAGTCCGCGAGGGCCGGACCGCCGAAGACTCCGACAACAAGCAAGCCGACAATGCGAGACATCAACTGGGTCCGCGGGGACTGCAGCCGTTCGCACTTTGGTTATATCAGACGCGGTTTGCCCGGGAGTAACAAGAGAGCCCCGGGCTCGGGTCGCGAGGTTCGTGGCGGATGTGCTGGCGCGGCGATGTCGGCCTCTTGGCTTTATTCTCACCTTGCCGCCCGGATCGGCCGACAGGATGATGGGTTCATCCGCATTCCTGCAGGTGGTCCTCATGCGCCGTCTTTCCCTGGTCTCGCTCGCCCTCCTGGCTTCCCCGTTATTTGCGGATGGAACGCTCAAGACCCCTTCCCTCAAACCGCTCGACGAGGTGTGGGAGGCGGCCTACGTCCAGAACGATCGCGGCGTGGACGTCAAGATCGGCCACATTCACCTGACTTCGGCCCCGGTGGACCGGGACGGCAAGAAGCTGATCCGGACCACGAAAGAGTTGCGGTTCGAGATCGCCCGCGACTCCTCCAAGGCCGAGATGAAAGCGGATGTCTCGTCTGACGAGGACGCCGAGGGCAAGGTGCACGCCATCAAGGCCAAGCTCTGGCTCGGCAAGGACCGAGTTCAAGTCCTCGACTGCACGGTGATCGAGGGTCCCAAGATTCGGATCACGGCCGACGGGGAATTCAAGTACCAGACCGAGTTCCGATGGGACCCGAACTGCGTCGGCGTCGCCGGCGAGCAGACCCTCCTGCGCGACCGGAAAGCCAAGCCGAAGGACACGTTCACCTACCGCTACTTCGAGCCCCAGGTCGCCAACTACGTGGCCGTCCGGGTCGAGGTGAAGGACAAGGAGCAAGTCGCGCTGCCCGGCGGGTTGAAGCGGGAGCTGCTCCAGGTGATCGCGACCCCCGACCCGCTCAAGCTGAAGGACGGGCAGAAGCTCCAGCTCCCGGCCGCGACATTCTGGGTGGACCCCGTCAGCTACGACACGATCAAGACCCAGATGGACATCGCCGAGATCGGCGTGGTGTCGCTCATCCGGACGTCCAAGGTCGCGGCCCTGGCCCCGAACGGCCAGGTCCCGGACCTGATGAAGCGGCAGTCGATCTTCCTCAAGGCGCCCGTCCCGGATATGCACGACCGGGAGTCGATCGTCTACCGGGTGACGTTCAAAGGCGACGCCCAGCCGAAGGAGCTGATCGCCACCGACGCCCGGCAGACGATCAAGAACGCCAACGGGAAGACGTTCGAGTTGCACGTCACGGCGCGGCGAAAGCCGGAGCGGCTCGTCGCGGAAGAAAAGGTCGGCGCCGAGTTTTTGAAGAGCAACTACTTCATCAACTCGGACGATGCCAAGGTGAAGGAGCTGGCGGCGAAGGCTGTGGGCACAGCCCGCGACCCGTGGGAGAAGGCCCGGAAGATCGAGGGGTTTGTCCGCAACTTCATGCGGCCGGTGGACTACACGGAGGCGATGGCCCCGGCCGACCACGTGGCCCGAACCGCGTCCGGAGACTGCACCGAGTACGCGATGCTGACGGCGGCGATGTGCCGGGCCGAGGGCGTGCCGTCGCGGACGGCGATCGGCCTGGTCTACGTGAACAACCTGGCCGGCAAGCCGGGGCTAGCGTTCCACATGTGGACGGAGGTGTTCGTGAACGGGCAGTGGCTCGGGCTGGACGCCACGCTCGGCCGCGGGTCGATCGGCCCGGGGCACATCAAGATCACCGACCACAGTTGGGACGGGGTGATCTCGTTCACCCCGCTCTTGCCGGTGAAGGGGTTCATCATGGCGAATCCGACGATTGAGGTAATGGGGAAGTAGGCGGCCAATCGCGCGACGAGCCGGAGCATGCTTTGGCGAACCGGGAGCGTGAGCGACCGGAGGACCCTCCTCCGGTCGCTCACGCTCCTGGATCGCCAAGGCGGAGTCGGCGGCTACACGGCGTCGCCGGTGGCCAGGGACGGCTGGCTGTACCGGCCGGCGAGGAGAATGGGGTGCGCGTGGTGAAGGGCGGCCCGAAATTCGAGTTCCTCGCTGTGAACCCGCTGGGGGAAGTGTTCATGGCAACGACCGCAATCTCGGGCGGGCTGTTGTTCGTGCGGACAGAGACGCAGCTGATTGCGCTCGGTCGGCCGGCAAAGAAGTCAGGTACTGGAGATTGACACAAGCCCTTCGACCGCGCACAATTGCGTCCACCTGCTCGGCCGCATCACTCATCTCAATTCATATCATCCGGCCCGCAGGGAGCAGTTTCGTTCGCTCCTCGCGCGAACTCGTTGGCCGGCATGAATCTGTGCTGCGGGCGAGAGGCCGACACGCCCGATGAGGTGAGAATCGCGCCGGGCATGATTTGCGTTCGGAAGATATTAAAGTTATGTTCTCTTCATCCCGTCGTCCCCGCACTCTAGCCAACGAAACAAACAGCCGCCCGTCGGTCGGAGGTCGCCCGTGTCCACCCCCTCGGCGCTGACCGCACCGCACCTCCTGCAAATCCTCCGCGGCCAACAGCTCGCGGACCCGGAGAGGTTGTCGGCCGTCTTGCGCCAGCTCCCGCCGGGCGTGGCCGAGGGGTCGGACTCGAAGGCCCTCGCGGATGCCCTGGTGGCTGCCCAGGTGGTCACCAAGTTTCAGGCCTCCCTCTTACTCCAGGGTAAGTCCCGCAGCCTGATGATCGCCGGTAAGTACCGGCTGGTGGACCGGCTCGGGGCCGGCGGCATGGGCCTCGTGTACCTGTGCGAGCACGTCAAGATGCGGCGGCCGGTGGCCGTCAAGGTGCTCCCGCACAAGCAGGCCGCGGAGCCCGGGCAGCTCGACCGGTTCCTCCGCGAGGCCCAGGCCGCGGCCGCCCTCAAGCACCCGAACATCGTCCAGGCGTTCGACATCGACCAGGACAACGGCGTCCACTATATGGTCATGGAGTTCGTGGACGGGGTGGACCTCGAGCGGCTCGTCGGCAAGATCGGCCCGCTCGAAGCGCACCGGGCGGCCCATTACATCGCCCAGGCGGCCGAGGGGCTCGATCACGCCTCCGAGCGCGGGTTGGTGCACCGCGACATCAAGCCGTCGAACTTGCTCGTCGATCGGGAGGGGACGGTCAAAGTCCTCGACCTGGGGCTGGCTCGGCTGAGTAAAGGCGGCGAGTCGGTGACGCAGCGGTACGACGCCAACACCGTAATCGGCACGGCCGACTACATCTCCCCGGAGCAGGCCCTGGACAGCCACGAGGTGGACGTCCGGGCCGACATCTATTCACTCGGCTGCACGTTTTACTTTCTGCTGGCGGGGCGCGCGCCGTTCAAGGACGCGAACGTCACGCAGAAACTGTTGATGCACCAGATGCGGGATCCGACCCCCATCACGGAGCTGCGCGAGGACGTGCCGGGGTTGATGGGGGCCGTGCTCGCTCGGATGATGGCCAAGGAGCCGAGCGCCCGGTATCAGACGCCCGCCGACGTGGTGGACGCCCTGGCCCCGTGGACGCAAAACGCCCCGGCGCCGCCGACCGAGGCGGAGATCCCGCCCCGGATGTTCGGCACCACGTCGCCGTCCGGCAGCTCGCTCAACTTCCGGTCGCAGTCCACATCGACCTTGCCGCGCCCCGGCACTCGGATCGAGACAATGACAGGCCGCCGGTCGCGGACCTTCCTGCCCGGCCGCGCCCGCCCGGGCGGGGCCGGCCGGCGTAAGGCGATCGCGGCCGTCGCGGGGGGCGTGTTGGGTGCCGGCATCCTGGTCGGGCTGGTCGCCTGGCGGCCGTGGGCCGCGACGGAAGACACTCCGGACACGACAAACGATCAACACACCGCGGCGAAATCGGGCCCGCCGCCCGTCACCCCGGTAGCCAAAGTCACCCCGGCCGGACCGGTCCGGGTGGGCAATGGTTTCTCGTTCGTCGGTCTCGAGGGGGCCACGCCCCCGCCGATCGTGGAGAACAACGAGGTCCGGGACACGTTTACCGACGTCTATTACATACTCGGTAACCTGAGCCGGAACCTCCCCGCCGACAAGGAGATCCTCGGCGTGTTCCGCCGCGACGCGGTCGGCCGGGCGGGCGGGCGGGTCGTACCGTATGTCGTTACCGCGCTCGACGCGGGGTTCCCGAACACCCTGGTCGGGTTCAATGAGAAAGACGTGTTGCGGGCCATCCCGGAAGCGGAATACTTGCCCGCGACCCGGGTCCGCGACGCCGGCCCCGAGCATAACTTGCTCCTGCGCGGGGCGGTGTTGCTGAAGCCGGGGCTGACCGAGATCAACGCCCTGGTGACCGATCTGGGCGACGTGGCGGCCGGGCCGGGCGGGTCCACGCTCCGGGTGCACAGCGGGGCGGTCTTATCGGCCGGCTCGGCCGGCCCGTCGAGCACGTTCGGTGCCGGGCCCGACCCGTTGAACCTCGACTTCGCCGGCCACACCGGCTACCTGACGCTTTCAAGCGATCAGGACTTCACCCGCGTCAAGGGCGGCCGCGAGCACCTGGTCCGCGCCCGGCTCACGGGCCTTGGCGAATCCCCGCTCGTGGTTTCCGGCATGTGGGGAACGGTTATCAGGTTTACCAACCCCGACAACGACTTCCCGCGGCTGGTGGTTCAAGGCCTCTCGCTCGTAGGCGGGCCTCCGGACAAGGTCTTTCGGTTGAATTTCTCCGACGACCGCCAACTCGGCCGGACCGGCGGCCCGATTACACTCGCCGACGCCCATCTCAGCTACACCGGCGACGAGTCCCCCGCGATCAACCGGTCGTTGACCCTGCCGGGGAACCGGGCCGGCCGGGTATCGGTCAATGAGAGGACCAGAGGCGCGGGGCTGACGGTCCGCTGGTCCGGGAAGGTGACGGGGGCCGGGCGGCTGGTGAAGGCCGGCAACGGCACCCTGGTCTTGACCAGCGAGGAGAATGACTACACGGGTGGGACCGAGGTGGCCGGCGGGCTCCTGACCCTACAGACCACCGGCGGGACGCCGGTCGGGACCGGCGCGGTCGTGATCAGCAGCGGCACACTGGGTGGGGCCGGCGACGTGCCGGGTGGCCTCACCGTTCGGCCGGGGGGCATGCTCCAGCCGGGGGAGGCCGGCAAACCAATCCAGGTGGGCGGCGCGCTGGCGCTGCAGCGCGGTAAAGTGCCTGGGCAGAATGGAGACTTTTCAAGCACTCTCCTGCTCCGGCCGGGCGGGGCCGGAACCGCGAAGCTCCTGATCTACACCGGCACGGCCCCAGTCGACCTGAGCCCGGCCGCCCTCAAGGTCACCCCGCTGGCCAGCTTCCAGCCGAAGCCGGACGCGGTCGTGCCGGTGATCGTGAGCCAGGGCGCCGAAATTCGGGGGACGTTCCAGAGCCTCGCGCCGGACGCCCGGGTGGTGACGACCGACGGAAAGTGGACGGCCAAAATCAGCTACCAGGGTGACGCCAAGTCCGGGGTAACGGCCGGCGGACGCGACGTCGTCCTCTACGACTGGAAGCAAGCCGGGAAGTGACCCGACCGGGGTCGCACGAACCTCCCCCGCCTCCCACGCCTCTACTAAAACGATAGAACCGCTCGGTCCCGGCGCGCCGCGACCGGGCGGTTTGCCGTTTTCGGAGGGACCGGACCGTGACCGACCGACCCCGCTGGTTTCAGACGACCGCGATCGACTACCCGAACAGCCGGCCGCACATCGGCACCGCGTTCGAGAAGGTCGGGGCCGACGTCCAGGCCCGGTACCGGCGGATGGAGGGGTACGACGTCTGTTTCCTGATGGGGAACGACGAGAACACGGTGAAGGTGTCGAAGCGCGCGGCCGAGCTCGGGCAGGACCCCCAGGCCTACTGCGACGACATGGCCCGTCAGTTCCGCGAAGTCTGGAACGCCCTCGAAATCTCCTACGACGTCTTCATCCAGACCAGCCACGAGCGGCACAAGTCCGCCTGCCGGAA
>DATFWZ010000389.1:0-7950 GCA_035258765.1 Gemmataceae bacterium
GACAAGGGCGTTCGCCGGGCGGCAGCACTGGCCCTCGGGGAGATCAGCAGGAAGGAGGGCGGGAAGGCCGTCCCAGTCCTGACCGGCTTGCTCGAGGACCGTGAAAAGGAAGTGCGGGTGAACGCCGCCCTCGCCCTCGGCAAGATCGGCGACAAGGCGACCGGCGCAACACCGGCGCTCACCAAGGCGCTGACCGACTCCGAGGCGATGGTCCGGGAGCGGGCGGCGTACACGCTGGGGATGCTCGGGGCCGAGGCCAGGGACGCCACCCCGGCGCTGATCAAGGCCCTGGCGGATCCGGACAAGTCTGTGCGGGAGAACAGCTCGCGCGCGCTGGCGAGCATCAAGGCCGACCCCGCGGTCGCCGTCCCGGCCCTCATCTCGGTCCTCAAGGACAAGGACGAGTCGGTGCGGAGCACGGCGGCCATCGCACTGGGTGAGATCGGGCCGTCGGCCGCGCCGGCCGTGCCGGACCTGATCGCGGCGCTGCGTGACCCGTCCAGGACGTTCCGGAATGGAGCCAAGTACGCCCTCGGGCGGATCGGCAAGCCGGCCGTGGGCCCGCTCTTGGAGGCGCTGAAGGATAAGGTCGTCCAGGTGGAAGTGATGCAGGCGATCGGCCGGGTCGGGTCCGCGGCGGCCGAAGCGACCCCCGCGCTGCGGCAGCAGCTGAAGGACCCCGGCCCACTGCACCGGGCGTCGGCAGCCGCCGCTTTGGGCTGCATCGGGGAGCCGGCCAAGGCCGCCGTCCCGGACCTGATTGTCCTGCTGTCGGACAACGACGACGACGTGCGGGTTGTGGCGGCGGGCGCGCTTCGTTGGTTCTCGTCCGAGGCGAAGGCGGCCATCCCGATCCTGAAGGCGATGACCGGGGACAAGGATCCGAAAGTGAAGGAAGCGGCCGCCGAGGCGTTGCAGTTCATCGAGCCGAAGGGAACGAGGCCGAACCAAGGGTAAACGCGGCAGTCGGCTGCACGGGCGCGTCGAGTCCCCCTCCCAGGACGTTCGCCTCGATCCCGCGGATCGCCAGGTTCATCCGACACGGTCGCCAGGTGGTGTTGTTCAGCTCCCGCCCGTAGAAAAAGACATCGTTGCGCTTGCCGCCGTGGGCCTCGACGAACTTCTCAGACTGAACGAACATCCCGCCAGACCCGAAACACGGGTCGTAAATCCGGGACTTCGATCGGGGTTCCGGCATTTCGTGGCCGAACAAATACGTCACCTAGACGGGCCGCGCTCGGCGACCTGATCCAGACTAACGCGCGTCGCGGGCCGTCGGTGTGGAGTTTTACGCGCCGACGTGCGTCGTTCGACTCCTGGTCGAACCCGGCGGTTGAGCGATTTCGTTCATTCGGCTAAGCAGGCGTTTCCGATGTGGAAACGGGCTATTCTCTCGGTCGTAGCACTTTCAGCCCTCGCCGGCGGGCACTCGACAGCCGACGACGAGCCGGATGCAAAGAAGGTGACCGCCGAGAAGCTCGGGGGTTTCGAGTATCCGGGGAGCAAGCGCTACAAGGACGACAACCTCAGCACGATCGCGCAGTTGGTCCTCGTCACTCCTGACGAGATGGCCAAGGTCGATGAGTGGTATCAGAAGAGGCTCGGCATCGACAAGGACATTTTCAGGGGGGTGGCCGACATGCCGTGGCCGTCGGGAGTCAAGGCCACTGAGGCCAAGGGGCAACAACAGTGGAGCGTCTTTACGGACGAAATGCGTCCGAAGGGGGGAGAAGAGCGAGGCGCCACGATCCGGGCGGCCACGACCCGCTCATACGTCGCCAAGACCCCGGAGCAGACGGTCTTTATCGTGTTGAACCGCGGGCCGGACGACAAGCATACGATGGTGTCCGTTGTGTTGATGCCAGAGCCAAAACGGTAGTCGGCGCGCCGGGTGTAACAGGCCTGTCCAATCCGCTTCCGCCGACCGGGCCGGCTCAGGCTAATTGCGCGGCGCATAGGTCCCGCAGCCGGCCCGGGGGAGCGTCACTTGTATGTCCCTTTTGTCGAGATTCCAAGAACTATTGAAAAACCCGCCGGACGTGTCGGGTTCGGGGCGGCGCGACTCGGTTAACACGCTGAAGGCCACATGGCCTGACGCTCCATCCAATCGAGGCTGAACCCATGCGCCGCCGCACCCACTCCGTACGCCCATACGTCGATCGTTTGGAGGCCCGCGACGTTCCGGCCGCCAACCTGACCGTCACCTTTTCGCCTGTCACCCACACGCTGACCATCGTCGGCGACGCCAACGACAACGACGTGACCGTCAAGGGCGACCCCTTTGACCTGACTCATCTCATCCTCAACTCCTCGGGCAACATCGACGGCGTGCCGCCTCCGTTCTCCACCCAGTCGGGAGTAAAGAACTTGGTGTTCAAGATGCTCGACGGGAACGACACGGTCACGTTCGATCCGAGCGTCCCGATCTTTGTGCGTGGGAGCGTGTCGATCGACGGCGGAGCCGGCGTGAACTCGGTGGCGGCCACCCACCTGACCGTCGGCAAGAACCTGTCAGTTACCAACGCGGCGCAAACCTCCGGCCTCGATTCTGTCGTGCTAATCGACTTCTCGGCCGGCGGGAGCGTGCAGGTCAAGAACGCGGGTGGTGATTCGTACACGGCGATAGACCGCGACGCGGCCGGCGTCTCGACGATCAAGGGGAGCCTGATCGTCACCAACGGTACGGGAAGAGACTCCTTCAATCTGAACGACACAAACGTGGACGGCAATGTCAGGATCAACGACGGGCACGGAAACGCGGCCGGCGTGGCCGGCTTCGTGAACATTTACAACTTGGACAACACCGCGCTCCGGTTGATCATCGGCGGCAACCTGACCGTCACGTACCTGGACGGCAACGCAAACACGTACGACGGTCTCTGGGATACCGAGGTGCTCGGGAACGTCACCCTCAACCATGGCCCCGGGGTGTTCACGACGTATATGGACGGTTACGCGACCCACCTGCCGGTACTGATCCACGGCAACCTGACCATCACCGGCGCTGGGGCAAACTCGCTGGGGTTCGGAACCAACAACGGCTCCGGCAACGGCAGCGGCCTGATCGTCGGCAAGAAGTTCACCCTGACCTCCGGCGGCGGGGCGGCCGAGACGCTGGCCTTCAAGAACTTCCAGGTGGGCGGGGAGACGTCGATCACGCTGGGCAACGGCGGGAACACGATCACGATTAACGACTCAATATTCGGCGGCCGGTTCACCCTGGTGTCCGGGGTCGGGAATGACACCTTCAACCTGGAAGCGACGACCGGGACGGCGTCGGCGACCGAGTTCAAGAAGGCCGCGCTGATCGACCTTGGGAGCGGGAATGACGTGGCCTATCTCGCATACAACAAAACCCCCGACGCCGGGGAGGCAGTGGTTTGCTTGGCCACGTTCGAGGTCAAGACGGGCGGTTCCGCCACCAATTACAGTTACTTCTACTTCCCGAACGGCGGAGCGCCCCTCGTCCTCTGACCCGCTTGCAACCCGACCCCTGTCACCCGAACTGGAGGACTCTGCGATGTGGATGACGTTGAGATTTTGTATGGCTTCCTTATTGGCGGTGTTTAGCGTGTTGGCAGCAGCCGGTTCATTGTCAGCGGCGGACGATGAACCAGTATCGGGCGTGTTCAAAGGCAACGGCAAAGAAGCGAAACTGGCTTACGTCTCGACTCGGAAGGGCGAGCCTTTCGCGGATAAGCCGACCATCATCATCACCTTCACCGAGAAGGATCATTCCAGGGAAAAGAAACCGGACATCAAGGCTGGTTTCGGCGACTTCGGCAGCGCCCTTATTATTACCATCAACGACGAGGGAAAGATTATCGGTTGCGTCGTCGCTCATACCGCCCATGAGAAGAAGGGCTTTAGCTCAGTTGGGGACATCAACATGAGCGATTTCAAGGTGAACGACGGAAAGATGCAAGGCAAGATTGCAACCGACGGGGAACAGAAAACGTTCGGCCAGACCTGGGAGGTCAACATTAAGTTCCAGGTCAAGCAACCTTAGCAGAAGCAAGGGGACGCACCGGCACGGACCGCGGCGGCATGAAGTGATTGCGTGAAGCACGGTCTGCGCGCCGTCGCGGCCGGTGGCGTGATCACGCATTCTGGAGACGACCGTGTCCGATCAAATGCCGCGAACGACCAGCCGCCCAATGTCGTTTGACAACGGAACGGCCATCGGCATCAGCAATCGATGAGAGCGAGGCCAGTACTGTTCGATCCTGACACGGCCCGGGATCGTGGGGTGCGGCATCTACGACCTGAAGACCGCGGCGGAGTTCGGGCAGGCCATCGCGATCGCGAAAGGTACGCCGGCCAAACCGTTGGTCGAACCGGAAGACTTGCTTGAAGCGAAGATCGTCGGCGTCACGCCGCAGGCCGAGGCACTCGGCATTATTGCCGCCATAACTGGACGCGAAGCCGTAGAGTGGATGCTCCAGGCGACTACGACCGCCGTACCCCCGTGATCTAGGCAAGTGCATTAGGAAATGCCTAGACCAGCCGTCTTCGGGATGACGCGGGAATCGCCTTCGCCAAGTCCCGGAACCTGCTCAAACGGGCCAAGTAGGTGGACCAGGCAGCCGCCGAACTGTCTGGTGCCCCGGACCGTGGCGGCGGGAATTGATTGCAAGATGGTCGGTCACTCAGCCGCTTCAGCAGGTGAACTCAAGGTTTGGCCACCAACAGCCACCTTTGGCCAAGGTACGCAGGGACCAGCCGATGGCGACCAATCTACCCAAACGGCAAGTCCCGAAATCAAGCAGCTCGGTTCTGGGCTGGCTGCTTGATTCTGACCCTTCGTTCCGCTGGCAGGCGATGCGAGACCTGACGGACGCGCTCGGTGAGGAGGTCGCGGCCGAGCGTGCGTGGGTTGCGACCGAGGGCGCGGGCGCGCGGCTGCTCGCCCTCCAGGCGCCCGACGGGCGGTGGGGCGGTGCGGCGTGGAACCGCGGGTGGGACTCCACGATGCACGTCCTGTCGCTCCTGCGCGAGATGGGTCTCGATCCGGCCGGCGACGAGGCACGGCGCGCGGTGGGCCTCGTCCGCGACTCGGTGACGTGGCAAGGATGCGGTCCGTCGGAAGCGGACGAGAATCCCTTCTTCGCCGGCGAAGTCGAGCCCTGCATCAACGGGCAGGTGGCGGCGTCCGGCGCCGACTTCGGCCAGGATGTCCACGGCATCGTCGACCGATTGTTAGGCGAGCAGCTGGCCGACGGCGGCTGGAACTGCGAGGCGAAGATGTCGGCAGCCCAACGCGCGCGGCGAGCCCGGGGTGACCTGCGCATCCCGTGCGGGCGGCTCTGGACGCTCGACGAGGATCGGCTGGTCCGCACCTTGGCACCCGCCGTAGCGGCGGCTCGGACCGGACGGACGCTCGGGAGCGTGTACGCTCGGGGTCAGGCGCTTGGGCTACCAGACGGCCGGATGAACTACGGCTGGCGGCCGAAGTGAACCAGCTCGCCGACGGGGAGCGTACCGGCGGCGACTATTCTGGGGCAAGCCGTCCGTCGTCCGGATTGGGCTGACGTGGGTTTGACTAAGCGTGAACGCGGGAGACCTCCAGGCCCGGGCGCTCCACGCCACGGTCGGGAGGCACCTCGACTGTTTCCGCCGTCTGCGTGAACGGATGCAGGCCGTGGGGTTCCATCACCAAGACCGCCTTTTGCTATCGGTCCGAGAGCCGGAAAACGCGCTCCGCGACTTGTGGATTCGGCTTCACTACGCCGGATGCGAAAGCGGTGTCGGACAGCCCGGCGCACCGAAGCCACCGCCCGCACCTTGACGGTTGCCCACCGCGTGACTCCTATCCCGAGCTTCGTCTCCATTGTCCCCCGAGGCCGCGGTCTGCATCCAGGTCAGCCGCCTACTCCTTGACCAGGAGGCCCTCCGGGATCGGCGTGAAGTGTCGGCCCCGCCCGTGCGGCTCGACCGCCTTCACCTCCACGCGACCGCCCGCGAGCCGGAACCGCCACTCCCGCCCCGTCTGCTCCTGGACCAGGACCACCCTGCCGTCCTCGACCACCTCGACCGGAATGAGACTCACCGCCTCCCCGTCACCATGCACCACGGTAACGGATTCGGCCCAATGGCCGGGGGTGATTCCCCGGGGTCGGGCAGCTGACGCTACGAGGGCCGCGACGAAAGCGCCGGCAACGAATGCCAGTAGCGGGACGGCGTAAGATCGGCGGTCGGTCATGGTGGACGCTCCGGGGAGCTGTGGACCCGGAGTATCCCGACTCGGAGCGCCGTTTTCGATCTCAGCTGGTCACCAGTTCGTCCGGAATAAGAAGTACAGGCCGTCGTCATCCAGGGCCGGCCGGCCGGGCGCTTCGGGTCGCCGCCCCGCTCGCCCCGGACCAAGTCCTCACAAGCGCTGGATTCGGCGTGCACTCACCCACCGAAGATCGCATCGAGGATGGCCCCGGCGTTGTCCTTGCCCTCAAGTCGATGAGGCCATAATGCGGTTCGGCGGGCCTCATGGGGTACTCCTCGTGCCCGATCAGGGCTTCTCCCGCACCACGACGTACTCGCGGACCGCTTTCCACTTTTTCGCAAATGCCCGCTGGGCCGCCGCGTCGAACTTGCCGCCCGACATGCTTCCCTCCCCGCCGAGTCCGAGACCCGTGATGTCGAGTCGCCCATTCCGACCGCCCGACACCGCCCAAACGCCCTTGCGGCTCTCGTAGGCGGCGAGCACGCCATCATCGTGGCGGGGGTCGTTCAAGCCAGTGATGCTGTAGAGGATGGCGAACGCCCACGCCCGCCGCTGGCCGGCGGCCGCTTCGTCGTCCAGCGCGTCGAGGAGGGCGGGCACGGCCCGCCAGCCTAGTGCCAGGAGCCGGCCGGCCCCGGAGTCCGGCCCGATGAACCCTCGGGCATCTTCGCCGTAGGGCCCTTCGAGGATCTGCACCGGCCCCTTGTCGGGGAGGGCCGCGATCGCCTCCCGCGCGGCCGCCCGGTCCGCCCGCGTCACGTCGATCACCCGAGGCTGGACGTGCAACTTGAACGGCTCAGATTGGCACACAAGCAACCCTTTGGTGTCCGGGAGACCCGCGATTGTCTCCTCGTCGTGGTATTGGACGACGGCCGTGTAGTCGCCCGGCGGGAGATCGATGAAGTTCCGCATGGGGAGGGCCGTCCCCCACGACTCCCCCGGCTTGAGGACGGCCATGACATATATGCCCCCGCCGATGCCGCTGCCCCAGTGCGACCTTACTGGCATGGCCTTACCCCGGGGGTCCCGCACGGCGAATCGCCACCTCTCCTGCCGCCCGCTGCGGTAGTCGCCACCCTCCCGGAACGTCACCGGCGTCTTCTGAACGTCCCGGTAGACGAGCGCGCCATCGACCACGGGCAGGTTCGGGAAGATGGATTCCCCTTCACCCGGGACGCTGACGACGACGGGCACGGGGTCCGGCTGGCCCTGCGCGCGGCGGAGCGCCGTCAGGAACTCGACGGTGGACTCGTCCCGCCGACCGCGGTCGCCGCCGGCCCCCTGGGGGGCCAGCAGCTCGTCACGCTTGCGGGTTAGAAACGAGACGGCCACCGGCCCACCGCGGCGGGACAGCTCGACGAGGCAGCGCGACCGGGCGGCCGATGTGGCGGCGCGATCGAACGCGACGCAGAGCCCAACGTCGTTCAGCACGAGACACAGGGGAATCACACAGAGCAGAGGCATTGCGACACTCCGCGCATCGGCCGCCGAACAAACAAGTCACCGGCACGGGCCGCTCGGTGACCGTCTCCAATCCTAACCGATGTCGCGGCCCGTGTCCGGTGCACCGACGGGTTCGGCGGCTACTCCCGGCCAAGCGCGAACTCAACTACCCAACAGCCCCGAAGGTGATCGCCCGGCTCCCGGCAGTGGGCGATTACCTGCTCGTCGGCGCAGCCGGCGTCCATCAGCGCATCGGCCAGGAGGGGCAGGCGGTCGAACGCCCGGTC
>DATFWZ010000390.1:0-12219 GCA_035258765.1 Gemmataceae bacterium
CCCCCGGGACGAGCAGGTTCTTCAGCCGCACGTTGGCAAACGTGCCGCGCATCATGACCTCGTGGTTGCCCCGCCGCGACCCGTACGAGTTGAAGTCCTTCGGCTGCACCCCGTGCTCCATCAGGTACTTGCCGGCCGGGCCGTCTTTCTTGATGTTCCCCGCGGGGGAGATGTGGTCGGTGGTGATGCTGTCGCCGAGGACGGCGAGGGCCCGGGCCCAGGCGATGTCCGTCACCGCTGGCGGCTGGATGGACATGCGCGTGAAGTACGGCGGCAGGGCAATGTACGTGCTGGCCGGGTCCCACTCGTACCGGTTGCCGGTGGGCACCGCGAGGGACTTCCAGTTGTCGTCCCCCTCGAACACGCTCGCGTAGATCCGCTCGTACTGCTCCCGTCGCAGGTGCTTGTGGACGACGCCCGCGATCTCCTCCCGGCTCGGCCAGACGTCCTTCAAGTACACGTCCTTGCCGTCCTTGTCCTTGCCGAGCGGCTCCTTCTCCCAGTCGATGTCGATGCGGCCGGCGAGGGCGTAGGCGACGACTAGCGGCGGGGAGGCGAGGTAGTTGGCCCGCACCTCCCCATGGACACGGCCCTCGAAGTTCCGGTTCCCGGAGAGCACGCTGGCGACCACGAGGCTCCCGTCGGTCACCTGGGACGACACGGCCTCGGGAAGGGGCCCGCTGTTGCCGATGCAGGTCGTGCAGCCGTAGCCGACGACGTGGAACCGCAGGACCTCGAGCGGGGCCATGAGCCCGGCCTCGGCCAGGTAGTCGGCCGCGACCTTCGACCCTGGGGCCAGCGACGTCTTCACCCACGGCTTGCTCGACAGCCCCCTGGCTACCGCGTTGCGGGCGACCAGCCCGGCCGCGACCATGACGTCCGGGTTGGACGTGTTGGTGCAGCTCGTAATGGCGGCGATGACGACAGAGCCGTCGCGCACCGTGCCCGGGGCGAGTTGGACGGCCGTGGTCGGGCCGTTCCCATCGGCGTTCAGCGGAATGGTCGTATGTGCGACCGGCGCCGGCTTCTTCGCCGCCTGGGCTGTCGCCTTCATTTTCGGCAGGGCCTCGGCGAACGACTTGCGCACGTCCGGCAGATTCACCCGGTCCTGCGGCCGGGCGGGACCGGCCATGCTCGGGACCACGGTTGACAGGTCGAGGCTCAGCGTGTCCGAGTACGCGGCCTCCGGTGTCTCGCGGGTGTGGAACAGGCCCTGCTCCTTGCAATAGGCCTCGACCAGCTTGATTTGCTTCTCCGGTCGGCCGGTGTACCGCAGGTAGTGCAGCGTCTCGGCGTCCACCGGGAAGATGCCGCAGGTGGCCCCGTACTCGGGGGACATGTTGGCAATCGTTGCCCGGTCGGCGAGCGGCAGCTCGGCCAGCCCCTCGCCGAAGAACTCGACGAACTTCCCGACGACGCCCTTCTTCCGCAGCATCTGCGTGACGGTGAGTACCAGGTCCGTGGCCGTCGCGCCCTGCGCCAACTTGCCGTACAGCCGGAACCCGATCACCTGCGGGATCAGCATGGTGACCGGCTGGCCGAGCATCGCGGCCTCGGCCTCGATCCCGCCGACGCCCCAGCCGAGCACGCCGAGGCCGTTGATCATGGTGGTGTGCGAGTCGGTCCCGACCAGGGTGTCCGGGTACGCGGTGTTGAGCCCGTCCACGAACACCACCCGGGCCAAGTACTCGAGGTTCACCTGGTGGACGATGCCGGTCTCCGGCGGCACGACCTTGAAATTCCGAAACGCGGTCTGGCCCCAGCGGAGGAAGCGGTAACGCTCGCGGTTGCGCTCGTACTCCATCCGGCTATTGCTGGCGAACGCCCCGGGGGTGCCGAAGTCATCCACCTGGACCGAGTGGTCGATGACCAGCTCGCACGGGATGAGCGGGTTGATCTTGTTCGGGTCGCCGCCGAGGTGGGCCATGGCGTCGCGGAGGGCGGCGAGATCGACGATCGCGGGGACGCCCGTGAAGTCCTGCAGCAGCACGCGGGCCGGACTGAAGCCGATCTCGGTGTCCGGCTCGGCCCGCGGGTCCCACCGGGCCAGCGCCTCGATGTCCTGCCGGCGGACGGACAACCCGTTCTCAGTGCGGAGGAGGTTCTCGAGCAGGATCTTGAGCGCGTACGGCAGCTTGGCAACTTGCGGGAAGGCCTGCTGGATCGCGGAGAGGCGGTAGAGGGTGTACGTTTCCCCGTCCACTGTCATCGTGGAGCGGCTGCCGAAGCTGTTGGCCATGGGAGGGAGTCCTGCGATGTCCGGGCGTCCCAGTTACTTATTGTGTGCCGGCGGACGGGAGTGACAACCGAAGAGGTGTACAGGCGAGCTAGCGGCCGACGCCGAGCTGGTGCCGCAAGGCCGCGAGCTGGCGGGCCCGGACCTCGTCGGCCGCGTGCGGGTCGAAGTGAAGGGGGGACGGGACCAGCCGCTGCAGGACCTCGAACGCGTACGCGCGAAGTTCCACTTCCCGACGGCCGAGTGCCTCGACCAGCGGCGGGACCGACGCCTTGCCGCGCTTCAGCAGCTCCGGCACCGCCTGCGAGCGCGTCTCCTTCGTGCCCAGGGCCTCGATCATGTGGCCCACCGGGTCCACCTCGGTCACCGGGCGGCCGTCGTCGGAGACTGAGTCCGCAAACGGGGGCGCCGCTGGCGCCGCTGAGACGCCGCCGAACGTATTGTCCGTGAATGTCGTGCCCAGGTACTCGTTGATGGCGATCGGGTCGTTGATGAGCTGCTGCGGCGTCCCCTGGGTGACGACGATACCGTCCTTGATCAGGTAGGAGCGGTCGGTGATCTTGAGCACCTCGCGGACGTTGTGGTCAGTCAGCAGGATGCCGATGCCCTGGATGGCGAGCTCGCGGATGTTACGGCGGATGTCCTCGGTCGTCTTGGGATCGACGGCCGCGAACGGCTCGTCGAGCAGGATGAGGAGCGGCTCGCAGGCCAGGCAGCGGGCGATTTCGAGTCGGCGCTTCTCTCCGCCAGAGCACCGGGCGGCCGATTGCCTGCGGACGTGCTGGAGCTGGAACCGGTCCAGCATGGCGTTGGTCCGGTCCCACCGCTCGCGGTAGGTGAGCTTCCGGCCGAGGCTGCGGCTGCGCGGGAGGGCCTGGAGGATGGCGAGCAGGTTCTTCTCGACGGTGAGCTTGCGGAAGATGCTCTGTTCCTGGGTCAGGTAGCCCATGCCCAGGCGGGCCCGGCGGTACATGGGCAACCGGGTGACGTCCTCACCGTTGAAGATGACCTGGCCGTCGTTCGGGGCGATCTGGCCGGTGGTCATGCGGAAGCTGGTGGTCTTGCCGGCCCCGTTGGGGCCGAGCAGGCCGACCACCTCGCCCGGGTTGACCTCGTAGGACACGCCGTCCACGACCCGCCGCTTGCCGTAGATCTTGACCAGCCCGCGGGCCTCGAGCAACGCCATTGGGCGCCTCCGGAGAAACCGACACCGTAAGCGATACACGAACCCACGGTTGGGAACAAGGGGACGCGGCCCCGGGGCGAGTCGCGGTTTCTTACTTTCATTTACATATACCCCCTGAAAAATAACAACACTTGACCGATGATCAGATTCGCTCCGGTAACCGAGGTGAATTCAGTGGAGATCATCGGCCACCGCGGGGCCTCGTTCGACGCCCCCGAGAACACGCTCGCCTCCTTCCGGCTCGCGTTCGACCAGTGCGCGGACGGGATCGAGTTCGATATCCGCCTCAGCAAGGATGGACAGATCGTCGTCATCCATGACCCGGATACAAAGCGCGTCGCCGGGATCGACCGGGCGGTTGCCGATCAGACCCTGGACCAGCTCCGGGCCCTGGACGTCGGCCGCTGGAAGGGAGCGGAGTACCCCCGCGAGCGAATCCCCACGCTGGCCGAGGCGCTGGCGATCATCCCAGCTGGGAAGCGGGCGTACGTCGAAGTGAAATGCGGGCCGGAGTCCGTGCCGGAGTTGAAGCGCGTGATCGCGGCCGCGAAACTCAGCCGCGAGCAGGTGATCGTCATCAGCTTCTCGGCGGACGTGGTTTCGGCGGTGAAGAAGCGCCTACCGGTCGTGCCCGCGTACTGGGTCGTTCGCCTGCGCGACGACGCCGGCACGAATTGGACCGCGGACGCCCTGGTCGCGGCCGCCCGGGCCATGAACGCCGACGGCCTGGACCTGTCGGCCGACCCGATGATCACGCGCGAATTAGTCGAAGTCGCGAGCGCGGCCGGGCTGCCGGTCTACGTCTGGACGGTGAACGACGCGGCGATGGCCCGGTCGCTGATCGCGGCGGGCGTGAGCGGGATCGCGACGGATCGCCCGGGGTGGCTGCGGGAAACATTGGGGTGGTGAGTGGTGAGTGGTGAGTTGTCGGTCTTTCGATAGGACCTATAGGACTTATGGGACCTATAGGACTTATGGGATCGCATACCACTCACCACTCACCACTCACTACCATTTCCGGTGCCGCCGGCCCGCCGGCCGGGTACTACCCGGTGACGTCCCACCCAGAGGGCCCGCGATGACCCGTGAACCCCTGTCCCAGTTCGTCCGGCAGCTCCGCCGGACGCTCGACGCCGACGCCCTGGCGGCGGTCCCTGATCCCGAACTGCTGGCCGCCTTCCGCCGCGGCCGCGACCCGGCCGCGTTCGAAACCTTGATCCACCGCCACGGCCCCAAAGTGCTGGCTGCCTGTGGCAAGGTGCTCGCCGACCCCGCCGACATCGAGGACGCCTTCCAGGCCACGTTCGTCGTCCTCATGCGCGACCCGGGGGCGGTCCGCGACGGCCGGCGCCTCGGGGGCTGGCTCTACGGGGTGGCCCACCGGGTGTCGCTCAAGGCCCTCACCCGACGCCGCCGTCGCGAGGAGATCGAGGCACGGGCGGGCCAGAAACGGGAGGCCGCGTCGGATCTCTCATGGCGGGAGGCGTGCGCGGTGCTGCACGAGGAGCTGGACAAGCTCCCCGACACGTATCGACTTCCGCTAATGCTCTGTTACCTCGACGGGCTCTCGCGCGACGAGGCGGCCCGGCGGCTTGGGCGCAACCTGAACTCGATCAAGAAGGCCCTGGAGACCGGCTGCGGAGGCGGCTGGGGGCGCGGGGCATCACCCTGTCGGCGGGTCTGCTGGCCGCGGTCGCGGAGCCGGGCGCGGCCATGTCGGTGACGCCCCGGAGCGTGCAGTCCACGGTCGCGGCCGCAGCCGGCGCGTCGATCTCACCGCAGGTGGCGGTCCTCGCGCGGTCGCAGGGTCTGGGGCCGTTGCGTGCCGGGCTCGGAGCGTGCCTCGCGGCCTCGGTGGTCATCGCGTGCGTGGCCCTGGGCCAGGCCCCGAAGCCGGGCGACAAGCCGCAGCCCGAAGTGCCGCGCCTGCCCGCCGCGGACAAGGGACCGACGGCCAAAGCCGGCGAGGCACTCGCGGAGAAGTTCACCTACCAGGGCCGCGTCGTCGATCCGGACGGCAAGCCGGTGAAGGACGCGCAAGTCTACCTCGACGTCGTCGGGGCCACGCCCAGGCCGCTCGCGCCGCGGGCGAAGACGGGCGCCGACGGCCGCTTCTCCTTTGAGTTGAAGCGCTCCGATTTCGACGCCCGCAGCTTCGAGCGGTCGCCCACGCCGTGGCTGAACGGTCACTTGTTCGCGACCGCCCCCGGCCTCGGAGTGGCGTGGACGCAAGGAACCGCACCCGGCCGGGACCTGGAGCTCACGCTGAACACCGACGACACTCCCATCGAGGGCCGGGTCCTCAACCTTCAGGGCCAGCCGGTGGCGGGAGCAAAAGTCCGGGTGCTGTGGGTCTTCCGCCCGCGTTCCGGCGAGCTGGCCAAATGGCACGAAGGCCTCAAGGGCGCCAAGGACGCGTTTCAGGTCATGCAGGGGCTCGACGGAGCCATGGACCCGGGCCTGCGCCGGTACGGGCTCGACGCGCTGATCGCGCCGACGAAGACCGGCGACGATGGGCGGTTCAGCCTGAAGGGTCTCGGCAAGGAGCGAGTCGCTCTCGTTCGCGTGGAACGCGACGGGATCGAGACCCGGGACGTGTTCTACATGACCGCGCCCGGCGACCCGGTGTCGTTCGATGCGTTTGTGCAGTATCGAATCACGTTCGCCCCGGGCAAGAACCCGAAGCCCCAGGACACCATCCTCGGTACCAGGTCCGACCTGCTCGTCGGCCCCAGTCGGACGGTGACCGGAGTCATCACCGACGTGGACAGCGGCAAGCCGGTGGCCGGCGCGTTCATCGTATGTGAGCGGTTCGCGAGTGGAGTGGTGGACCGCCACCGGGTCTGGGCCGCGACCGACGACAAGGGTCGTTACACTCTGACCGGCCTGCCGGTCGAGAAGGAAACGATCCTGCGTGTCGAGCCCCCGGACGCGGAGCCGTACGTCGCGATCACCGCCCCCGTCCCGGACCGGGCCGGGCTCGAGCCAGTCCCGCTGGACCTGAAGCTCAAACGCGGCGTGTGGCTATCCGCCCGGGTGCTCGACCGGGAGACGAAGCAACCCGTGTCGGCGATGGTGCGGTACGCGGCGAACCTCGAGAACCCGCACCTGAAGTCGGTCCCCGGATTCACGATCGAGTTCGACCAGCGCAGCCGGCCGGACGACGGCAGTTTCCGGATGCCGATCCTGCCCGGCCGCGGATGGCTGGCCATCCAGGCCGGGTCGGGGGACCACCCGCGATACGGCATCGCCGGGGATGTGCCGGCCGGGCTGCCGGAGTTCATCACGGCGAAGCCGTTCACGATCACGCCGAAATCGCTGCACGCCCTGGTGGAGCTGGACGTGGCGGCGGACGCGAAGGAGGTCCGGCAAGAGGTCCTGCTAACCCCGGGCCGGGGCGTGTCAGTGGTCGTCGTCGGGCCGGACGGGGAGAAGTTGACCGGGGTCGTGGCCACGGCGGACACGCACGGCCGCCAGTCGGAGAAACTCGGCGACGACGCGACGCTCACCGTTCGCGGGGTGTCGGCCCGGCAGGGCAAGGTGGTCCAGGCGGTCTGTCCCGCAAAGAAGCTCGCGGGGAGTGTCAAGGTGACCGGCGACGAAAAGGGCCCGGTGACGCTGAAGCTCGAGCCGTGGAAGGCGGTCAAGGGTCGGGTCGTGGACGAGGACGGCAAGCCGGTGACGGGTGCGGAGCTGTCGTTCGTCCACATCGGGCTCACCCCGGACGATACGTCGGTCCGGGGCTTCTGGTACAAGGGTGCTACGATCACGACCGGCAACGACGGGGCGTTCCAGATGGAGGGGCTGGTGCCCGGGGCGCTTTACGGCCTGAGCGTCAAGGTCAAGGGCCGGATGTCGCAGGTGCTGGCCCTTCGGGCAGGCTGGAAGGGCAGCGAGCCGAACGATTTCGGCGACATCAAGCCGGCGCCGTGACGAGTGGCGGGCAAATCGTCGTCGGCACACTCCGTGTGCCGACGCCCGCACACGGAATGTGCGGGCCACCTTGAACCGGCCCATCGTAGTCGGCACACTCCGTGTGCCGACGCCCGCACACGGAGTGTGCGGGCTACCTTGAACCGGCCCATCGTAGTCGGCACACTCCGTGTGCCGACGCCCGCACACGGAGTGTGCGGGCTAACTTACGCCTTTTGTGTTGGTGCCGATCTCGCGGGTCGTCACACTACTCGGCAAGCCCCGACCCGGAGCCTGCCCGTGACCGCTGACCCGCTCAACCGACTCGTCCAGACGCTGCGCACCACTCTCGATACCGATGCCGAGACGGACTCGGCGCTCCTCGCCCGCGTCCGCGCCGACCGCGACCCGGTCGCGGTGGAGGCAATCGTCCGCCGGCACGGGCCGAAGGTGTTGGCCGCGTGCCGCAAGGTGCTCGGCCCGGCGGCGGAGGCGGAGGACGCATTTCAGGCCACATTCCTCGTGCTCTTGCGCAACCCCGGGGCGGTGCGGAAGAAGACGTCGCTGGGGGCATGGCTTTTCGGGGTGGCGCATCGAATCGCATTGCAAGCCCGCGCCGCGCAACAGCGCCGATCGCGACTCGGGACCCGGGTCGCGAAGCGTGAACCGGCGCCCGACCTGTCCTGGCCGGAGGCGTGCACGATTCTGCACGAGGAGCTGGATCGGCTGCCTGATGCGACGCGGTTGCCACTGGTGTTGTGCTACCTCGACGGCCTGTCGCGAGACGAGGCGGCCCAGCAGCTCGGGCGGTCGTTGAACTCGGTGAAAAAGGCGCTGGAGCGGGGGCGCGACGTCTTGCGGAAGCGGCTGACCCGGCGCGGGGTGACGCTGTCGGCGGGGTTGTTGTCGGCAGTGGCGGAGCCGGCGGTGGGAGAGCCGTCACAGGAGCTGATGCAGGCCGCGGTCGAGGGGACGATGCGGCCGTCGGTGGCGGTGGCGGCGCTGGCGCGGACAGTCTTCCGGCCCGTCATCCCCCTGCGGACCGCATTGTTCGCGGGTGTCGGTGTCACCGCCATATTGGCATGTATCACATTGGCAGAGGGTCCAAATCCGGTCGAGCCGCTCGGGAAACCAACTCCACAACCCGTCGCGATGGAGAAGCCGCTTCAAGAGAAGTCAAAAGAACCGACGGTTGAACCCGGGGCGTCCGCGCCTGTGCCGGTCGCGAAACCCGACGCCCCTCCGGCGGACGTGTTCACTTATCAGGGTCGGGCTGTCACCCTCGACGGGAAGCCCGTGGCCGGCGCGCAAGTCTTCCTTCACGTGAACTCCCTGAAGCCGAAACCGTTCACACCGCGGGCACGGACGGATGAAGCCGGCCGGTTCTCGTTCGAGATCAAGCGCATCGAATTGGACCCCGCCGGGTACGAGCTGTCCGCCACGCCCTGGGCCAACGGCCACCTGATCGGCGCCGCACCGGGCCTCGGCGTCGCATGGACCCGGGACCTGACGCCCGGCCGGGACGCGGAATTGCTCTTCATCGCGGACGACGTGCCGATTGAAGGGCGGGTGCTGAACCTCGAAGGCAAGCCGGTGGCCGGGGCGAAAGTGCGGACGCTGTGGGTGTTTCACCCAATCGGTGGGAACCTGGACCGGTGGCTGGACGCGGCCAAGGC
Organism: Gemmataceae bacterium; assembly: GCA_035258765.1. GTDB lineage: Bacteria > Planctomycetota > Planctomycetia > Gemmatales > Gemmataceae > SIAJ01. The sequence goes on from DATFWZ010000390.1 coordinate 9,011, forward strand.
CATGCGCAGCCTGAACGACTCATGGAAGGCCTTGCACGGGCTTGAAGGCGTGAGCTATCGGGGCATGTTCCCGCTTTACCCGCTCCGCCGTCACGGTTTCGACCCGGCCGTCCCCGCCGTCACGAGCGGCCCGGACGGGCGTTTCACGGTCCGCGGAGTCGGCCGGGACCGGGTAGCCATGATCCAGGTCGAGGGGGACGCGATCGAGAACCGGCCGACGGTTGTTGTGACCCGCGTGATGGAACCTTTCGTCGTGGCTTCGTTCACACTGGACACGATTAGTGGTACATCCCGGACCTGGACTGGGCCGCCGACAGAAACGGTGCACGGAGCGAAGTTCGACCTCGCGCTCGGGCCAGACCGCCCGGTCGTCGGTGTTGTCACCGACCGGGACAGCGGCAAGCCCGTTGCCGGCGCCGTGGTAACCTTTCAGGGCGACGCCTACGGCATTTGGGATCGGCACCGGGCCCGAGCGACAACCGCCGCCGACGGGCGCTTCCGGCTCACCGGCCTGCCGATGCGGGACGATTGCACGCTTCGAGTCGAGTCGCCAGCTGACCAGCCGTATTTCCCGATCGCCCTGTCTGTCCGGACTCAGCCTGGTCTCGGACCGATCGAGCTGAACCCGAAGCTGAAGCGCGGGATCTGGCTGACCGGTAAGGTCTTTGACCGCGACTCGAAGGCCCCGCTCTGGTGCCGGTTCGCCTATGGGGCTGTGTTGGACAATCCTCACCTGACGGCCACGAGTGAGTTGACGTACGAGATTTTCCAGTTCAGTCGGGCCGACGATGGCACGTTCCGGACACCTGTACTACCGGGCCGCGGCTACATTGGCGTGACGATTGAGCCGCCGGCGGACAAGCTTTACGAGCGTGGCCAAGGAGTTTCACCCGACCGCATGGACGAGACCATCCGAACCGAGCCGAACACTATTGCAGGACATTCATTGCACTCCCTCACCCGGCTCGACGTCCCGGCGGACGCGACCCAAGTGAATTTGGATTTCCAGATCACCCCCGGCCGGAGCGCCAAGTTGGCCATCCGCGGCCCGGACGGCGAACAGCTCCGCGGCGTCCTGATCACTGCCGAACCCGAAGGGCCGCGATCCGAGAAGCTCGGCGCCGACGGGAACCTCTGGGTTCGCCCCCGCCAGTTCGTCCAGGCCGTCTGCCCCGGAAGCAAGCTTGCCGGCCGACTCCAGCTCATTGGGACCGAGAAGGGACCGGTAACGCTCACACTCGAGCCGTGGAGGACCGCGACCGGCCGGGTGCTCGACGCGGCCGGAAAGCCGGTCGCGGGCGCGGTGCTGTCATTCGGGAGCGGCGAACCCGGCCCGGCGGACGGCGAGCCGGAGGGCTTCTGGTACACAGGCCAACCCATTCGCACGGACAAGAACGGGGCGTACCGGATTGAAGGACTCGTCCCGGGGGCTCCGTACACCATTCTCGTCTGGGCCAAGGGGCGGCCTGGGCAGTCGCTGTCGTTTCGAGCGGACTGGAAAGCCGGCGAGGTCAAAGACCTGGGGGAACTCAAGCCGCCACGAGAATGATCGGGGCGAAAAAAGCTGGTGCCGCCCCCGCGATCGCGTCACATATAGAGGAGCGTTCCGACCCCGGAGGCCCTCCCGTGACCCCCGCCCCGCTGCCGCGACTCGTCCGGACCCTGCGCCGGACACTCGACGCGACTCAACTCGCCGCCCTCCCGGATGACGACCTCCTGGCCCGATTCCGCGACGCCCGCGACCCGGCCGCGTTTGAGGCCATCGTCCGCCGGCACGGGCCGCGCGTCCTCGCGGCCTGCCGCCAGGTGCTCCACGACTCGGCGGACGCGGAGGACGCCTTTCAGGCCACGTTCGTGGTGTTCTTGAACCGGCCGGGGGCGGTTCGCGGCGGGCGGGCGCTCGGGCCGTGGCTATTCAGCGTGGCTCATCGCGTGGCCCTGCAGGCCCGGGCTGTGCGTCGGCGGCGCGAGCGGTTGGAGGCGAAGGCGCCCACTAAGCGCGAGCGGGGGCCGGACCTGTCGTGGCGGGAGGCGGTGGCCGTCATGCACGAGGAGCTGGACAGGCTCCCGGATGCGAGCCGGCTTCCGCTCATCCTCTGCTACCTCGAAGGCGTTTCGCGCGACGAGGCGGCGCAACAGCTCGGGCGGACGTTGAATTCGGTCAAGAAGGCCCTGGAGAAGGGCCGCGAGGCGCTGCGGAAGCGATTGGCCCGGCGCGGCGTGACGTTGTCGGCCGGGTTGCTCGCGGCGGTGGCGGAGCCGGCGCAAGCCGTGGTCCCGACCGTGCAAAGTGTGCGGGCAGCCGTCTCGGCGGCCGCTGGGGGGTCGGTTTCACCGGTCGTCGCATCGCTGGCCCGGTCGGTGCAGCCAGGTACATTTCGGGTGATGCTCGGCTCGTGCCTGGCCGCCTCGGTCGTGGTCGCTTGCGCGGCCCTCGGGCAGACCCCGAAGTCGGCCGACCAGCCGCCCAAAGGTGAACCCGCCACACCGATCGCGCAGAAAGCTCCCGCGAAGGAAAAGGCCGACCCCGACTCGGATCGCGACGGCCTCCCGGACTTTCAGGAAGTCCACAAGTATCGCACCGACCCCTCGAAGAAGGACACCGCGGGCCAGGGCACGCCCGACGGCGATCCGCAGCAGCGCCGCGAGTTCACCTACAGCGTTCGTGCCGTCGTCCGCGTCATGCCGCCCTACAACCTGAAGACTCTCAACGACGACTACCAGGACGTGCGCGTGATCGCGGAGAAGAAGGAGTACGCGGAGCTGGAGGTTGTCGTCTACCCGTTCAACTCCAACGCGGAGGCCATCAGAGGGAACTCGAACTGGAAAAAGGACTACGCCGGCATGACGGAGTATCTCGCCCCCGGGGTCACGACGAACTGGGACGAGGACATGCGCGCGACCCTGCTCCGCGAGCTGGCCAAGGACGGGATCGACCCGGACAAGCTGACGGACAAGGAGGTGGTCGAGCAGGTGTCGCGGTGGCTCTTCAAGCGGTCGAAGTTCCGGAACATGTTCTGCACGTTCTACGTCGGCTTCCGCGACGGCAAGCCGGTCGTGCTCCCGGGACTGGAGAAGGCGTTCGAGCGGGACACGGGTGATTCGAGATGGACGGTTCAAGAGCAATTCGAGTACGAGCTGTTCGGGAAGGGGATGTTCGCCCGCAAGACGTATGGCACATGTACCTCCGCGGCGGTCTATCAAACGAC
>DATFWZ010000391.1:0-16790 GCA_035258765.1 Gemmataceae bacterium
CTGAAGATGTTCCGCGATCCCGGATTCCGGGTGCTGATCGCCAGCGCCCTGTGCATGTCCGCGGTCCAGCAGTTTTACACGGTGTACGCCAATCCTTACCTGCGCGAGCTCGGGGCGGCCAAGCCGATGGCGCTGCAGACACTGGCCCAGGTGTCGGAGGTCATTTGCCTGGCCTCATTCCCGGTCGTCCTGGCCCGGCTGGGGTTCAAGGTCACGCTTGCGCTCGCGGTGCTCGGGTGGGTGGTTCGCAACGCGATCTTCGCCACCGGCTCTCTGCCGTTCATCGCGCTCGTCGGATTGCCGCTGCACGGTGTCTGCTTCACCTTCTTCTTCGTCGTGACCAACGTGTACGTGGACCGCCACGCTCCGAGCCACTTGCGGGCCAGCGCCCAGGGGATTCTCGCCTTCATCGCGTCCGGGCTGGGCGTGCTGTTGGGGAATTTCATTAGTGCCCGGACGTTGGAAATCAGCCGGGCGGACACCAGTACATCGTGGGCGGGGTTCTGGCTTGTCCCGGCTGCGGTCGCGGGGGTCGTTTTTGTGCTGTTCGTCACGTTCTTTCGCGAGACGACGCCCGCGGCCGTCGAAGCGGCACGGGTCGGCAGCGCCCGAGCGGAGCCGGTGGCCGCGTCGTAGAGGACGCGTCTCGCGTGCTCATTGAGCTGAGCACGCGAGCCGCGTGTTCCACGGACAAAGCCCGTGGCCGCGTCGTAGAGCACGCGTCTCGCGTGCTCGGGGCTCGAGCACGCGAGACGCGTGCTCTACGACCAAGGCACTTTCCAGCCGACCGCCGATTCCTCAAGATAGTGGCGTTACCCTACCCCTCGGGCGCTGTGGCACGCTTCTTCAAGTACAAGTCCGTCGATGAGATCGCGGCCGAGAACGCGCGTCTCGGTACCGACCTGCGCTTCTCCGACGACTTCACGGTCTTCGACCGCCCGGTCCGGATCGGCCCTTTGACGGCCGGCAACCGGTGGTGCATCCACCCGATGGAGGGGTGCGACGGCGAGGCCGACGGATCGCCCGGGGAACTCACCTTCCGACGCTACTGCAGGTTCGGGGCTGGCGGTGCCAAGGTCGTCTGGGGTGAGGCGTGCGCCGTGACGGAAGAGGGCCGGGCGAACCCGCGGCAGATCGTTTTGAACGCGTCCACCCGCGACGCGTTCGCCCGGCTGGTCGCCGACTGCCGCCGCGCCCATCGCGAGGCGAACGACGACGACTTGGACCTCGTGATCGGGTTGCAACTCACTCACTCAGGACGGTACAGCTATCGCCGGCCGATCCTGGCCACCCACGACCCGCTCCTCGATCCGCGAACGGTCCTGGACAAGAAAACCGGTCGTACCGTCTGCCCGGACTACCCGCTGATCTCAGACGACGAGCTGAAGGCGCTGGTGGATCACTACGTTGCCGCGGCGCGGCTGGCACGGGAAGTCGGGTTTGACTTTGTAGACGTCAAGCAGTGTCACCGGTATCTGCTCAGCGAGCTGCTGGGCGCTCGCAACCGCCCGGGCCGGTACGGCGGCAGCTTCGAGAACCGTACGCGACTGGCCCGCGAAATCTTTGGCGCCATCCGCGCCGCCATTCCCGGCGTGGTCCTGGCGACGCGGCTCAACGTTTACGACGGCATCCCCTTCCACAAGGGAGAGGACGCTTCCGGCAGCCCGGATCCGTGGGCGGCCCCGCTCCCCAACGGTTGGGGGATGAGTGAGACCGACCCGTTCGCGGTAGACCTGACCGAACCGATCCGGTGGATCGGCGCGATGCGTCAACTGGGCGTGGCGCTCATCAACGTCAGCATGGGCAACCCGTACGCACAGCCACACTACAACCGGCCGTTCGAATACCCCCCGCCGGACGGATACGAGTCGCCCGAACACCCGCTGATCGGAGTGGACCGGCACTTCAAGGCCGCCGACGCCGTGCAGCAGGCCTACCCCGACCTACCCGTCGTCGGGACTGGTTACAGCTACCTGCAGGAGTTCATGCCGTTGGCAGGCGCGGCCAACCTGCGCGACGGTCGCATTACGCTAGTCGGCGTCGGCCGGGCGGCGCTGGCGCAACCCGATTTCGTCCGGCAGCTCCGCGAGTGCGGCAAGCTGGATCGCAAGCGCGTGTGCCGGACGTTCAGCTACTGCACGGCCCTGATGCGGGCCAAGGATCACCCGCTCGGCCAGTACCCGACCGGGTGCCCGCCGTTCGACAAAGAGGGGTATGGAGAGGTGTGGAGGGAAGTACAGGAGCTGCAGGTCAAGCCGAAATCGGTTTAGTGATTGAAAAGGAACTCGCGAGAATTCAGCAGCACCCAAAGCAAGTCTTGCAGCCCCTCATTCGGACTCCCCGCCGACGCCACCCACCCGTTAGCTTTGCTCACCTCTTCGGCGCGCGGCGCCCGCGACAGCGTGACCAGGTAAAGCTCCTCGATCAAGTCCTTCGCGTCCCGTTTTGCCTTGATTCCGGTCTCGATTCGCCCCTTCGAGTCCGCGATCTTCTTGTTCAGGAAGTCCCCGTTCAAGAGGTGCAGGGCCTGGGCGACATTCGGCCGCGTCGTCCGCTCGCACTCGCACGCAATCTGCCGGGCCGGGCGGCCGAACACGTCCATCAAGTACGACCGAACATTCGGGTCGGGCAGCTGGATCGCCCGTGTACCGAGCGGCAGGCCGGGGTACTTTTCCCGCGTCCCGGTCGCGAAGTCGATCGCGTCGGCGAGCTGCTCGGCCGTCAGCCGCTTGGTCGTGTAGCGGGCGAAGTACATGTTCGTCACGTCGGCCGCACCACCGGGGATGACCGCCGATGACAGTTGCCACGCCCGGCTATTCAGGATCGTCCGCAGCAGATGCTTCAGGTCGAACTTGTGTTCGGCGAAGTCCTTGGCCAGGGCGTCGAGCAGCTCGGGATTGGACGCGGGGTTCGTCGCCCGAATGTCGTCGAGCGGCTCCACGAGCCCGCGGCCCATCAGATAACCCCAGAAGCGGTTGGCAATGTTGTGGGCGAAGAACGGGTTCTCCTTCGCAGTCAGCCACTCTGCCAGTTTGGCCCGGCGGTCGAGCTCGTCGTCCATGTCCGGGCCGTCGAGCGGGTGCGGCTTGACGACCTTTCGCGTCCGCGGGTGAGTCGCGTCGCCGGTGTTGCGCAGGAAGATCACCGACTCCTGCCCGAACAGGCCGAATTCCTGGCTGTTCTTGGTGCCGAGGCGAGTAAAGAACGCGGTCAGCCCGTAGTAGTCGTCCTGGCTCCACTTTTCGAACGGGTGATGGTGACACCGGGCGCACTGGACGCGCACGCCCAGGAACACCTGGCTCGTCGTCTCGGCCCAGTCCTCGGCCGTCCGGCCGACGCGGTAATAGTTGGCCGGCCCCTCCGTAAACGTGCTCCCCTCGGCGGTAATGATGTCGCGGACGAACTCGTCCACGGGCTTGCCGTCGCGCAGCGCCGCCCGGACCCAGTTATGGAAGCTCCACATGCCCTTGTCGTTGAGGGCGTCGCGGTTGATCCGTAAGAGGTCCCCCCACTTGACGGCCCAGAAGTCGACGAACTCCGGCCGGTCGAGGACGCGGTCGATCGCCCGGACCCGCTTGTCGGGCCCTGTGTCGGACGCGAAAGCTCGGATCTCATCTGGAGTCGGCAGCGTGCCGAGGGCGTCGAGGTAGAGCCGCCGTAGGAACTCCGGGTCCGTGGTCATGGGCGAAGGCGTGATGCCAAGTTCTCGCCAGCGGTTGACCAGCTTGTCGTCGATAAAGTTGTTTCGCGGCAGATCCGGGTACTTGTCGATCCGTGCGAACGGGAGGGTGAAGCGGGCGACCGCTGCTTGTCCTGCGAAGCGGACCATCACGTAGGCCTCGCCCGTCGCCTTGGCCGAGACGAGCCCGTCCGCGGTGACGCTCGCGACCGCTTCATTGAGCGCGTCGTAACGGGCGGACGCGGTCACGTCCTCAATGTGGCCGTCGCTCCAGACCGCGGTGACGGCCAACTGTTGTGACTCGCCGGCCGCGATCACCCGCGCCGGCGGGAAAACGTCTAGCCGTTTCACCGTCGGCGGTGTCGATTCCGGCTCGGGCGCTGAGTCCTCGAGCCAGCGACGCAGAGCCTCGTATTCCGGTCCGTGAGCCTTCAGCCGCTCCCCACCGCCGTGTTCCATTGTGAGCGACGGCTTTAGCAGGAGGATGCTCCGCTCCGGGTCGGACAAGACGACGCGCCGGCCCTCACTGCTCTGAACGATCTGGGCATAGTCGAAGGCCGGGTCAAAACCAAAGAGGCTGAGCCGAAATCCGCCGCGGCCGTGCTGCGACCCGTGACACCCGCCCGAGTTACACCCCGCCTTCGTCAGGATCGGTTCGATCTCTCGGACGAAACTGACGGGGACGTCTCGCGTCGCGTTTGTCACCGACACCGCGACCGCCTTGCTCACCCCGCCGGCGGTCACGGTGGCGGTGGCCCTTCCGTCACTGACTGGAACGATGGACGCACCACGAACGTCCGCGACTTTCGGGTTATCGACGACGATCTTAGCCTCCCGGCTCAGGTCCCGGGTTCGACCGTCCGGATCCTGCGCGAGCACGACCAGTCGTTGAGTGGCCCGGGGCCCTTTGAGAGTGACGGCTCCCGGGTAGACCTGGAGCTGTGGCGCGTCGGCGCCTGCCTGGGCAATGGCGAGTAAGGCGCAGACGGTCGCAAGTAAGAGGCGATGCGGCATGAAGAAAAGTCGGTCAGCGGGAGGCGAACAAGGCGGGAGGACGGTGGGGCGTCCTTCGATCAATAGTGCCGGAGCGGGATGCGGGCGTCAAGGGAAATGCCCACGGGTTCGCCCCAACCAGCGGGCAGCAATTGCACAGCGAAGCGCGAAGCGTGGGCACATTGAGAATCCAGAAAGCCGCCGGCCCGGGTTACGGCCGGCGACTTCGCCATCGATGGATCACGGATACTGTGGCGGGGTGTACATCGGCGACGGCGGTGTGGGCGTGGCCGATTCGGCCGCGGGAGCCGCCTCCTCGGCCTTCGTGGCGACGACCTGGGCAGCCCCGACCGCGGCGCCGGCGGCGGCCCCGGCCAGGACGTCCGTCAGAACATCCGTGACCTTCTTGACCACCTTGCTGGTGGCCTTTTTCCGGGCCGGGGCCTTTTTCGCGGCCATTTTCTTGGCCGGGGCCTTGCCGCCCTTGCTCGCGGCCGCCTTTCGGTTGGCCGAGGCAACGGCCTTTCGGGCAGCGCCCTTGGGCTTCGACCCGCGCTTGGCGGTTCGGGCCTTCTTCTTGGTCGCCCCCTTCCCACTCTTTGCCATCGGTACTTCCCCTTGGTAAGGTGCGTCGTCCGCTGGACCGAGGAGGCGGTTTATGAGCGCCTCGAGCTTCTCGGTCAGGGCTGCACGAGTTTCCGCCATCCCGGCGCGGATCGCGTCCGGGTCGTCCTGGAGTCGGTCCGGCTCGGCCGCCCGCGGGCCGGCGTGTTTTGGTCCGTGAGCCATGGCAAGCACTCCCCAAGGGCAGAGGTCATCCGCGGCAGCCGGCGTGCAGCGGCAAGCACCAAACGGGCCCTTGGGGGAGCCGGGTCATTCGGCGAGGTGGTCGGGTCGATGCGACTGCCAACCACCCCCCGTCGCTCACGACGTCCGCGGCGCGAAACATCTAGCTGTGTTGTTCACGCTGACCGACAGCCGTCGTTGGCGATCGACCCAAGCTTGACGATCAATCTACACAATTTGATGCAAGACTGCGATGGGGCATTGGCAGTTCTATGACACCGTTTTTTGTCCCCGGGCGGGCGGCCCACACAATCAGGAGACCTGTGTGCAACTTGTGTGCCGGTCTAGGGATACGACTCGAAACTCGCATCAAACTCAGCTGATGAATGGTTGCGCCGGTGGTCCGCCCCAGACCTTCGTGGAAGTCGCCCGCTCCCAACTGGCGGAGAGTCGGGAGAAGTGATATTTGTTGGTACAGAGTTGAGTTCCCATTGCTCCCCAAATCGCTGCCGCCGCCGCTCGTGGGGGGGCATTGCTGGCGAAAACACGAAACCTTGGTCGTAGTTTTCATTCCGGGAATCGCCGCAACCGCTTATCCGGGTGGGCATTGTCCCCGCGGGCGCAGTTAATCGTTCCGCATTGCGTTGCACAAGTGAGAGGGGTCTATGCCAATTCAAGCACGGATAACTGGCCATTTCCAGACCGCGCCGCCGACCCACTGAGCCAGGATTCGAACTGATCGCTCAACCAACCAGTCGTAAGCCGATCGGGAGCGACTCGCCGAACAATTGCCCCCGGTCTCCGGCGTCCATTTCCACGACACGCTCGACCATCTCCGTCCAGTGCGCCGGGACCTTCAGCGCCCGCAGGACATTCAGGACGCGCTCGCGTGTCACCTCGTCCACGTCCAGGGCCCGTTGACCGGTCAACCGGGCGACATTCGCCAGGCAGAAGGCCCAGCCATTCTTTTCACTTTCGTTACCCGGCTGGAAGGAGAGGATTTGCTCGAGCCAACCCTCGACGACCTGGGGGTGTAAAACCAGGTTGAGCGGGCCGTAGAAGAGCATCCGCGTCCCGAGCCGCGTGAGCGACCAGAACGCGTACGTCGGTACGGGGGACTTGCCGACTTGCCGCAGCAACGCGCCCCCGAGGGCCTCCTTGGTCTTGACGTCCAGCCGCTCGAGGCTCGCAGCCGCCCGCCACATCTCGGCCAGCTCGTTCGCCCCGGGCTTGGTGGCCACTTTTCCTTTGGGCGGCAGTAGGACCGGCCGCATGCGATTGAAGAGCGTGTTCTGGATCGCCGTGCTGAGTCCGCCGGCGACGCGCCGCCACATGATCCAGTAATCGGCGCCACCCTCCGCCTGTTGCTGACTGAGTCCGCCGGCCCGGAATGGAGCCGCGAGCATCTTCCAGAGCTGCTCGATCCGGTAGCGGTCGAGCGAGTCGCCGAACCCGGGCCGCAGACAAAAACCAGCCAGGTGGTACCAACGGTTCAGGTGTTGGGCCGACCGCGTCCGCTGGTCCGCCTGTTCTTCCAGGAACGTCCAAAGACGCCGGCAAAGGCCGGTGGGCCAATCGTCGCGGGATGCCTCCAGGCCGGCTTCCAACGCCCTCGTCAGCTCGTTCGGACTGGCCGACCCGGCGAAGGTGTCGCGAATCCGCTCCGCGGCCCGCTGGACGAGGTCCTCCGGGAAGACGTCGGTCGTGATCGAACGTCCGCCCGCCTCGTCGGCTTCCTCCGTGGCGTCGGAAACGATGTCGCGAACGTTGAACTCCAGCCGCCAACGGTTGTCCCCCTCCTTCGCGACGCAGAACAGTTCCAGTGTCCCGATTTCCGTACACCGCGCCGAGAGAGTCACCGGCACGCGCTTCGTCCCGCTCCGCTTGCCGCCGCGGAGGACGGTGTGGAGCGGCGGGAGCTGCAACAACTGGTCGGGCGGGATGGTCAGGACGTCACCCGGCCTGTCTTGCCCGCGAACAGTCGAGGTGAACAGCGGAAACAGCACCGGCTGACCGAGTGCGAGCTCGAGCTCCGGCTTCGGCAACGTGACCTCCTGGCCCTCCTCAAGCCGCCGCGGGACGACGCAGAGGACGGGCGCAGTTGCCTCGTGGCTCCCGCCTTCGACCGCGATGTAGTACGACCGCGGAATGCCGCCGCCGATGCGCTTCCCGCCGCTATGGCGCAGCCACGCAAGGTAGGCTGCTCCCCACGCCACCGCGAGGTCGAGCGACGGGTTTGCCAGGATGAGTGGCTGCCAGTCGGGCCCGTACCAGGGCTTGATCACCTCGATCACGCGATCGCGGAGTGACTGCGGCTGGAAGACGCCGCCGTTGAACAGGATCGCGTCCGGTCGTTCATCGTCCTTCAACTGGCGCTCGAGAAAGGCCGCCAAATGCCGGGTCACGGCTGCATCACTCACATACGGCAGGCCCATCTCCTGGAGCCCCGTGCGGGCGGTGCGGGCCGGCTCCGCGTCGCGCGGGACGAACGGGAAGAATCCTTCGAGAATCGCCCGTCTGACGTCTTCCGGCGTGATTTGCGTGTGCAGCGACCCGCCGATGACCGCCCGGCCGCGGCCCTGAACGGTCACTGAGATTCCGCCCGGCGGCTTCGGGCCGAGCAACACTTCCTTCGCCTGCCGGCACGACTGAACCAGCATCCCGAATTGGGCCGCATCGAGCTTCCCGGCTTGCGGCAGACGGGCTTCAACCTGGCGGGCAAGAGCGAGGTCCATGTTGTCGCCACCGAGGAGCAGGTGATCGCCGACAGCCTCGCGGACGAACGTCAACTCACCCTTTTCCTCCGCGGCGCGGATCAGACTGAAGTCGCTGGTCCCGCCGCCAACGTCCACGACCAGGCAGCGCATCCCAGGGGCCATCTGAGTAACTTCAATCGGGTCGCTCAAGCCCAGCCAGCAGTAGAACGCCGCCTGTGGCTCCTCCAGGAGCGTGACGTTTTTCAGGCCCGCCTCCTTGGCCGCCAACATGGTCAGGTTGCGGGCCACGTCGTCGAATGACGCCGGGACGGTCAGCACGACCGTCTGGTCCTCCAGGCGATCCGCCGGCGTCCGGTGTGGGGCATGATTCCACGCCGCGACCATGTGCTTCAGGTACCAGGTCGAGACCTCCAACGGCGACAGTCGCTGGACGTCGGGTGGGGCTGTCCACGGCAAGAGCGGAGCCGTCCGGTCCACGCCGGGGTGACACAGCCACGACTTGGCACTCGAGACCAGCCGCCCGGGGACCTTGGCGCCGTGGTTCCGGGCGAACTCGCCGACCGCGTAACTCGCGTTCGCGTCCCACGGCAGTGCCACCGACCCCGCGGGCAAATCGTGCTGGCCGGGGATGTAGAGAAAGGACGGCAACAGTGGCCGCTCGCCGACCTGGCCCGGGGCGACGAGCTGCGGGATGGGAAACGTCTTCTCCCCGAGGTTCCCGACGCGCGGGCGGTTCTGGAGATCGATATAAGCCAGGGCGCTGTTGGTCGTGCCGAGGTCGATGCCGACGAGGTATCGCATGAGGTTCCAGCGAGGAATGCCGACTGCCTGCCGTTCTCAGGTGATAGCTATAGTATCATGCCGCAGCAAGCCATCGGTCTCGACATCGGCGGGGCCAATCTGAAGGCCGCGACCGTGTCCGGCTTGGCCGTGACCCGTCGTTTCGAGTTGTGGAAACGCCCGGATCGTTTGAGCGACGAGCTGCAAGTGCTTGCCAAGGAACTCGGGCCGGCGGAACAGGTCGCCGTGACAATGACCGGCGAGCTGTGCGACTGCTTCGCAACGAAACGGGACGGCGTCCGCCACATTCTCGCCAGCGTCGACCGTGTGTTCGGCGCTGAGCTAGCGCGAGTGTGGGGCACCCGGGGCCGGTTCCTGTCACTTGATGCCGCCATCGCCGACCACCTCGCGGTCGCTTCCGCGAACTGGCACGCGCTGGCGACGTTCGCCGGCCGGTTCGCACCGCAGGGATTCGGGCTGCTAGTGGACGTAGGCTCGACAACGACCGACATAATCCCGTTACGTGACGGACTGCCGCAACCCGTGGGGCGAACCGATCCCGAGCGGCTGGTGTCCGGTGAGTTGGTCTACACGGCTGTCCGCCGCACGCCGGTTTGCACTGTGGCCGGTCCGGACGTCGCGGCCGAGTGGTTCGCGACGACTCATGATGTATACGTCCGCCTCGGGATGTTGCCGGAAGAGCCAGAAACGCGCGACACCGCGGACGGCCGGCCGATGACCATTCCTAACGCCCATGCTCGGCTGTCGCGAATGCTCGGCGGGGATCCGGAGATCACTCCCCAAGCCGAAACCGACGCACTGGCTCACACGGTGTTCGAGCGACAGAAAGACAAGATCGTCCGCGCGATTGAGAGAATCGTCAACCGGCACCGTGGCCCGCCCCGGATCGTAATCGTGTCGGGGTCCGGTGAGTTTCTCGCCCGCGCGGCGGCAGAGGCGATAGCGGGGAACTCCGAGAACCGGATCGGGCCAGGGATGGAACACATGCGGTTCGTTTCCTTGGCCGAGCGGCTCACTCCCGCAGTGTCGGGTGCCGCGTGCGCGTTCGCGGTGGCGGTGCTGGCAACTGAGGTTCCGAACTGAGGGGATGGCGTGGACGGTGGCGAAGCCGTCGTCGGATTGTTCAGCGCCGCGGTCGGGCTAACCTACTGGTTCCTGTGGGTCGCCGCCGCCGGGGAGACCACGCTCCTGGTCCGACCCGGACTCCGGCTCGCCGTGCTCGCGTTGGCGTTCCTGGGGGCGATCGCCATCGTATGGGCGACACTACTGATCGCCGCGGACCCGGCGGTCCGGGACAATTCTTGGTACATCGTCCTCTTCCTTGTCGTGGCGTGGCTGTCGTTGGCCGTGGTGACCGCCGCCGGCGCTATCCTCGGACTGAGCGCCCTCGACGACGCGGTTCGCAAACCCAATCCGGCCGCTGTCTGCGGCATTGCCGGACTGTGGCTTGGGACGGCACTTTGTGTCGCCGGCGCGAACGTCGGTCGCGGCGACACGATTGGCACGACCCTGGGCCCGCTCGCAATGGCGGTCGGCGCGTTCCTCGTCCTCTGGGGAATCCTGAACGCGGCGACAGGCATACTGACGTCGGTTACTTCGGACCGCGACGTCGGGGCGGGAATTGGGCTATTCGGACTGTCGCTAGCCTGGGGACTGATCCTTGGCCGGGCGGTCGCCGGGGATTGGGAATCAACGGCACGAACGTTGGAAGACTTCGGGCATGACGGGTGGCCCGTGGTAGCGCTACTCCCGATTGCCATCCTGGTCGAACGAATCCTCAGGCCGGCTGGCAGCTCGATCGGGACTGCCGTCCTGGTCGCCGGGGCATACGTCGCGGCGGCTGCCGGGTGGGTCATTTGGCTGGGTCGGCCGTGACGGGCGCCGCCATCGACTTGCCGCCATGTAGTCCCGACGACTGGGAGTGTCCCGGCCCGTTGCCGACAGACGATTTCGCCCGAATCCGCCGACGGCTTGTGCTCGAACACTGCAAATGGGACCCGCAGGTCGCGGACACGGAAACCGTGGCCCGCTTTCCGCTCGTGCTACCCGGGCATTTGTTGGACGCACTTGGCCGGCTGGCGGAGTCGCTGGACACGGAGGGCGAGGCCGCGGCCCGGGAGATCGATCAACGGCCGGATCTTGTCGGTCGCCTTGGATTGCCGCGTCGGCTTGCCCGCGTCCTCACGGATTCGTCCCGGCCGTGGACGCCGACCGCCGTTCGGGTCGTCCGATTCGATTTCCATCCGACGACGGAGGGTTGGCGAATTTCGGAGGCCAACAGCGACGTGCCGGGCGGTTACTCCGAGGCGACTCACCTTCCGGCGATGGTGGCAGAGCGCTTTCCCGGGACACACCGATGCGGTGATCCGCAGACGGCTGTTGCCCAGGCGATCACCGACGGCGCCGGCGGCCCGGGCCGCGCGGCACTGCTGGCGGCCCCCGGCTATATGGAAGACCAGCAAGTTGTCGCCGGCCTCGGGTCGGCGCTGCGGCGGCTTGGATGGCGGACGTGCGTCGGGCGCCCGGGTCAGGTGACTTGGACCGACGGCAATGCAGCGTTTGCCACGCGTCGCGGAACAGTCCCCGTCGATGCGCTCGTCCGCTTCTTCCAGGGCGAGTGGCTGCCGCGACTGTCGTGGGGTCGGGAATGGGAGTCATTCCTTCGCGGCGCGCGGACGCCGGTGTGTAACCCGGGATTCGGAATGTTCACCGAGAGTAAGCGGTTTCCGTTGATCTGGGATCGCCTCGAGACACCCGTTCCGACGTGGCGGGCACTCCTTCCCGATACTCGCGACCCGGCGACTGCCGCTTGGAGGCAATCCGGCTGGCTCCTCAAGAAGGCGTTTGGGAACAACGGCGATGAGGTGCTCAGCCGAACGATGACCGGACAACGGGAATGGCGGAACGCCAGTTGGTCTGCGCGGCTTTGGCCGTCGGCATGGGCCGTCCAGCGGCGATTCGTGCCGCTGCCGGTGCAGACACCTGCCGGTCGGATGTACCCGTGCCTTGGGATTTACACCGTCAACGGGCGATTCGCGGGCGTGTACGGCCGTCTTTCGCCCAGACCGCTCATCGACTTTGCCGCCATTGACGTCGCGGTTCTCGCCCGCGGCCACTCGGGCATGAAGGGCCATCCATGAATCGGGAAGAAGTGTTCGAGTGTTGGGCACCGGCGGGATCAACGTGGTCTGGCTGGGTGAAGCCGGTGCTATTCGCACATTTACCGCGCCCCCTGCCCTCGCCGCCCGAGATTCAGACCCACGACCTCTCGTGGGTTCCGCTGGCCGCCGAACACGTCGCATTCGTGATCGACATTCCCGGGCCGGCGAGTGTCGAACTCGGTCTCGCCCTCGCCGGGCGCGGTTACCAGCCGATCCCTCTTTTCAACGCCTGTCCTCCGCCGGTGCCCGACGCTCAGGAAACGGTCGAAGACCCGTCGGTCGTGGATGTCACATCAATCCTCACCGCGCTCGTCCACGGGTGCGAGCGGCTACGCCAAGCGGCGCTCGACCCGGGCGCCCCGCCGGCGTTTCTGGTGGACGCGAACCGGCAGACGCCGCGACGCACAGTCGATGTCGGTGCCTTCGACAACCGGTCCGTCGTGTTCGTCACAGATTTCCCCTCAGCGGCCTTTCTGGCAGGGCGGGGAATCACAAAGGTGATCCTGGTCCGTGAACAGGCCACACCGCCGGATTCTGATCTCGCATATGCCCTGGGCGCGTGGCAGCGGGCCGGCATCGCCATCGAATTTAAGGCCCTTTCCCAGCCGGGGGCACCGTCACAGTACCGTCTCCCGCGGGCCGGGTGGTTAGCAGGAATCAGGCTCCGACTGTCGGCGTGGCTGACCGGGCGACGCAATGCCGCGGGCGAGTTCGGCGAATTCGTGCCGGCCGCGTCCGGCGGGTAGTATGAGGGGGTGATGAGCTCTTTCACCGTGGCGAAGGTCGGCGGGAGCCTCTACGATTTGCCCGACCTGCGGTATCGACTGCAAAAATGGGCGGGGGCCGTCGGCACCCATTCGCTATTGATTCCGGGTGGCGGGCCCGCGGCCGACGTGGTCCGGCGGCTCGACGCCACGCACGGCCTCTCCGAGGATGCCTCGCACTGGCTTGCCATCCGAATGCTGACGGTAAATGCCTACTTTCTTGCCACATTGCTCGGCGTCCCTATCGTCGGCGATCTGTCCGGGCGCGAGGTCCCGTTAGCCGTACTGGACCCGTTCGTGTTCCTGACCGCGGACGAGGGTCGTCCCGGGGCCCTCGGACACCGGTGGGCCGTAACCACCGATTCGATCGCGGCGCGCGTCGCGTGGGTGGCGCACGCAGAGTTGGCGCTGCTCAAATCTGTGGAACTATCGCCGGGAGTTGAGTGGGACGAAGCGGCCCGGTCGGGATTCGTTGACCCGCAGTTCCCCAACGTAGTGTTCGCCGGACGACTGCGCCCGTCGTGGATCAATCTGCGGCGGCCGGAATTCGGCTCCCCTTGATGAATGTTCGCAACGTCCGGACACGCTCGGCGGAGAGTCGTCCCTCTCGCCCGCCTACGCATGCCGCACCGCGGACGGCGAACCAGTCCGGGGCAACTTGCCGGAGTTGGCCGATCGCGGCCGCGTCGAGTGACCCGGCGAACGCCACCCGGACGCCCGCCGCGGCAAGACGGCGTCGAATCGGGATGAGATCATCCACGGTTAGCCAGTCGAGGAGGGTTGTACCGTCTTTAACGGCTGTATCGAAGAGGAAGGCCGGGAAGTGGAGATCGCACGCGCATTCGACCAGCTCGTCGGGCTCCGGGCTGTTGGCCCGGCAGTGGTCGGCATAGGCGACGAGCACTGGGGCGGGGCCAGTCCCAGTCACCTCCGCATCGCGCAGGCCCCGCGCGTTGGCCGCGGTCGAATTTGCTAACCCCCACTTTACATACGTGAGGCCGGGAGGGACCGGAGTCGATACCCAATTCGCCCATTCCCCCAGCGCCGCACTCACCGGGACCCGCCCGCCGACGGCGGCAATCACCTCTCGAATCGCCAAGGGACTGGCGGCGCCCAACGGCCCACGCGACGGCTCCTTGACGTCGATCAGGTCCGCGCCCCCCAAAAGGGCGGTTCGCGCCTCCTCGGCCGAACGAACACTCACCAAGAGCCCGGTGCTGCCATAGCTGGTTGCTTGAATCATGGCATCTCCGGGACGGCCACGCTGAAGAACCGGACGCTGCCCCGGCATCGGGCAAATGGTACCACGCGCGCGTGCCGGAACTTAAAGCCGTACATGCGTGGCTGTTCGAACCAGTCCAGCGGGTTGAGGTGCTTGAGTCCGTCGAGGGCGAACGCGGCGGGCGTCGCGTACATGACACACCCGCATAAGTCGGCCGTGCCCAGCAGCCCACCCCGGAGGTTGGACAAGGAAAGGAGTTCCCCGGAGAGTTGCGCCCATCCGTCCGGGCGGTCGTCCACGGCCCCCGCGGCGTGAATGTACACCGGCCCGCGAACGGTCGTCGCCCACTTTCGCACTTCGACGGTCTTGCGCCCCGCGACCAGCAGGGCCGCCCACGGCTGTTTGATTGACAGAGCGTAAGTGGGTCGGTCAGGCAACGGACGACGCGGGTCAGGGCCGGTCGGAGTTTTCCGGGCCAGGGAAAACCGGTTCGGTTACGCGAGTTTGGGGCCAGAATGAACTATATTCGCGCATCGCCCCTCTTCCAGCCTGCCGCCCTCCGCCCGCGGGCGCTGGAACCCGGCCGCGCATGTCGCTCGACCAGCCAATTCAGCCAAACGCCGAACCGATCCCCGGGTACCGGTTGATCGAGCGCATCGGTCGGGGCGGCTACGGTGAAGTTTGGAAGGCCGAGGCCCCCGGCGGGATGCACAAGGCGATCAAGTTCGTCTTCGGGGAGATGGACGGGCTTGGCGATTGCGGCAAGGCGGCCGAGCAGGAGTACAAGTCCCTCAATCGCGTCAAGACGATCCGGCACCCGTTCCTACTGTCCCTTGAGCGAATTGAGGTACTCAACGGTCGGCTCGTGATCGTGATGGAACTGGCCGACAAGAACCTGCAGGACCGGTTCAACGAGTGCGTCGCCAACGGGCTCCCGGGCATCCCGCGTGGCGAATTGCTCGGCTTCATGGAGGAGGCGGCCGAGGCGCTGGACCTGATGAACGTCCATCATCAAATCCAGCACCTCGATGTCAAGCCGCACAACATTTTCCTGGTCCAGAAGCACGTCAAGGTCGCCGATTTCGGGCTGGCCAAGGACCTGGAGGGCACGCGAGCGGATGTGACGGGCGGGATCACCCCGACCTATGCCTCACCGGAAACGTTCGAGGGATGGGTAAGCCGGCAAAGCGATCAGTACAGTCTGGCCATCGTGTATCAGGAGATGTTGACCGGGAAACGGCCATTCACTGCGTCCAATACCCGGCAGCTGATCCTGCAACACCTGACGGCCGTCCCTGACGTTTCGCCCCTCGCCCCGGCCGACCGCGATGCGGTGTCCCGGGCCCTGGCGAAGACTCCCGGCGATCGTTTCAAGACGTGCGCGGAATTCGTTCGGGTCCTGCGTGGGTTGGCCCCGTCCAGCGGACCGAGTCCAAGCGACCGGAGCAAGGACCGGGATTCACGGGAAACGGACACCACGGTCGAGGCAGCCACTCCGACCGACCACGACTCGCGCTCCCCGCGAAAGACGCTTCCTGCTCTGGTCACGCAGTCGTCGAAGAGCTGGCCGCCGTCCGCCGTGACCCACCTCCGGCGCACAGGCGGAGACGCGTCGGCCGTTTCACCCGTCGGGCCGCCCCCGGCCGAGCGCCTGGACGATGGCGTGCTTTTCCCCGCATTAGTCTTGGGAATCGGCGGCACCGGCTGGGTGGTCCTGCGGCAGCTGCGGCGGCTCATTCAGGACCGGTACGGTCGACCGACCCTGCCTCACCTGCAGTGGCTGCTGATCGACTCGGACCCGGCGGCGATCGAAGCGGCCGTTACCGCCCCGGGCGGACTGGCACTCGGGGTGGACGAGGTTCTCCTCACCCGCTTGCATCGCCCGTCGCACTACCTCACCCGCGACGGCTTGCCGCCGATTGACACCTGGCTGTCCCCGGAGGTCCTCTACCAGATGCCGAGAACGCCGGCAACGGACGGGGTCCGGGCGATCGGCCGTCTCGCCCTGTGCGACCACTACCACCTGGTCTGTCACCGCATCCGCTCCGCGATTGAGGCCTTCATCAAGCCCGATCCGCTCGCGGAGGCCGACCGCCTGACGCGGCTCGGGGTGCGGTCCAATTACCCGCGCCTCTACTTGACCGCCTCCGTGGCCGGTGGGACCGGGTCGGGCATGTTCCTCGATGTCGTCTACCTGCTGCGCCGGGAGGTACGGCAGCTCGGCTTCGGGGATGCGCACGTCGTGGGCCTGATGGGGGTGCCGGCCCTGACGCCTGAATTCCGGGATACCCGGGCAGCGGCGAACGCCCGGGCGGCACTGTCCGAGTTGCACTACTACACCCGACCGGGCGCCAGCTACCGGGCGCAATTCGACACCCGCGAGGAGCCGCTCACCGACAATGAGCCACCCCTGCGCCGCTGCGCCCTGGTGCGATTCCCGGGCCGGCTGGACTCGACGGAAATAGACCGGGCCGTCGACGTGGCCGCGCACATTGCGTATGCCGACCTGCTCACCCCGGTCGGCCGGGCCGCGCACCCGGACACGGCCGAGCAGACTCCCAACCCCCATTGCCTGGTCGGCGTGCAACGGGTCACCTGGCCGCGGGCCCGAGTCCTGCAGACGGCCGGGCGGATGCTCGCCCGCAAGACGCTGCAGGGGTGGGTGGA
>DATFWZ010000392.1:0-8265 GCA_035258765.1 Gemmataceae bacterium
CGGGCACAACGGGGTCGGGCGGAAGTCGTGGGTGCTTGGTCGGTTCCCCCCTCTCCGCTTCGGAGAGGGGGGCTAGGGGGGAGAGGTCTCGGGGTCGCGGCGCGAAGACCTCTCCCCCCAACCCCCTCTCCGAAACGGAGAGGGGGAGAAAGACTACCGTCGGTTGTCGAACACGTAATACACCGGCTCGCTGTACCGTCCCTTGGCCATGGTCTGGGCGTTGCACCGGCCCCGCGGGCCGTATTGGCCGCCGTAGCCGGCCGCGTCCGGCTTGCGGACGACGCCGACGCGGACAAACCCGGCCCGGTCGAAGATCGGGTTGGCGTGGCCCATCGCGGTCAGCGTCTCGATCCACGGCACAGGACACGTTCGGCAAGCCTCGCGCACGAACCCCGCCGCGAGTCCGGCCCCACGATACGTCGGGTGCAAGACCACCCGCGACAGGAGCCACAACTGCTCGTTGAGCGCCGACAGGGCGACCCGCGACCGCGGAGCCGTGAGGCCGAAGTACCGGGTCCGCAGGCCGAGCGCCGCGGCCGGCGCGGTCAACACGCAAATCCCGATCGGCTCATCGCGGCGCTTCAGCAGCACGACCCGCTTGACGAACGCCAGCCGGTGACTGCGGTAGTGCCACCGGGCGAAGTACTCCCAATCGGCAACCGACCCGTCCTCGACGCGCAGCTCGCCGGCGAACGAGATCGGCCGCGGGTCTCGCGCCCGGACGTCACGGATCTGCCGGATCACGCCATCCCCGAGACATTGCACGCGGAGGTCCGGGCGCAGGTCGGCAGTCATGTCGTCGTGGGTGGTTGCGAGGAGCATGCCGACGCCGGTGCGCGTGACCAGACGCCGGGCGTTGAACGCCAGCACCCGGGCCAGGGTCCGGTCCAGGTTGGCTGCAAACTCATCCGCCAAGACGAAGTGCTCAACCCCCTTTCCCTCGTTTAGCGGTGAGCCACAGGCGAACCGTCCCAATGCGAACGCCAGCCGGAATCGATACCGCTGCCCGTCCGACAGCTCGGCAGGCGTACGGAGCACGAGCCGGGCCTCGGATAGGCCGCACGCGGCCAACAGCCCGAGCCGCTCCTCGACGGGGCCCGACAGCGCATCGACGAGCGGCACGTCCGGCAGCTTCAGTTTCATCGCATCGACCGCCGAGAACTGCCGCCCCGCCTCTCGCAACAGTGAGGACTTCCCGCTCCCGGACGGGCCCGAGACGAGCACCAGGTCGCCGGGCCGGATGTCCAGCTCGACATTCTCGGCCACGATGTGCGGCGGCTCGTCGGCACCGAGGCCGAAGAGGTCGGCGACCTGCCCGGTAGCCAGGCTGCGGCGGACGGGGCGGAACGGGTAGCGGATGGTGATTGGGTGCATGGGGAGTCTCCAAGAGATGAAGGGAAGTGGCGTCTGGAACCCCTCTCCCCCCGCTTCGGGGGAGACGGGCAGGGGTGAGGGGGGTTGCTCGGCGAGCGGAGCGGCGTCAGCCGCCTGATGAGGTCAGCATCGGGCCCCTCACGGGGCACCCGCTTGCCAAGCCTCACCACACCCGCGGCTCAAAGACATTGAGCAGATACGCCGTCCCCATCGCGGCCGCGTCCACCAGGTCGTCGTGCTCGCCGAGCGGGAACGTCGTCATCTCGTCGAACAGCTCCTGCTGGCCCGGATCGACGCCGCCGCGGCCGTCCCCCTTCAACCGGAACGACCCGTTTGACACCGGCACGCTGAACGCCGCCACCCGCGACCCCTTGTCGTTCGACTGCTTCACCTTCCTCACCTTCGGCCCGAATGCCGCCTGGCGCGACATCAAGTCGCAAATTCCTTCAAACGCCCCGTTCGCCTCGAAGAGGATCAAGTGCGGCCGCCAGACCCGGTCCACGGCCGCGATCAGGTCGATGAGGTCCGGGGCCGAGACCCGCCGCGCGATTGCGTCCAGACAGTCGATCTCCTTCCCGCGCCGGGACAGGACCACCAGGGCGGACCGGTCGGCCCGGGCCTGGGTGGACAGGGCCGGGTCCACCGCCAGGACCACCAGCTCCGGCTCGAAGGGTTCGTCCCAGAACCGCACCGACCCGACGCGGATGGGTACGTGGTCGTCGTCGACCGGGACCAGGCGGTAGCCGCGGGCGAACGACACCGCGCCGATCTCGTCGCGGCGGCGGGCCAGCGCCTCGCGCGGCCACCGCTCCGGCCAGACCGGGTCCAGGTCGTCGCCCACCGCCCGGCGGAAGACGGCGTACGCGTCGTTCCGCTTCAGCTCGGCGTTCAGGTCGTCCCGGTGCCAGGGGGTGCACAGGCCCCAGAACCGGCCGTCGGGCTCAAGCAGGTTCATCAGGTTGTTGCGGAAGAAGTCTTTCACGTGGTCGCGCTCCGCGGCGCTGGCGAGGGCCTTCACGTCCACGATGTCGTCGCAGACCAGGAGGTCCGCCCGCGCGCCCGTGGACGCGTTGCCGACGCCGATGGCCGCCAGGCTCGGGCCGATGACGTCGGCCGGGCGAGCGACCGTCAGCCGCGTGTCGGTCCACGGCTGGTCCGGGCGCAGGTGCGGGAAGACGAGGTGCACCCGCTCGTTCTGCTCGATCGCCTGGCGGATGAACCGGCCGCGCTCGGCGGCCAGGGCCTCGCTGGCGCAGACCACCTTGATCCGCAGGCCCGGGTCGCGGGCCAGCTCCCAGACCAGCCGGGCGCACACCTGCGTGCTCTTCCCGTGGTCGCGCGGCAGCTCCACCAGGGCCTTGCGCTGGTTGGACAGGAACCTCTGCAGGTCCCGGTGGACCTGGCCCTGCCGCAACAAATCACCGTGTGGGTCGGCGAAGCAGAACTGGATGAACGCGTCCGGGTCAAGCCCCGACCGGCGGATCTTGTAATAGTCGCGGACCGACATCTGTCCGTCCGGCGTCGCGGCGACGGTCTTCATCCAGCAGGTCTCGGAGTTCGTCATCGGAGAGTCCCTCCAGGCGTGCGGCGAACCGGGAGAAGTGGCTGATTGGGGTGGGTTGAAGGGGCGGGAGACAGGAAGTGGGGCCGGTGTCGGACCTGGGGCGCAATCGACCGCGGGCCGAACGGCCCGACAAACGCTATGATCCTTCGTCTTGCTGTCCAACGACTTGGACGGATTCCGGGAAATTGTCATTGCACCCGCGCGGTTCGCGCGGAGCTGTGTGTGCTTGTGAAGCGAGTGCAACGAATCGCCGTTGGCCGGCGAGGTCGCTCACTGCTTTCGCGGCAGGATTCGCCTAACGAAGTGGCATCCCGACCAAGGGATCGGGAACAGCGACCTGGACGGGGCGACCGAAAAAGAGAGCCGCAAGTCGCTTTAGTGCCACGACTTGCGGCTTGGGGAGAGGTGGCAGCCGACGGAAATCCCGAGTTCGGCGCGACCCTTGCTTTCTCAATCGACCGGCGAGAGCCTTGGTCACCCGCACCGAACTGGCCATGGGAGAGGTGGTACAGCGGTGCGGGTGGCTGTTTTTGTTGGTGATGATTATTCCGCCCGTCGGATGGGGGTGTCAAGAAGAAACTCATCTGATTCCATCAAGTAGCTGAACTTTGGCCAATTCGACTTCGCTACCGACGAGCCAGCAAAGCTCTTCATCGCTGGCGGACCCCGAGCGGGCTTTCCGTTCAACACGGTATCCCCGGTGATTGGGAACGGGCCGAGGTCCGGAACACCAGATCGCCGCCGGTCTCGATGCGCCCACTCATCCCATTCGCGGACAATCGACCGGGTCCCGGCCCCTGATGACCAGCCCGCGACCTCTGACTCGAATTTGTCCCGCCATCCTCCACGTTCGCCGGAGAGTTCGATGACGCGTTGCTGATGGTTTTCTCCACCATGTCTGCTTCGGTGAGCGGGCCGGGAGGACAGGTCTGGGCCTGCCGCGCCCGCAAACCTCCTCTCCCCTGATGCCCCTCTCCGAAGCGACCGAAGCGGAGAAGGGGGAACAACGGCCCCCGGCGCGGGTACAATACCTCACTGCTTCCCCGACCCGCCGACCGCCGAGGCCGACCGCCGTGAGTGACGCCGCCGTTGCCGACCGCCTGATCGAGAGTATCCAGCGCCCCAACTGCCCGCCCAACTTCCCCTACTCCGGCCGCCTGGGGCCGATGGTCCAGAACCAGATCCTGGCGCATGTTGGCGGCCCGTCCACCCGCCGGCTGGCCCGGGCCACCTTGCTGGTCCCGCGCATCCGCCACTTCGAGCAGCAGTTCGGCAAACTGTCCGACGTCGAGCTGAGGTCCCGGGCCAACCAGCTCCGCGGTCGCTCCCGGGCCGGCGATACGTCGAAGGCATTCATCTGTGAAGGGTTCGGGCTCTGCTCCGTGGCCGTCTACCGGACTCTCGGGATGCGGGCCTTCGACGTCCAGCTTGCGGCCGGGGTCGTCATGTTCGAGGGCGCCCTGGTCGAGTTGGCAACCGGCGAGGGCAAGACGCTCACCGCCACGTTCCCGGTCTTCCTGCGGGCCCTGGCCGCCCGCGGAGTCCACGTCGCCACCGTCAACGACTACCTGGCCAAGCGCGACGCCGAGCTGATGGGGCCCGTCTACCGCCTGCTCGGCCTGTCGGTCGGGTTCCTGCAGCAGAAGATGGAGGACGGGGAGCGGCAGGCCGAGTACCTCAAGGACGTCACCTACGGGACCGCGTCGGAGTTCGGGTTCGACTTCCTCCGCGACCGGCTGAAGCGGAGCGGCGGGCAGGTGGCGTCCACCCCGTTCTGGGGCCCGTGGACCAGCCGCGACGGGCAGACGCCGGTGGACCCGCGCGTCCAGCGCGGCCACTTCTTCGCCCTGGTGGACGAGGCCGACAGCATCTTCATCGACGAGGCCCGAACGCCGCTCATCATCAGCGCCCCGACCCGCGAGGCCAAGCCCGAAGAGTGCGTCATGTACTTCTGGGCCGACGTCGTCGCCAAGCAGATGAAGTTCAACGAGCACTACACCTTTGACGTGAAGAAGGACAAGCTCGAAGTGACCGAGCTCGGCCGGCAGCTGGCGCGGTACTCGAGCCCGCCGAGCGGCCCGCACTCCCAGGCCATGGACAAGTTGATCGAGGCCATCGAGAAGGCCCTGCAGGCCAACCACCGGTTCGTCCTCGACCACCACTACATGCTGATGGACAACAAGGTCATCATCGTGGACGAGAGCACCGGCCGGCCCATGCCGGACCGGCACTGGCGCGAGGGCCTGCACCAGGCGGTCGAAGCGAAGGAGAAGGTGCCGATCCACGTGGCCGCCGACCACGCCGCGTCCATCACCTACCAGAGCTATTTCCGGCTGTACGAGAAGCTGGCCGGCATGACCGGGACGGTGGTGCAGAACTCGAAGGAGATCCGCCGCGTGTACAAGCTGCGGGTGGTCCAGGTGCCGACCAACAAGAAGGTAATCCGGACCCGCGGGCCCGACCTCGTGTACCCGACCGAGGCTCAGAAGTTCGACGCCATGGTCCAGGACATCAAGCGGCTGCGGGAGATGGGGCGGCCGGTCCTGGTCGGGACGCGGTCGGTGGAAAAATCGGAGGCGGTGTCGCGGCGGCTCACCGACCTGGGCATCCCGCACCGCGTCTTGAACGCCAAGCAGGACAAGGAAGAAGCTCTGATCGTCGCCCAGGCGGGGCAACCGGGAACTATTACCGTCGCGACGAACATGGCCGGCCGCGGGACGGACATCAAGCTCGGAAGCGGCGTGGCCGAGGCCGGCGGGCTGCACGTGATCGCGACCGAGCGGCACGAGGCCATTCGCATCGACCGGCAGCTCCTCGGCCGGTCCGGCCGGCAAGGCGACCCCGGCAGCGGGCAGATGTACCTGAGTCTGGAGGACAAGCTGTTGGAGGCGCTCGGGGCGGAGCGGTTCCATCGGCTGATCGCGTTGGGTCGTGCGGGGGCCAACCGCGCCTGGGCCGCGTTCCGGCGACTGTTCGTGATCGCCCAGAAGAAGACGGAGCGGAAGCATTACCGCCAGCGGCTGGACCTGATGCACTACGAGCGGCAGCGGAAGGAGCTGCTCGGCGACCTGGGGGCGGATCCGTTTGTGGATTGACCCGGGACGTTTGGTTCCCCTCGCGCCCCCTTCGAGGGAGAGTGGTGACGGACTTGGGCGGGCGGGAGCGCAACTCTCTCGGCAGCCTTCCTGAACTGTAGGGAACGCCCTCCGTGGCGTTCCGTAAGGCTTGCTTCTCCAGGGATCATGATGCGCCCCCCGGAGGCCATGCTTGCGGAATGCCACGGAGGGCGTTCCCTACAGCGTTAAGGCGGTCCCATTTGCGGGTTGACCGTGGGCGGGGTTGCGTCCGCGCCGCCTACGGCAGGCGAATCGCTTACAGGAGTCCGTCGTCGGCGACCATCCAGACGACCGGGCCCCGGGCCACAAGCTCCCGGATTCGGTTCGCCCTTGAGTGCCAGGTCTTGAGCCGGTTGCCGTTCAAGTCGAACGCATCAGTCTGCCCGCCCCGGTGGCCCGCCTTCTCAGAATCCTCTTGATCCACCCCGCGGGCCGCCGGAAATTAACAAGCGGCTCCGAACCGGGCGACCAATGACCCCGCGCCGCTTTTTCACGACCGCCGGCCAACCGTTCGCGTACACCCGCCTCGACCGCCGGGCCGGCGTCCTGCACGACCGCGGCTGCTACGTCCTGGCCGACGACGCCGCCCGCGTCCCGCTCCTGCCGGCAAACATCTACAAGGAAGTGCAAGCCCACTGCCACGAGGGCGAGCGGCTGATGGCGGCGGGAAACCACAACAAGGCGTTTCACCAGTTCCTGCAGGCACTCGACCTGCTGCCCGAGCCGCGGGCGCAATGGAACGCGGCCGGGTGGATCCTGGTGGCGATCGGGGAGAACGCGATCCGGGCCGGCAGCTTCCGGGCCGCGGAGAAGCCGCTACAGGACTCGATGTGGGCGCCCGGGACGATCGGCAACCCGTGGGTGCACCTGCGGCTGGGGCAGGTGAAGTTCGAGCTGGGCGACCGCGACCGGGCCGCGGACGAGTTGGCCCGCGCCTACATGGGCGGGGGCCGCGACATCTTCGACGGCCTGGATCCGAAGTACTTCGCCCTGGTGGAAGAGGTCCTCGACCCGCCCCCGGGCATGGACCGGCTGCCGTGAGCGGGTTAGCCCGACGCGCCAGCGAGGGCGTAGGCAATCGCCCTCGCTGGCGCGTCGGGCTAACTCGTGATAGTGCGAGGTTTCGATGACTGAACCGGTCGCGCCCTACGAGCTGACAACCCGCGTCGAGCCGGCTGACATCGACGGTCTCGGGCACGCGAACAATATCGTCTACCTGCGCTGGGTGCAGGACGCGGCCATTGCCCACTGGCGCGCGACCGCCCACCCGGAGGACCAGGCGGGCCTGGTCTGGATGGTGGTTCGTCACGAGATCGATTACCACGCCCCGGCCAATCCTGGCGAGGAACTGATCCTCCGCACCTGGATCGGCAGCGCCAGCGGCCTCCGCTTCGACCGGCACACGGAGATCCTGCGCGCGAGTGATCGGAAGCTATTGGCCAAGGCCCGGACCGTCTGGGTGCCGATCGACTCGCAGACCGGGCGGCCGAAGCGCGTCTCGGACCGGGTGCGGCAAATGTTCTCGGTCCCGGCGACCACTTCGTAGCTACAAGCGGGCCGCTTGTGGCTACGGAATGTAACGCGCCGCATTTCGTGGTGCCGGCCGGCGTCTAAACTGGTGGACATTGATCCGGCTTCCCCGACCGTGAGGATCAATCATGTCGCGGGCAATCGCTGCGCTCGCCGTCGCCCTGACCGTGTCGGTCCTCACCGAAGGGGCGCCGCGGCTCAAGGCCCCGAACAACGGCTTGCCGGTCGGCCAGTGGCGGGTTGAGTTCGCCAACGGCGTGGTCGAGACATGCACAGTCGGCGACAACGGTCAGGCCTCGGTCGTGGAGCCGCTCCGGTCCTCGCCGGGCAAAGCAACGCTTCGTGAAGGTTCCGTCGTAATCGCTTTCGACGACGACCGGATCGAGCGCTGGAAGCGGGTGGGAAAGCGCTGGGCGGTGGAGCACTGGTACCCGGTGTCAGCGTTCCCGGACAATCAACCCGTGCTCGGGACCGCGGAGCCCGCGAAGTGACCCCCGGCCGGCGTGGCCACTTCGGAAGCCCCGTCCCGTATACAACTCTATCACGCGATCTTCCGCGCGGTTCGTGTTGGGCCCGATCATGCGGCCGACCCGTCCGACGGCTCGACGAATCCGCGCGCTCCTCTTGGGAGGAGTGGTCGGGCTCGTCGTCGGCATGCCCGGCGACTCGGCCGCCCAGCCC
>DATFWZ010000393.1:0-15561 GCA_035258765.1 Gemmataceae bacterium
TCCTGAAATCCTTCTTCACCGCGCACGTCGAGCTGATCCGGCTGTTCATGGACGACCCGGATCAGAGGTTGCGCGTCGTCCGGTCCGAGCCGGACATGCGGCCGCTACTCATGCGCCTGCTCGCCGGCCTGGACGGTGATGAGAGCAACCCGCACATCATGCTCTGCTCCGACGCGCCGTTCGAATCGCCGGACCAGTTCTTCGACGATCTGCTGGCGCTCCTCGCGGCGGAGGTGGCCAGGTGGAAGCAGCCACTCAAGGACGTCGGATTTCAGTTCCGGTTGGACGCTGAGGTCCTCGCCACCTTCCCGCCACGCGAGCGGTTCGTCACGTATGCGGGTGCCCTGGCCGACGCCTTGCCGGGAGTGATCGGGTCGGTCGTCCTGATCCTCGTCCCGGATCGCGTCGCGGACGCTGGCAAGTACCGCAAGGCCGTCGAGTACCTGGCCGCGAAGACCCCGTCGGAATGGATGAAATACCTGGTCGTGGACGAGCTCCGCAAGCCGGCCCTGGACGGGATCGAGGAGAAGTGCCCCGGGGTGCTGACCCAGGATTTCCACTTCGCCCCCGCGGAGATCGAGGAGGACGTGAAGGCCGAGCTGCGGCGCGGCACCGGCCTCTCGCCATCGGACGTCCGCCAGTACACGGCGCTCGTGGCCGGGTTCGCCTTCGCCCGCCGCGAGTACGACGAGGCCCTCCGGTTGCAACAGCAATGGGTCGATCTGAGTGCCCGGGACGGCGAGCCGACGGAGGTCGCGTCGGCCTGTTACAACCTGGGCAACACCCAGGCGGCCCGGGCGGACTTCGCGGCCGCCGAGGCGACGTACGGCCGGGCACTGGACCTTGCGCTCGACCACAAGATGGGCCCGCTGGTCCCGATGGTCCTCTCCAACCTCGGAGTGGCGCTCTACCGCCAGGGGCGGGTGGAACAGGCGATGCAGAGCTTCCAAATCGCCCGCGACCAGTGCAAATCACAGAACCTGCTGCCGATTGAGGCGCACGTCCTGGATTGCATGGGCAAGCTGTACGAGTCGGACGGCAAGACGGACGAGGCCGCCGGGTGCTGGCACGAGGCGCTCGCGGTGTACGACGGGATGACGTCGGACACGTTCGCCGAGGGCCGCGAGGGCGGGCGGGCCCAGATCCTGGAACAACTCGACCGGCTCGGCGGCGACCCGAAGGCGACCGCCGACGCGGCGTGCTGCCACTGAACGCGCAGGGGGTGAATGGAGATGTCCGACGCAGCGACCGCCACCGGCCGGCTCCTGGCCAAGGCCCAGAACTTCGGCCCCGGCAAGTCGGAGTCCGGCGCCAACGGCGTCTGGACCCGCGGCTTCGCCGACCAGCGGAACGAGATGGCCAACTACGATCCGTCGAAGGAGCCCGACGTCGTGCGGTCCATGGAGGCCCTCGGACGCGGAATGGCCGGCGAGTGGAACTCCACGAGCGCTAATAGCATCGGCAAGGGCATGGCCCAGCAGGCGGGCGTCATCGGCAAGCAGCTCGGCAGCCTCACGCACCTCGGCGACGGCAAGCCGCCGGAGGGGGTCATGCAGCACGTCGGGGCCGCGTTCGGCATCCTGACCAGCGTCGAGCAGCTGGTGTCGATGGGGCTGTCCGCGATCCCGTTCCCGGCCCTGCCGGCCGTGCGGATCGCGGACTACGACTTCGGACTGCCGCACGCCCACCCGCACCCGCCGAACGCGCCGCCGGCACCGCCGATCATGTTGCCGAGCACCGGGCCGGTGATCCCAATCCCGTTCATGTCCGGGGCGGAGAAGGTCTTGATCAACGGCCGGCCCGCGGCCCGATGCGGCGACTTGGGCCTGGGCATCTGGTGCGGCGGCTACTTCCCCCTCTACGAGATCTACCTGGGCTCCTCGAACGTCTGGGTCGAGGGCGCCCGGGCGGCCCGCCTGGCCGTGGACATCACCAAGCACTGCATCTTCTCGACGCCCAAGCCGGTCGGCCCCGGGGACCCGCCGATCGGCTCGATGTTCGGGTTCACGATCACCGCGAGCACCGACGTCGCCATCGGCGGCATCCCCATGCCGTCGCTGTCGGCCAAGGTGATGGGGGCCGCATTCGGGGCGTTGTTCAAGAAGCTCGGCAAGGCGCTGGCCCCCTTGAAGGGACTGCTCGGCAAGTCGTCCAACTATCGCGCCCTCCGGTCCGCGGTCGGCGCGATGCGCCGGCGGGCGGCGCACAATCCCGGGAAGTACGGCCTGAGCAACCTCGTCGGCAAGCTGGATTTCGTCACGCTCAATTCGTACCGGCGGGCGTTTAAGCTCATCGACGAAATGAAGAAGGCGGAGACCTTGATCATCAGGGCGGGGGACAATCCCAATTTCGTCATCGCCGCGGAGCGCGACCTCGGAATCATCGCCAGCAGCAAGACCGGCCGCAAGGTGCTCGAAGACATCCACGCCACGGGCAAGAGAGTGGTCATCAAGGAAGCCGTGGGAGAAAACAAGGCGTGGGCCAAGCCGCTCGAGGAGTCGGAAGCGCGGTTCGATTTCAACGAGGCCAAGCGTGGGGAGGGGGCGAACAGCGTGGTCGCCTACGACCCGGACCATTGGGAAGGACCGAACAGCCCGCCGGACACTTCCCTGCTCCACGAGCTCGGCCATGCCCGCAACGCCGCCCGGGGCGAAGACCTCTCCAACCGGGTCTTCGACGAGCGGTCCTCGAACCGCCACTGGACGGACGCCGAGGAGCTGCAGACGATCAGGGACATCGAGAACCCGTACCGGCGCGAACGCGGCCTGCCGGAACGGACCGGCCACGACGACACGCCTTAAGGGGACGCACATGGCGCATCAACCGGAACTGGCGATCGCGCTCCGCGGCGAGCGCCGGGACGACGCCCTCCGCGTCAGTTACACATTCACAAACCAGGGGCGGTACCCCGTGTACGTGTTCACCCGCGTCGCCAGCGGGCTGCGCGAGCCGCTGTCGCACCGGGCGTACACCGCCTTTCGCGAGGACGAGACGGCCCTGCACCTGTTCCTCGGCATCCCGCCGATCCCGAAGGGGATGCACGTGTATGCCAAGGTCGTGCCGTTCTCGTCGCTGCTTCGGCCCGGGGAGACCTACACCGACTACATCGAAGTCCCCGTCCCCGCCGTCGAGTGGCAACCGTATGCCGACCCGGAAGCGGCCGACGACACCGACCCGGTCGAGGCCCGGCGCGTTCTGCTTTCGACCGAGTACTGGTGGGAGAACCGCTCGATCCGGGCGGCGCCGCTGGACGGCCACCCGGGGTACTTCAAGGCGATTGGCGCGCCCGGGTTCGCAGCCACGGCCACCCTGGGGCTTCCGGAGCCGATCCCGGTGAAAAAGCGTCGCGACGCGTTCGAGCGGTTTTGAGACGTTCTTGACGGAGTACCCAATGACAGCCGTGCGAATCGGGCTGATTGGCGATTACGACCCGAGTATCCTTGCGCACCAGGCGATCCCGGAAGCCGTCCGGCTGGCCGGCGAGCACCTGGGCCTACCCGTACACGAAACCTGGGTGGGCACGGCGACTCTGGGTGCCGACGTGCCGGTTCAACTCGGTGGCTTCGCCGGCCTGTGGTGCGTCCCGGCCAGTCCGTATGCGAACACGGAGGGAGCCCTGGCCGCGATCCGGTTCGCCCGCGAGTCGGGCACCCCGTTCCTCGGCACGTGCGGCGGATTCCAGCACGCCGTTCTGCAATATGTTCGCGACGTTCTGGGATACCGCAGCGCCCAGCACGCCGAACTGGACCCCGAAGCCCGCATGCCGGTCATCGCTCGCCTGTCGTGTTCGCTGGTGGAGAAGTCCGGGCGCATCTTTTTCGAGGAGGGCTCGCGCCTCCGGGCCATCTACGGAGCAGCCGAGGCGGAGGAGGCCTACCACTGCAACTACGGGCTGAACCCCACCTACGTGTCGGTCCTGGGCGGCTCGGCCCTGCGGATCGCCGGCCGCGATCCGGCCGGTGACGTGCGGGCCGTTGAGCTGGACGGCCACCCGTTCTTTTTCGCCACCCTCTACCAGCCGGAACGGGCGGCGCTGAAGCACGTGGCGCACCCACTGGTGAACGCGTTCGCCGCCGCGGCTGCGGCCCGAGTGGTCGGCCACCCGGCGTAAGGTTGCCACGCGTGCGTGTGCGGGTTGGCAGCCTTCGAGCTTCTCCGGGCGACAATTGGGGACACCGGCAGGGCTACCCGTCCCGCCGGTGTCGGGCCCGTCCTCGATGAGTCCGGGCCTACCCTGGACAACGGCATCCGGCCGCGCGACCCGCCCGGGCCGGCTAGAATGCCCCCCGGTCCGCCCCCGCCTCACCCGGCGGCGGGCCTCTCACCCATCTCTCACCGGGAGGTCTCCCATGTTCCGCTGCCTGGCCGTCACCGCCGCCGTCGTGCTTGCCGCCCCGGCCTGCGCCGACGAGGCGAAGTACGTCAAGTTGGTCCACAAGGACACGGGCAAGGTGCTGGCTGTCGAAGATAATTCAGGCGACGCCGGGGCCCGCGTCATCTTGGCCAAGGACGACGCGAACACCGCCCAGTGGAAGTTCGAGAAGGACGGCGAGTTCTACAAGGTCGTCAACCGCAAGACCGGTAAGGTGCTCGACGTGTTTGAGGATTCGCGTGAGGAGGGGGCCGCGATCATCCAGTGGGACGAAAAGTCGGAAGGCATCGACAACCAGCGCTGGGCCTGGGAGGGCGACGGCAAAGTCCGGCGACTGAAGGCCAAGTCGAGCGAGATGGTCCTCGACGTCGATTCGGACGGCAAGGTGATTCAAAAGAAGGCCGACGACAAGGCGAAGGGCCAGCTCTGGGAAGTGGTCGAAGTGAAGGATTAGGATTTTCTCCCCCGTCTCCGAAGCAGAGAAGGGGAACAAGACATGTCTTACTTTAGCGGCTCGAACTGAATCGCCCCGAACGTGACCCCGGGCTTCACGCCGGCCAGCTTGGCGTTCACTTTCGTGGCCGGGCCCGACACTACGCGCGTCGCCGACTTGCCCGGGGCCAGCGGCGGGTTGAATTCCAGTTCGTGGTTCGCCCCGGAATCGCCCACCAGCACCATCGTCTGCGTCACCGCCCCGACGCGCAGCTTCTTCACCGCCCACGGCGAGCGGTTCTGGAGCGCCAATTCCGCCTCAATCGTGTCCGCGGTTCCCTTGACCTTCGCGATTCGTGCCGATACCAGGCGCTGAAAGAACCCGTCCCGGATCGACCCCGGCAGTATCCGGGTGAGCGCCTCATCCCGGGCCTTGGCCAGGTCCCTGGGGAACTTCGGGTTGAAGTCGATCTTGGCCTTCGACGCGTCCTGCTTCAAGTCGGCCACCGCGACGAGGCCGCGGTGCTCGTCGGTTTCGAGCGGGTCGGGCACCGCGACGGTCCACGAGTCGAGCACCTTGTAGGCCCCGTCCTTCCATTCGGCGAGCTGAAACGCGATCGTCCCCTTGTGCTGGTACGGGAGGTACCAGGTGGTGACGTACCTCGACTTGTCGAGGCCAGCTTTGGCCCCGGACGCGGTCGGGTGCTCGCCGACGGCCTTGAGAGTGTCGCCGACGTTCGCGGTGCCCTTGTGCTCGGCGGTGAGCCGGAACCGGGCGGCCCCGTCTTTCGGCGGCTTGCCGTCCGGGGACTCGGTGACGGGCGACAGGCTCGTCAGTGCGTCGGCGAGCTGGGCGCGGATGGCCTCGTGGTACGCGCCCGCGTGCTCCTTCGAAGTGGTCAGGTTAGTGGTGACGATGACGTCGAGGACGGGTTCGGCGCCGGCCATGCCCCGGGCCGCAAGCAGCGCGGCGACGAGGGCCGACATCAGTGTCGTCGCCCGGCGCGGCGAGTCGGTCATCTACGCCCCTCGGGGCTGGGCCGGCCGGCGCATGGTGGCGACGTAGAACCCGAACGCGACCGCCCCGCCGACAATCGACATGATGAGCCCGGTCCACTCGGGGACCACGTCCGGCTTCCCGGTGCGGTCCGGGGAGTTGAACACGATGGAGGAGAATAGGGCGCCCATGAACGCGCCGGTACAGGCCACCAGCATCGCCACCGGCAGTTGCGCATCCCGCCGCCCGGGAACGACCAGCGGCGCCAGGAACCCGGCCGCCAGGCCGATAAAGATCCAGCTGAATCCGACCATCATCATGGGACGTTTCCTCGATGGCTGCGTTTGGCTTCCGTGGCATGCTATCCGGGCGCCTGCGTCCTGGAAATGGCGAAACCGATGCGGCGCGTCGTTCGCCGCGACGCGGAGGCCTTGCGGAGCGAGGCGCACGCTAGACGCGTCGGCGACTCAGATTGAGCGCCCTGGGAAAGCGAGGTCGCGCGCTCCGCTCCGCAAAGTCTCCGGGTCGCGGCGAACCCGTGGCATGAAGATTGCATGCGGATCTCAAAGAACTGGACGCCAGACGGAGACCACAGGAGTAGCGGTCGGAGTTGATCCTCGTTGCGACTCCGCTGGCCGCCGGGTCAACTTGGCGGGCGCGGGGGTGCATTCACCGGAGCCGGGTCATGAGCCAGATCCTGCCGCCGCGAACGGTAGCCGCCATGTTGGACCGGGCCCGCGACGGGATCCATTTCTGCGCCGGGGTAGACGTGCCATTGCTCGTCACCTCCCACGAGTCGTTGCGGGCGATTCTCGGTCGACTGCTCGCGAGCTTGCTCCCGGATGAGCACGCCGACGCGCGGCTCGGCGGCGATCTTGCTCAGACCGTTGCCGCGGCCGAGGCCGAGGCCCGGCGGCTCGCCGGAGCGGCCAGCGCGCAAAAGGAGGAGCTGGCCACCTGGGCACGCGACCTCGTACGCCCGGCCGCGACCCCCGCGGAGCCCACCGGCGACGGCGCGACGACCGCGCTCGCCCTGGCCGAGTGAACAGCGTAACTGGCATCCGCGGAGGGCCGTCCGGTTTCGGGCGGCCCTCGATGTTTGAAGCGACACCCCGAGCGCGAACGCGGAGTCAACCGGGGGACGTGCGCAATCCCCCACCGATAACGGGGCGATCGAGCCCGTTTCCGGCCGTTCACTTCTTCAGCTGACTGGTGATCGTCTGGTCGGTGATCCTGGTGTCCGCGGCTAAGAGGAAGGCCTTGCTCAGAATCACCGACAGCGTCGCGTCCCCCTCGAACGGCAGGAACACCCGGTCCACCCCAGCTACCGTCTGCTTCGCGACGATGCACAGGTACTGGTCGTTCGGGGCCATCAAGATGTTCCCGCTGCCCAGGTGGATCTTGTAGGTGCGAACGTCGCCGCGCACGATCAGGAACTTGTCCGCCAGCGAGCACCGGTCGGCGACCTTCAGCCGGGGGATCAGTTTCTCGAGCAGCGCCCGCCGCGTCTGGGCCGTCGCGGACAGGTCGCCGAACGAGTAGCTCTGCCAGTAGTCGCGGTACTGGCCCCCGGGCCCGCCGTCTGCCCAGTTCGGATCATTGCCGACACTGGCGACGCCGACGAACAGGTCCACGTCGCGCATGATCTCCGAGAAAACGAGCGGCGGGATGTCGGTGAGGGGCAGCGGTTCGTCTACGGCCTGGTTGTACCGGCCGTACCCGCCGCCGGAGGCGTGGGCGTGGAGCTGCGGGGCCTCGATCTGGTAGAACCGGACCTGGTCGGTGGCCAGGTACAGGTACGCGCCGGAGTCGGTCGTGTCCTGGCCGTACTCAGAACCCGCCCCTTCGACCCAGTACTCCGCCCGCAGGTTCCACTGCGGCAGCAGCCGGTGCGCCGGTGGGTAGTCGGCGTCGACCATGAGCCGCAGCCGGTTCGTCCACCCCCGGGCGGCGCACAGGGCGTGGAACTGGTGTTGCCGGAGGACGTGGGCCGCGAACCGGTTGGAATACGTGCCGGTGCGTCGCTCCGCGTCGGTCAGGACGTAGACCTCGCGGTGCGCCTGCTTGAACGGCTGGACGACCTCGTGCTTGTCGAGCCAGTCGCGCCAGGCGAGGACCGCGTCCACCGGCCGACCGATCGGGTGCCAGAGGGTCGCGGTCGCGTCGTCCGCGATCGCCAGCTCGCGGCCGTCGGCGCTGACAATGCGACCGCCGTGCCAGATGCCGTCGGCCGTCTTGCCCTTTGAGGCGAACGACCAGATCAGCCGGCGGGCGATGGTGCCGATGAGTGGGTGGTCGAGATAGCGCTCGCGCCAGACGCCGAGCGGCCAAGTCTTCTGCGCGAGGAAACTGGCGTCGAGCCGCTCCCGCTGGACCGGGAGCATGGTGTTGATGTCCTTGAGCGCCGACTGGAGTTCCTTGACCTCCGCGGCGTGGTCCTTCTTCGCCGCGGCCGGGGCGGACTTGAGCGGCTTGCCGTCCTTGAACCAGTGGATCGCGGTGCTGCCCCCGTCCACGACGAGCTCGGCCCGGTAGTCGCCCAGCGTCTCGCGGAGGACGCCCACCTCTTCCAGTCCGTATGCGGGGACGGCCAGTTCCTCGATTTCATCTCGTGGCAGGTTCTCGCGGGCCGCGGCGGCGTTGAACGCCTTCTCGATCTCCTTCTGGGCGGTGCCGAATTTCACTTTCACCTTGAGGACCGCGAGCTGGCCGATCGGCGCCCGCCCGGGCATGTGGCCGAGGGCGGTGACGCAGGCGTTGCCGAGGGACACGAGCCGCGGGCCCTTGCCGGGGACCTTGCGGTAGGCGCTGAGGGCGAGCTTTCCAATCGCCCGGGCGAGGTCCGCGTCCTCCTTCAGGCCGCAGGACCAGACGAGTCCGCGGAGGAGCTCGACGTGTTGCGGGACGATGAGTTGGTCGTAGTCGGGCTCCCACGGGTGGTCGCGCTCGCGGGGCTCTGTCCGCGGCTTGTCGACCAGCGGGAACCAGCGGAGGGCGTGGTCCTTGAGCGAGTCGAACCCGACGGCGTCGATGAGAGGTTGGGCGTCCTTCTCCCACGCGGGCGTGAGCTTGCCCTTGCCCCCGGTCTGGCAGTGAGTGAGCAGGGCGTTCCAGGCCCGGGCGGGCTTGGCCTTGAGCTTCTTGAGGTCTGACAGGGCGGCGTCGGACCAGGCCTCGCCGGACTCGATCTTGATCTGTGGCGCCCCGGCCAACAGCGTCTGAAAGCGGTCTGCGAAGTTGCGAGCGTCCTTGTCGTCGCGCTCCTTCCGCAGCCCTTTCTCAACCCGATTCAAGAGATCGGCGAACTTGCCGGTGATGCTCGTATCGGCCGCGAAGCATTCCGCCGCGCTGGCCATGCCAGCCCACGGGTACCAAGCGGTGTACAGTCCGTTGGAACTTTGAAGTGGCCACTCGAACAAGCGGATCAAATCGGCTTCGGTCAACGGCAGGGCCTTCCGGAGGAGGCCGCGCAGCATCTCGAGCAGCACGAATCGCGGCTGCCAGATTTCGTCCCAACCGGGACGCGCATTCGGATTGTATTTCTCCGACCCTTTGAGCTTTGAGCGGTGCGCGGCGATCTTCTCTTCCAGAACGGGCAACCGGTCGAGGGCCGCCCGAACGATCGCCGCCTGCACCTCGCGGTCTTGGGCGAGGATCGTCTTGCCGGCGGGCACCTTTTCGATCTTCTGGCCGTAATAGTTCCCGGTTTCGATCCGGGGAAGGAACTGTTGGATCGCCCGATCGATCAGGGCGGCGGGGTCGGTCGTCTTGGCCACGGTTCTATCCCCCCACCAGTGGCATCAAGCGGAGGAACGTCACCCGCGTGTCCGGGCCGACCTTGAACTCCTCGTCGAGCGACTCGGCCTGTCGGTCGTTGATCAGGATGAGCACCTGGCTCTTCTCGAAGGCCTCGACGCCGCGATCGAACTGCTTCTTCCAGTCGAGCTCGCGGGGCTTCTTCAGCTTCCAGCCGTTGAGGGCCTTCTCGGCGCCTTCGGGCTGGATGAAGCCGCGGAACACATCGGCCCGTTGGCGGTTGAAGTCCTGGACCTCCTGGTAGACTCGGCCGCGGATCAGCTCGCGGACGGTCAGCCGTTCGGTGAGCACTTCGAGGGCCCACTCGCTGAGGGATTCACCGCTGAGGGTCTCATCGCGGATCGTGAGGGTGGCGGACATGGCGAATCCTGGTCCGAGTGGGGTGAAGGCGATGGGGGATGATAAACCGGCGGCGCGGTGGTGGCAACGTTGGTGGCATTGGATTGCCCGGGGGCCTTCGCTATGGGCTCAGTCTGGAATTCGGCCAGGAGCATGGCCGTCAGGTCGGACATGCGACCGGGGTCAGAAGTCGCCGCCTACAGGTACTCGACGTGGTTGAGCATCTCGTCGGCGGCGACCACGCTGTGCAAGAGCACGAGCATCTGGATCAATGGCCCGATCCCGTATTTCGTGGCCGGTCACCAGACGATGCCGGCGTGTGACGCGCCCGACTGATGCAAGGCGAGGAAATCGGAGTCGAAGGTGGCAAGGACTCGGCCCCGAGCGGTGGCGAACACGAGTTGGTCGGGATTGCTCGCGCCGCACTGGCCGGCCTCCTGGGCCGTCAGGACGTCGATCCGGCGGCGCCGCAGTCCGGCGGTCACGGGGGCGGGGTAGTGCTGATCGGCGTAGAACCGGATGGCGTCAGCCATTCAGGCGCTCGCGTAGCTTCGACGGCTGCGTCTGACTGAGTTGGCGTGCGAGGCCATCGTCTGCTTCAAGATCGGCGTCGATCTCCGACCGGTGGTCGAAGTAATAGGCCAGCGCGGCATGGACGTCGCCCAGGGCCAGCCCGGGGAACAGGGCCACGATCTCGTCCGGCGAGTACCCGCGCCGCTCGTGCCAGACGACGATGTCGGCGACCCGAATCCGATGTCCCGCGATGCATGCCCGTCCGCCGCAGATCCCGGGCGTCTTGGCAATATGCTCGGTGCTGGTGGTCATCGGCCGCCCTCCTTCCGTCACCCGAATTGTATCACGCCCCCTCTGCCGGCGGTCGGGGAAGGCGGTCAGGTCGATCGCTCATCTACTTCCGCCCCGCCGGCGGCAGCTCGTAGCGCACCCGCTCGTTCGCCGTCAGCTCCCGCGGCTTGCGCTTCTCGAATTCCGGCACCACGTCGATCGGCCACACCCGGGCCACGGGCTCCGACGAGCTTGCCGTCGCCACCCGCTTGCCGTCCGGGGAGTAGGCCACCAGGTTCACCGCGCCCGCGTGCCCGCGGTACACGGAGACCAGTCCGCCGGACCCGACGTCCCACAGCGCCGCGGTCTTGTCCTCCGACCCGGTCAGGAGGCGCGTGCCGTCCGGGGAGAACGCCAGGGCGATCACCGGCGCTTCGTGCCCGCGCAGCTCCCGCACGCCCGTCCGGCTCGCGACGTCCACGACCTGCACCACCCGCTGCACCGTGAAGGCTACATGCTTGGAGTCCGGCGTAAACGCCAGCTCCGGGTGCCAGCTCGGGGACTGCTCCGGGGTCCGGAACGAACCGAGCAGGCCCCCCGTGGCCGCGTCCCAGAACCAGAGGTCCCGGCTGCCAGCCGCAATCCCGACGATCGTCCGCCCGTCCGGACTGAAACGCGCCTGCGACCAGCGCGTGCCCTGGGACACGCTCGGGGGCGCGAGCTCGCGGACCCGCTCGCCCGTCCGGGAGTCATACAGGGCCAGCCGGTCGGACCGCTCGGTCAGGAACAGGATGGTCGCCCCGTCCGGGCTGAACCGCGGCAACGGCCGGGAGTCCTGGTACTGCTTCGGCTCGGGAACGATGCAAATCTGCCGGCCCGTCTGGGTGTCCCAGACCGTCACCTCGCCGGTGGCGGCCCGGTAGTCGGACGTGTACTCCAGCGCGTCGCGGGCACCGGCTCGGTATTTCAAGCCGGTGCCCCGCTGGAGCAAGAGCAGCCGCCGGCCGTCCGCGGTCAAGTCCATGTGGCCCACGCCCCATGTCTGGTTCTTCAGGAACCGGGCGGCCTCCAGGGTCACGGGGTCCCACCGGTGGACCATCGACAAGAGCGTCTCCCGCTCCCCGGCCCGGTCACCCCAGGAGATGTTCGACATTTCCGTGCCCGCGTACACCACCCCGCCCGGCCCGAAACGCAACCCGCGGACCTCGCCCCGAAGTTCCGACATGAGCAGAGCTGTTTGCCGGCCGGTGGACGAGTCCCACCGCCGGACCGTCCGGTCGGACGACCCGGTGAACACCGACTGGCCGTCCGGGGCGAACGTCAAGGCGGTGACCGGGGACGTGTGCCGGGCCGGGGGCTCGCCGAACACTTTGCCCAGGAGCCCGGACGGCGGTTCCGGCTCGGACAGCAACGTCGGGATCGGCGCGGGGGGCGTGACCGACCACACCCGCAAGGGGCCGTTGCCGGCGGTGAGCACGGTGTCCGAGTCAGGGAGGAAGTAGGCCGTGTCCACCGAGCCGTCGTGCCCGCGGAAGACCGCCAACTCCCGGCCGGTCCGCACCTCCCAGACGCGGGCCGTCCGGTCCGCCCCGGCCGCTATCAGCCGCCGGCCGTCGGCCGAGAAGCGCACCACGGACACCATCGTCTTCTCGTGTCCCTCGAACCGGCGAATGACTTGCCCGTTGCCCAGGTTCCAGAGGATGACGGCGCCGTTGTCCCCCGCCGAAGCCAGCTCGGACCCGTAACGGCTGAAGTCGAGGGCCGTCACCCGCCCGGGGTGCCCGCGCAAGACGACCTGCGCGTCCCCCCCGGTCGTGTCCCACACCCCAATCGCCTCGCGGTCGAATCCGAGGGCGACGCGTGTACCGTCCGGGCTGAACCCGGCCACCATCGGCCGGGCCCACAGGTCAAACCCGCCGGACTTATGGGTGAACTCGGCGAGCATTTTGCCGGTGTCGGCGTCCCACACCCGGGCGAACGCCGGGTCGCGCCGCCGCGCGCTGCCACCGGACCAGCCACTCGTCGTCCCCTCGTTCCGGTAGGGGCGGTTCGTGACCCCCGGGTCGAGGTTAGCGCCAGAAATGGGGACGACCTTACCGGACCGGTCCCGGGAATTGATAGTCTGGTCCATCTGCGAAGATACTGTCAGGACGCGCTTGCCGTCCGGGCTGAACCGGGCGGTCAACAGGTTGTTTGGGTGCCCGCGGAGGACGTGCAGTTCTTTGCCGTTGACCGCGTCCCAGATTCGGGCGGTCCCGTCCCACGACGCGGTCACGATCTTCGTCCCGTCCGGGCTGAACTGGGCCATCACCACCTTGTCGTCGTGCCCGCGGAGGTGGACCAGGTCGCGGCCGGTGGCGGTGTCCCAGACGTAGGCGACCCGCTCGGTAAACGTGGCCCGCTCGGGCTTCTGGCCGTCGGTGAAGACGACGCTTGTCCGGCCTTCGGACGTCGCCACCGCCCGGGCCCCGTCCCGGCTCCAGTCCATGTCCGCCGCCCCCTGGGCGAACGAGTTCCAAGTGGCCGTCACCTTGCCGGTCGCCAGGTCGATGACGCGGGCGACGCGGTCCGTGCCCGCGGACGTGTACACGAGGGCACGCTTGCCGTCGCTGCTGAGCAGCGTGCCCTTCGGGGCGTAGATATCGGTCGGGATCGATCGCCGCTCGCGGAGGTCGGCGGCCGCGTCGTACAGGGCGGCAAACGTCAGGTGGTGCGGGTACCGGCGGACCGCCTCCAACCCCAGGAGCATGGCCAGGCCCGGATCTCCCGGCCGTTTGATGGACGCCTCGGACGCCAGGCGCAGGGCGTCACTGCGGATGAGCGCGGCCTCCGCCTGCCCGCGGGCCTTGCCCTGCTCTGCCTCGGCCTCGCGGGCCCGGCCCGCCTCCAGCTCCGCGCGCCGCGACTCGGCGACCGCTCGCTCGCGGTCCACGTTCGCCTGCTCCTGCGCTCGCTCGGCCGCGTCCCGCTGCCGGCGGGCTTCCATCAGGCCGAGGGTGGTCGCGAGCACGGCGACGGACAGCGTGGCGAACACGCCCCCGAGCATCGCCGCGAGGCTCCGGTTCCGCCGCAGGAACTTCCGGGCCCGGTACCCGAGCGTCGGCGGCCGGGCTTCGACCGGCTCGTCGGCCAGGAAACGCTCGACGTCCTTCGCCAGGGCGCTGACCGTCTCGTACCGGCGCGACCGGTCCTTCTCCAGGCACTTCATCACGATCCAGTCGAGCTCGCCGCGCATCAGGGCCGCGAGTCGCTTCGGGTCCGTCCGCCGGGCGGCCGCGGCCGTCGGCAGCGACGCGTCGGTGCTGAGCTTCGTGCTCGGCTTCGGCGGCTCCTCCTCCCGGAGGATGCGAAACAGCTCGTCGATCGCCGCCTTGCGCAGCCGCGAGCCTTCAAACGGCCGCAGCCCGGTCAGCAGTTCGTACAGGATGACGCCCAGGGAGTAGACGTCGGCCCGGGTGTCCACGTCGAGGGCACTGAACCCGGCCTGCTCCGGGGCCATGTACTCGAACGTCCCGACCACCGCCCCGAACTGGGTGGACAGCGTCTCCTCGGTCAGCCGACCGCCCGTGGCCTTGGCGACGCCGAAGTCGATCACTTTCGGGACCGCTTGGCCGTCGTAGAGCGTGACCAGAATGTTGGTCGGCTTCAGGTCGCGGTGGACGATCCCCTTCTGGTGGGCGTGCTGCACGGCGTGGCAGACCGGGACGAACAGCTCCAGCCGCTCCCGGGGCGTGAGCTTGACCTCGTCACAGAACTTGGTGAGCGGCTGGCCGTTGACCAGCTCCATGACAAAGAACGGGCGGAGGTCGTCGGTCAATCCGCCGTCGAGGACCTTGGCGATGTTCGGGTGGTCCATCAGGGCGAGGGCCTGCCGCTCGGCCTCGAAGCGCGCCAGGACGCTCTTCGAGTCCATCCCGGCCTTGATCACCTTGAAGGCCACCTTCCGCTGCACCGGCTCGGTCTGCCGTGCGACCCAGACCTCGCCCATCCCGCCCTCGCCGATGCGCTCGAGCAGCTTGTACCGGCCGGCGACGACCGTGCCGGGCTCGGCCCTGGGCTGGTAGTCGGCGGTCGGCGGGGATTGAACGGGGCCGGTGAGCGTCTCGGCCATCGCGGGCGCCGATTCGGCCCGTCCCCTACCGGCGGCGAACGCGGCCAGCATGACGTCGATGCGCTTGCGCAATTCGGTGTCGCCGGCGCAGGCGTCGTCGAGGAATTGGCGGCGGTCGGCCGGGTCGGCGCGGCTCAGGGCGGCCAGGAATAGGGACTCATCCGTCACGGCGTGTCTCACGCGCTTACTTGACCAACAGGAGCATCAGGCCGACGAATACGGCGATGCCGACGAGGATGCCGAGAACGATCCACAGGGCGATCTTCCCCTCGGGAGTCCCGAACCGGGTGCGGTAGGGGTCTTGCGACAGCTCCGCGTCGCGCTCCCGGCAGGCGACGGATCGTCGCAGCCGCACGCGGCAATGGTCGAACACCTCGAACAGCTCCCACCCGGCCCGGGCCTCCTCGTCGAGCATGGCCCGGAACTTGTCCGGGCGCTTGAAGGCCGCGGTGGCGCTGCGGACGATTTTGTACTCGAACCCGGCGGCCGGGTCCGTGGTCGGGGCGGTCATCTCTTCCTCCTCCTGTTCGCGCTGGCGTTTCAAGGCCCAGACGGCAAGGGCCACGACCAACAAGGCCGGGACGACGGCCGGGAAAGACGGCGGCGGTTGGTACGGCCGGCCCCCGGGCGGGAGCGGCGGGCCGGGCGGGAGCGGGGCATGTGGCGGGCCCGGGAACGGGGCCGGCGGTGGTTGAGGTTGCTGGTCCTTCG
>DATFWZ010000394.1:0-2117 GCA_035258765.1 Gemmataceae bacterium
CCGAGGATTTCTTCCAGGTCGCTGGAGATCATGAGCAGCGCCACGCCCTGCCCGGCCAGCTTGTCCATGAGCCCGTAGATTTCGCTCCGGGCGCCGACGTCCACCCCGCG
This sequence comes from Gemmataceae bacterium, assembly GCA_035258765.1. Classification (GTDB taxonomy): domain Bacteria; phylum Planctomycetota; class Planctomycetia; order Gemmatales; family Gemmataceae; genus SIAJ01. The sequence continues at coordinate 111 of DATFWZ010000394.1, forward strand.
AGTCGGCTCGTCGAGGATCAAGACTCGCGGCTTCCGGGCCAGCCACTTGCCGAGCACCACCTTCTGCTGGTTGCCCCCGGAGAGGAGTGCGACCGGCTGGTCGATGGAGGGGGTCTTGATGCGGAGGCGATCGCACAGGTCGCGGCTAGTTGTCCGCTCCCGCCGCGACGAAACCATCCCCCCGGATGTGAGCATGTCCAGGTTGGGCAGACTCAGATTGAAGCCGACGCTCTTTTCCAGCACCAGCCCGTTGAGCCGACGATCCTCCGGTGCCATCAGCAGGCCAGCCCCGACCGCGTCGGACGGGTGGCGGCTGGTCGCGGGCTGGCCGTCGAGCAGCACTTGCCCCGCGATAATCGGTCGCAACCCGAAGAGGGCCTCGGCGAGCTCGGTCCGGCCGGCGCCGACCAGCCCGGCCATGCCGACAATCTCGCCGCCGCGAAGAGAGAACGAGACCGGCGTGTCCGGCCCGCCGGCGTAGGTCACTTCCCGGACCTCCAGGGCCGGCGGGACCGTGCGGACCTTGCGCTCGGTTCGCGGGTAGAAGCCCTTGAGATCTCGACCGACCATGAGCCGGACGATCGCGTCGTGATTGATCTCGCTCCGGGCCAACTCCCCGGCGTTCTTGCCGTCGCGTAGGACAGTCACGCGATCGGCACACCGTCGCACCTCCACGAGGCGGTGGGAAATGTAGATGATCGAGACGCCGGCCCCGCGCAGGTCGTCGATCACCTCGTAGAGCCGGTCGGTTTCCTTTTGTGTCAGGCTCGAGGTCGGCTCGTCCATGATGATGACGCGGGCCCTCAGCGACAGGGCCCGGGCGATTTCCACCAGCTGCTTCTGGCCGGGGGCCAGGCGCGCGACTGGCACATGGACCAGGTCCTCATCGAGCCCGACCCGGGTCATGAGTGACCGGGCCTCGTCGGCCATGGCCCGGTCCTTCAGCCAGAGCCGGCCGGCGACTCGCTCGCGGCCGAGGAAGATGTTGGCGGCCGCGGTCAGGTTCTCGGCGAGGTTGAGCTCCTGGTGGATGAAGCTCACCCCGGCGGCCATGGCCTCGGTCACGCTCGTGAATCGAACCGGCCGGGCGTCGAGCCGAATTTGTCCATCGTCCGGCGGGTAGATGCCGGCGAGGATCTTCATCAGCGTGGATTTGCCCGCCCCGTTCTCGCCGACGACCGCGAGCACCTCGCCCGCGGCCAGTCGCAGCGAGACGCCGTCGAGGGCCAACACGCCCGGGAAGCGTTTGCGGACGGCCTCGACTTCGAGGAGGGGAGAGGTCATGACAAGGGGATTATCGGGGCCGGCCCGCCGGCGGGCAGCGAAAAACCGCCGCCATTCGCGGGCGATTCGCGTATCTCATCCCTAGATGCCGGAAGCCCCGTGGCCGCCGCCGAACCCCGCGAGCCCGCTCGCCGTCCTGACCAGCGGTGGGCTCGACAGCGCCGTCCTGCTCGCCGAGGCGACCCGCGCCTATTCGGCGGTGTACCCGCTCTACGTCCGCGTCGGCTCGACCTGGGAGGAGGCGGAACTCGCGCACCTGCGACGGTTCATGGCCCGGATCACGTCGCCCGTCTTGAAGCCGCTGGTTGTGCTGCACCTGCCGGTCGATGACCTGTACTCGGAGCATTGGAGCCTTACCGGTCGCGACGTGCCGGACGAGGATACTCCGGACGAGGCCGTCTATATGCCCGGCCGGAATGTGATCCTGTTGTCGAAAACGCTGATCTGGTGCCACTTGCACGGCGTCCCGGAGATTGCCCTCGCGCCCCTCGACGCGAACCCGTTCGCGGACACGACTCCGGAGTTCTTCGCCGCCCTTGGCGAGTCGGTTAACATGGCAATGGGCGGCGCGGTGCGCATCCTCCGGCCGTATGCCCAACTGTCAAAGACGGATGTGATCCGCCGCGGGCGGGGGTTGCCATTGGAAGAGACATTTTCCTGCATCCGGCCGGTCGCGGGCGACCACTGCGGCCGGTGCAACAAGTGTGCGGAGCGGCACGCGGC
>DATFWZ010000395.1:0-11780 GCA_035258765.1 Gemmataceae bacterium
AACCGGGCGGAGGTGCCGGGGTAGCCGTTAGCGCCTACCCCCGGCCCTCCCGTTCTGCTAAACTCTCCTATACTTTCCCGCCGGACTTGCGCCCGTTGTCGCCGCCCACCCCGAACCGACCCTCTCCCTCCTGCCGGGTGACCGTATGAGGTTCCGATCCTCCCTAATCGCCGCCGCAGTCGCGGCCGTCGCCCTGCCCGCCGCCGCCGAGGAGAAGCTCCCGCCCGGCCGATCGGTCGCGAAGCTCGAGGCCAAGCCGGCGACCGTTACGCTCAAGCACGCCTTCGACTACACCCAGCTCCTCCTGTCCGCCACCCTCGATAACGGCGACGTCCTTGATGTCACCCGGAGCGCCAGGCTCGATCTGCCCCCGGTCGTGAAAGCCACGCCCGCGGGGCTGGTGCGCCCGGTGTCCGACGGCGGGGGGTCGATCAAGGCGACGGTCGGCGACAAGACGCTCACCGTCCCCGTCGCCGTCACCGGGGTGAAGGAGCGGTACAACGTCTCGTTTGTCCGCGACGTCGCCCCGGCCCTCTCGAAGCTCGGGTGCAACGCCGGCACCTGCCACGGATCCCTCGAAGGGAAGAACGGGTTCAAGCTGTCGCTCCGCGGATACGACCCACTGTTCGACCACCGGGCCCTGACCGACGACCTCGAAGGCCGCCGGTTCAACCGGGCCGCGCCCGATCGCAGTTTGATGCTGGTCAAGCCGGGCGGCGCGGTCCCGCACGTCGGCGGGGTCGTGTGGCAGCCGGGCGACCCGTACTACGACATGGTCAAGACGTGGATCGCTGAGGGCGTCAAGCTCGACCGCGACTCGCCCCGCGTGGCCGGGCTCGAAGTGTTCCCCAAGGACCCGGTCGTCCCGACCATCGGGGCCAAACAGCAATTCGCGGTCTACGCGAAGTACACCGACGGCACCGTCCGCGACGTCACCGCCGAGTCGTTCATCGACAGCAGCAACACGGAGGTCGCGACGGTGGACAAGGCCGGACTCGTCACGACCGTTCGTCGCGGCGAGACGACCATGCTCGCCCGGTACGAGGGGGCGTACGCGGCCAGCACCATCGTCAGCATGGGGGACCGGTCCGGGTTCGCGTGGAACAACCCCCCGGCATTCAATCACCTCGACGAGCTGGTCTACGAGAAGCTGAAGCGGGTCAAGGTGCTGCCGAGCGACCTGTGCTCGGACGCGGACTTCGTCCGCCGGGTCTACATCGACCTGACCGGCCTGCCGCCCGAGCCGGACGTCGTCCGGTCGTTCCTCGCGGACTCGCGGCCGACGCAGAAGAAGCGCGACGAGCTGATCGACAAGCTGGTCGGCTCGCCGGAGTACGTCGAGCAGTGGACGAACAAGTGGGCCGACATGCTGCAGGTGAACCGGAAGTTCCTGGGCGACGTGGGCGCGAAGGCCCTGCGCGATTACATCCGCAAGGCGGTGGCCGACAACAAGCCGTACGACAAGCTCGCCTACGACGTGTTGACCGGGACCGGGTCGAACGCCGAGAACCCAGCAGCCGCGTACTTCAAGGTCCTGCGCGAGCCGGACACGGCCATGGAGAACACCACCCACCTGTTCCTGGCCATCCGGTTCAACTGCAACAAGTGCCACGACCACCCGTTCGAACGGTGGACCCAGGACCAGTACTACTCGCTCGCGTCGTTCTTCGCCCAGGTGGGCCGGGCCGAGGACCCGAAGTTCAAGGGGCAGAAGATCGGCGGCAGCGCCGTCGAGGGGGCGGTGCCACTGGTCGAGGTCATCAGCGACACCGGCGGCGGCGAGGTGAAGCACGCGCGGACGGGGGAGACCGCGAAGCCGTCGTTCCCGTTCACGCACAAGGACCTGCCGACGGGTAAGGAGTCGCGGCGCGTGCAGCTCGCGAAGTGGGTCACCTCGAAGGAGAACCCGTACTTCGCGAAGAGCTACGTCAATCGTCTCTGGGGTTACCTCACGGGCGTCGGGATCATTGAACCGCTCGACGACATCCGGGCCGGCAACCCGCCGACCAACCCGGCCCTCCTCGACCGGCTGACGAAGGACTTCATCGAGAGCAATTTCGACGTCCAGAAGCTGGTCAAGACGATCTGCAAGAGCCGGACCTACCAGCTCGCGGTGACCACGAACAAATGGAACGACGGCGACGACATCAACTACTCGCACGCCCTGGCCCGGCGGCTGCCGGCCGAGGTGCTCTACGACGCGATCCACCGCGTCACCGGGTCGCCGTCGAAGCTGCCCGGCTTGCCGCCGGGGGCGCGGGCGGCGCAGGTGCTTGACGGCAGCGTGGACTTGCCGAGCGGGTTCCTCGACCTGTTCGGCAAGCCGGTCCGCGAGAGCGCCTGCGAGTGTGAGCGGTCCAACAGCATGATGCTCGGCCCGGTCCTGAACCTGGTGAACGGGCCGATCGTGGGCGACGCCCTGCGGAACCCGAACAACCGGCTCTCGAAGATCGCCGAGGCGAACAAGGACGACCGGAAGTTTGTCGAGGAGGTCTACCTGGCCGTCTTGAACCGGATGCCGAGCCCGCGGGAGCTGGAGCTGGGCCTGCGGGCGATCAACGACGGGCAGGCGGACCACGCGGCCCAGGTGGCGGATCACCACGCCAAGATGAAGGTGTTCCAGGCGTACGAGAAGCAGGTGGACGCCCGGCAGCCGGCGTGGGAGAAGGGGATCGCGGCCGCCCCGGTGTGGGAGGCGATGCCGGTGACCAAGGTCGCGTCGGTGGGCAAGGCCCGGCTGGTCATCAACACGAAGGAGAACACGGTCCTGGCGACCGGGACGAACCCGGACAAGGACACGTACACGATCACGTTCAACACCAAGCTGCCGACCGTCACCGCGCTGCGCCTGGAGGTGCTGCCGGACGAAAGTCTGCCTGCCCGCGGGCCCGGTCGGGCGCAGAACGGCAACTTCGTCCTCAACGAGTTCACCGTGACCGCGGTCGCGTCGGACAGGCCGATGGAGGCGAAGCCGGTGGCCCTGCACAAGGCGGTGGCCGACTACTCGCAGGAAGGCTGGAAGGTCGCAGGAGCGATCGACGGCAACCCCGCGACGGGGTGGGCGGTGTTGCCGCAGTTCGGCAAGGCTCACTCGGCGCTATTCGAGGTGAAGGAGGCGGTCAAGAACGAGAAGGGAACGACGTTTACGATCACCTTCTCGATGCAATTCGGCCAGCAGCACACGATTGGCAAGCTCCGGGTCTCGGCAACGGCCGACAAGGAGCCGAAACTGGGCGACGGGGTTCCGGAGAGCCTACGGAAGCTGATCGCGATCCCGCCGGAGCAGCGAACGGACGCCCAGAAGGCCGAGCTGCGGAACCAGCACCGGTCGAAGGACGCCGAGTACGTGCGTCTGGCCGCGACGGTCGCGATCCCGCCGCCGACCGACAAGCGCGTGACCGGGGCGCAGGATCTGGCCTGGGCGCTAATCAACAGCCCGGCATTCTTGTTCAATCACTAACGGGCCTATGGGCAGATCGGGGTTTCTGTCTGTACCCCGAAGGGGTTGCATCTCAGAGCCGGGGGTTCGAGGCGCAGCCTCGCACCCCCGGTCACAAGGACATTGAAGGATTCGGCCGAACCCCAACGGGGTTCTATCGCGCGCCTTCCAATCATGCGCGCGATAGAACCCCGTTGGGGTTCGTTGGTATGGTTAATTGTGACCGATATCCGGGGGTGCGCTGCACGACCCCCGGCTCTGAGATCAAACCCCTTCGGGGTATTCACCGATCCACCTTCCCCGGCCCCCACAGGGCCCGGCCCGGCTTGGCCCCGATGTGCTCACCGTCCTTCAACACTTGCGTCCCATTAACGAAGACGTGCTTCATGCCCACCGAATACTGGTGCGGCTTCTCGTACGTGGCCCGGTCCGCGATCGTCGCCGGATCGAACACGACCACGTCCGCGAAGTAGCCGTCCTTCAACAACCCTCGGTGGTCGAGCCCGAGGTTGGTGGCCGGCAGGTGCGTCAACTTGCGAATCGCCTCTTCCAATGAAATGAGCTTCTCCTCGCGGACGTACTTGCCCAGGAGCCGGGCGAAGTTGCCGTACGCCCGCGGGTGCGGCATCGACTTCAGGAACACCCCCTCCGGGGCCTGCGACGCTTCGTCCGACCCGAAGCTCGTCCACGGCAGCTTGATCAGCTTCCGCACGTTGTCCTCGGTCATCATGAAGTAGACGGTGGTGATCCGCGACTCGTCCTCGGCCAGCAGATCCATGAGCGTCTCGACGGCGTCGGCCTTGCGCTCGGCCGCGACGTCCGCGAGCGTCTTCCCCTGCAGCGCCTTGAGAGCATCCTTCTTGAAGCCGACCAGGAGCACGTTCTTGGGGCCGCCGGCGGTGTGGTAGAAGTTCGGCCAGTCAGTCCTGGTCTCGATGTCGAGCTTGATGCGCTTGCGGGCCTCGGGGTCGCGGAGCCGGCGGCGCATGGGCAGTTCGCCGCCGTCCTGGGCCCACGGCGGGACACACGCGTCCAGACCGGTACACCCGGCCGTGTAGCAGTACATGTCGGCGGTGATCGCCAGCCCCTCCTTGCGGGCCGCCTCGACCTTGGCGATCGCGGCGTCCATCTTCGACCAGTTGTCGCGCCCGGCCGCCTTGAAGTGGTAGATCTCCGCCGGCACCTTCGCCTCCCGGCTGATCCGGATCACCTCGTCGATCCCCTCGAGCAGCCGCCGGCCCTCGCTGCGCATGTGCGAGATGTACTTGCCCTGATACCTGGCCGCGACCTTGCACAACTCGATCAGCTCTTCGGTATCGGCGTAGTACGCCGGGGCGTACTCCAGGGCCGAGCCGATGCCCAGGGCCCCGGCCCGCATCTCCAGCTCGACCAGCTTGCGCATCCGGTCGAGCTCCTCGGCCGTCGGCTTCTTGTTCCCGCGGCCGAGGACGTACTCGCGAATCGTGGATGCCCCGATGTACGACGCGACGTTCTGCGACACTCCCTTCCGCTCCAGGAAGGTCAGGTACTCGCTCAGGGTCGTCCACTCGATCTCGTACTTGATGTCCGTCTGCTCGGCCTTGACCCGCTTCTTGATTGCCTCGTTCCACGGCCCCATGGAATCACTTTCGCCCATGATTTGCGTGGTCACGCCCTGGCGAATCTCGCCTTGCGAGTTGCCGTCGGCCAGGAGCGACTCGTTGGACCAGCTGAGCATGTTGATGAAGCCGGGGGCGACCGCGAGGTTTTGGGCATCGATCACCGTCTTCGCGGCGGCCGCGGACAGGTCGCCGATCGCGGCCACCTTGTCCCCGCGGATGCCGACGTCCGCCTTCCGCGGGGCCGCGCCGGTCCCGTCGTAGACCGTCCCGCCGCGGATCAGCACGTCGAACTGCGGCGCCGACTTCGTCTTCTTGAACTCCTGGTCGAGGAACTTGACCCCCTCCACCTCCCCATTCGTCCCCAGCCGAAACTGCACGTCAAACTTCTGCCGCTGGTAGCGGACCACCTCGTCGGGCGGGGAGGCGACGGTGCCGGTGAACGTGTCGAAGTGGTAGTGCTCGAGCTTCCAGGTCAGCCGGCCCCAGCGGACTTTGAGCCCGTCGGTCTCGGCCGCGACCTCGGCCTTGCCGTAGGCCGGTTCGTCGTACGTCCCGGCGTAGGCTGGCAGGTCCCGGCTCGGCTTCGTGTCCTTTTTCCGGGCGGCCGCCCGCGTCGCCGCCTCGCCCACTCGCGTGAATTCCTGGATGGCGTCCTGCCCCTTGTAGAAGGTGTTCCAGTCGTCGGACGGGAGGCCGAGCATCGCGTCAATGAGCGTCTTGCTCAGGGCCTCCGGGAAGCTGGATGGGGTCAGGTTGCCGAAGACGACGATGCCGAGCTTCTTGTCGGGAATCAGCACGGTCTGGGCCCGGAACCCGTCGAGCGTGCCGCCGTGTGAGCAGGTGAAGTGGCCGCGGTAGTCGTGGACGAACCAGCCGAGGCCGTAGTTGAGATGTCGGGTCGCCTTGTCCGGGTAGAAGATCTTCCATCGACCCTCCCGGCGGACGGTCATCTGGGCGGTCCGCGTCTCGGCGAGGGTGTTCGCCGGGATCAGCTTCTTGCCCTCGAACGTACCGTCGGCGAGCTGGAAGCGGAGCCACTGGGCCATGGCCCGGGCGCTGGCATTGATGCTGCCGGCGCCGCGGACGCTGTCCACGTCGGCCCGGGCGACCGGGGCGATCTTGCCGTCCTTGTGTCGGTTGTGCGGGATCGCGTGGTCCGGGTCGGCAAGCGCCTCGCGGGCGCTGCAGTACGCGGACTTCATCGCGAGCGGCTCGAAGATGCGCGTGCGGATCAGCGTCGGCCAATCGCCGCCGGCCGCGTGGGCGGACGCGAGGCCCGCGGTCGTGAACGGGACGTTCGCGTACTCCCAGGTCGAGCGGAACGAGGTCGAGTTTTTGGCCCGGCCGTACGCCCGGGCGTACTCCTCGGCCGTCAGTTCGGTGGCGGCCCAGAGCATGTCGTGTCGGGGCATCCCAGTCCGGTGGCAGAGCAGGTCGCGGACCGTCACCTCGCGGTCGGCCGCCGGGTCGCTGAGGCGGAACCACTCCAGGTGCTTGCGGACCGGGTCGTCCCACGCCATCTTGCCGTCGGCGACGAGGATGGCGACGCCGGTCGCGGTGAACGCCTTCGAGCATGAGGCGATGGCGAAGACGGTGTCCGGCGTGACCGGGTCCGGCTCGCCCTTCTTCCGCACGCCGACGCCCTTCAGGTAAACCACCTTGTCGTCTTTGACCACGGCGACGGCCGCCCCGGGCACTTCGAACTTCTCGACCGCGGCGCTCACAAGCTTGTCGAGGATAGCCGAATCGACGTCGGCGGCGCGGCCGGGCGCGCACAGAGTCAGCACGGCAAGGGCGAAAACCACGGACAGGCGGGCCATCGGCGAGTCTCCGGTGGGCCCGTCAAAGGTAACCGGGCAACAATGCGCGCTCAATGGGTTGGAGCCACAAGTGGACCGCTTGTGGGAGTCGTGCCCGGCACACGAAATCGCCAAATCACCCAGCCGATTGTATTACCGTCTCGACTCGGCACGAGCCGGCAAATTTCAGATCGGATCAGAGAAGTGAGGGGGCCGGCGGTCCCTTTCCGCCTACCCGGGAGGTTCTGCCGGGGTATGAAATATTGTCCTGCGCCCAATTGCGGGACGGGTTCCGCCCACGGACCGATGACGGGAAGCCATGGACGCTGGACCGCCCCCCGGGACCGAAGCCGAGTTCTCGGCCGCCTTCTTCCGGGAAGCGACCGAGGCGGCGTTCGTATTTAACCCGGTCGACGAGCGCATCTTGCACGCCAACCCGGCGGCCGAGCGGCTCGTCCGCCGGGACCGGAAGGCGCTCGCCGGCCTGCGTATCTGCGACCTGTTCATCCCGACCAGCCAGGAGGGTCTCTCGGACCCGTCGCACGCGGGCGGGCGGTACTTGCTGCTCCGCCCAGGCCGGGCCCCCGCGCCGGTCCGGGTGACGATCCGTACCATCATCACACCCCGGGGTGCGTACGGGCTGGCCATGGCCCGGGACGCGGAGCGCGAGGACGCCCGTCGGGAGCTGCTCGCCGCCATCACCCGTGCCCAGGGCACCTACCTCACCACCGGCGACACTGGGGCCGCGTTCGGCGATCTGCTCCAGGACCTGCTCAGCCTGACCCGGAGCGAGTACGGGTTCATCGGCGAAGTGTGCGAGGCCGAGGCCGGTAAGTTCCTGCAGATCACCTGCACCGACGCGGGCGGTTCCGGGGCGCCAGCCGCCGGCTTCGAGCTCCGTGACCTCAATTCCCTGCCCGGTCGGGTACTGACAACTGGCGCGCCGGTGATCGCGAACGACCCGGCCGCCGACCCGCGGCCGGCCGGGCTTCCGCCGGGTCTCCCGCCCCTGCGGGCGTTTCTCGGGTTGCCCTTCTCTCACGCCGGCCGGGTGGTCGGCATCGTCGGGCTGGCCAACCGAGCCGGCGGGTACGACCCCTTGGTGGCCGAGTACGTCCGTCCGCTCCTGGCCACGTGCGCCAACATCGCGGCCGCGTACCGCACCCGCCGGGAGCGCGAAGCGGCCGAAACCGCCCTCCGGGTCAGCGAGGCCCGGCACCGGGCCCTCCTTGCCGGCCTGCCCGACCTGATCTTTATCTTCGGCCCGGACGGCGCCTATCGCGACTTCTACGCCGGCGACCCGAGTAAGCTCCTCGTGACCCCGGACCAGTTCCTCGGCAAACACCCGCGCGACGTGCTCCCGCCCGACATCACTGCCCTGGTAGCAAATGCGTTCGCCCGCAGCGCCGCCACGGGCGGGACGGAGACGATCCACTACGAGCTGCCCATCGGCGGGGGGCCGACGTTCTTCGAGGCCCGGGTCGTCTCGTGCGGGCCCGACGGGTGGCTGTCCGTCGTCCGCGACGTCACCGACAAGAAGCGGGACGAGGAACGGTTGCGGCAGATGTCGCAGCGACTCATGCTGGCCACCGACGCGGCCGGGGTCGGCATCTGGGACTGGGACCTGACCACCGACCGGCTCCTCTGGGACGACCGGATGTGCCAGATCTACGGCATCCGCCCGGAGGACTTCACCCACGACTCGGCCGCGTGGCGCCGGTACGTGCTGCCCGACGACCTGGCCCGAATGGAGGCGGACGGCTGGCGGTCGCCGGCCGCGGCCGGGGTGGCCGAGTACCAGTACCGGATCGTCCGCCCGGACGGCGCGGTGCGGGTGATCCGCGCCAGGTCGGTCGCGCAGCGCGACGCCGGCGGTCGGCCGGTGCGAATGATTGGCACGAACTGGGACGTGACCGAGCGCGTCGAAGCCGAGGACCGTCTGCGCGCGAGCGAGGCCCGGTTCCGGCTCCTGGCCGACGCGACCGCCGACGTGATCAGCCTGCACGACCCCGACGGCATCTGCCTCTACACCAGCCCGTCGCAGCATGCCCTGACGGGCCACCACCCGGAGGAGCTGGTCGGCCGCCCGGCCTGGGAGCGGGTCCACCTAGACGACGCGGAGGGGGTTCGCCAGGCGGCCGCCAAGAACGCCCGCGGGGAGACCGCCCAGTTCGAGTTCCGGGCCCGCCGCCGGGACGGGTTGTACGTCTGGGTCGAAGCCACCGCCCGCCCGGTTCTCGGCGAGGGGCGGAAGCTCCTTCACGTCGTCTGCTGCACGCGCGACATCTCGGCCCGCAAGCGGCTCGAGCAGCAGTTCTTCCAGGCCCAGAAGATGGAGGCGGTCGGCCAACTCGCCGGCGGCGTCGCCCACGACTTCAACAACCTGCTCACCGTCATCAACGGGTTCGCCGACCTGCTCCTGGCTACCACGCCGGACGAAGAGGCCCGCGAGGCGCTCCAGGAAATCGCCCGGGCCGGGGCCCGGGCCGCCGACCTGACGCGCCAGCTCCTGGCCTTTAGCCGCCGGGCCATCATGACCACGAAGGTCGTAAACCTGAACGACGTCCTGGCTCATACGACCAAGATGCTCCGCCGGCTGATCGGCGAAGACATCGAGTTAGTCACCCGCCCCGCCCCGGACCTGGGTGCGGTGCGGATCGACCCCGGGCAGCTCGAACAGGTGATCGTCAACCTCGCGGTGAACGCCCGCGACGCCATGTCGCAGGGCGGCCGGCTTACGATCGAGACCAGGAACGTCGAGCTGGCCGGGCTCCACACGGACGGGTCGGTCGAGCTGCGACCCGGCCAGTACGTGTTGTTGTCCGTGTCCGACACCGGGGTTGGGATGGCCGAGGGGACGAAGGCCCGGATCTTCGAGCCGTTCTTCACGACCAAGGAGGTCGGCAAGGGGACCGGGCTCGGGCTGGCAACCGTGTACGGGATCGTCCGGCAGTCGGACGGGCACATCGCGGTGGAGACGGCCCCGGGCCGTGGGTCGTGCTTCCGGGTGTACCTGCCGATGGTGGACGGCGTCCCCGCGGAACGGCTGGCCGGGCCAGGGTCCCCGCCGCGCGTGCCGCGGGGTGAGGAAGTGATCCTGGTGGCCGAGGACGACGAGTCGGTCCGGCGGATGACGGTGACCGCCCTGCGGTCGGCCGGTTACCAGGTGCTCGAGGCCTGCGACGGCGTGGACGCGGAGGAGCTCTTCGGCCAGACGCGCGGCCGCATCGACCTGCTCATTACCGACATAGTCATGCCCCGGATGCGCGGCGGCGAGCTGGCCATGCGGCTGCGAGCCGGGGCCCCGGAGCTGAAGGTCTTGTTCGTGTCCGGGTACTCGGACGACGAGTTCCTCCGCCGCGGGTTGAGGGACCACGAACTGGTGTTCCTGCGCAAGCCGTTCTCCCCGTCCGAGCTGGCCCGCAAGGTCCGCGACCTGCTCGACGGGCGGGCCTAGCGCCATTTCTGTAGGGCAGGCCCTCCGTGGCGTTCCGAAGGGTCGGCCCCCCCGGGGCTGTTCAATGTACACCCGGGGAGCGAGCCCCGCGGAACGCCACGGAGGTCATTCCCTCCAGAGGGACGAGCGCGCGATGTCCGGTTCGACGTGGCGGAATCTGTCAGGATGCGCAGACTTTGCCGGCTGTGCGGGCGCCGGCGGTCGATTCCGGTCGCGCCGCCGGCCTGAATCCCTTCAGTTTGCCGGTTTCCCGGCTTACGCTTCATATGCCGGCCGCCAGACCCCCCTCCCGACTCGGGCAGCCGGCCGTACGCACCTTGGAGAGCGCACCATGCGATGCACCACACGGACGGCGGTCGTATTCGCCCTCGGCTGGCTGGCCGTCGGCGCCGCCGACGCCTCCGCGGCCTGGGACAACGTGTTCCAGACCAGTAGCTGCTGCCGGTCCAACCGCAGCGCTTATTTCGCCCCGGCCCCGCCGGCCTGCTGTCCGACCATCTCCTACGTCCAGCGGTGTTATTACCAGCCCGTCACCACCTACAAGACTGAAACCTACTACGAGCCGGTGACGACGTACCGGACCTCGTACTACTGGGAGCCGGTGACTCGGTACCGGTATACGAGCTACTACGACCCGTGCACCTGCTGCTGCCAGACCGTGGCCACCCCGTGCACGTCGTACTACCTGCGGTCGAAATGCAACGCAGTGTGCAGCTACGTGCAGCGGTGTCGAATGGTGCCGTGCACGGAGATGCGGAAGTCGTTCTATCTCGAGCCGGTCGTGACCTACTCCGACCCGTGCTGCAACCCGTGCCCGCCGGGCGGGGCGGGGGTTGCCGAGTCGGTACCGTCGCGCCTGCCGCCGGCCGCCGGGATCCAGGAGGGCGGGAACGGCGGCGTGCGCCCTGGCGCCGGGGTGGAGGAATCCGGCGAGCCACCGCGCATCAAGAGCCCCGCGATCCCGGAGTCCGGAACGCGGAAAGTAACGCCGGTCCCGGTCAAGCCAATCCGCGCCGACCGGTTCGCCAGCCGGACGAACGACGGCCGGCTCCGCGGGCAAGTCGTTTACGACGACCGGATCACCCCGCGGGCCAATGCCACGCTTCGGTTCGTCGGCGAAAAGGACGAGGAGGTGACGGCGAAGGCCGACCTCACGGGCCGGTTCGCGGTCGAGTTGCCCACCGGCGAGTGGACCCTGTACGTCCCCGGCAAGGACGGCAAGCCGGTGTTCCACAGTCAGCTCGTGGTCCGCGCTTCGGATAACCGGCTGGTAACGGTGGTCAGCCGCTAATTACTGAACGACGAAACTCAGAGCGAGCCGGGGCGGGGGCCCGGCTCGTTGTGTTTTCCCTTCCTCCCCTTCACTCTCGTTCCCGAACGCTGTTTGGGTCCGTCTCCGGTTTGGTTCCCCCCTCCCCGCTTCGGGGAAGGGGACTAGGGGGGAGAGGTCTTCGGGTGGGCGCCCACGGCGAGACCTCTCCCCC
>DATFWZ010000396.1:0-6039 GCA_035258765.1 Gemmataceae bacterium
CGTTGTGGACAAGGAAGCACTCACGGAGGCGCTCGCTGCTCGTCGGCTGCACGCGGCCGCCCTGGACGTCACCGACCCCGAGCCACTACCGCGCGATCACCCGCTCTTGCGACTGGACAACGTGATCATCACGCCGCACCTGGGCAGCGCGACCGAGCAAACGCGGCGGCGGATGGCGGAGGTGTCGGTCGAGAACCTACTCGCCGGGCTCGAGGGGAGGCCGCTGCCATTCCGGGTGATCGCGCCGGGTATATGAGCCTCGGAGCCCGAAGTGCCAGCGAGGTCCGTCTCACCCCGGCTTCTTCGCCGGCGCGTCGGCTGGCTTCTTCAGGAACGGGTTCGGTTTCAGCTCCACCTTCTTGACCGACTGCAGGTAATCGAGCACCTTTTCCGCCTCAGCCCCGCCGACCTGCGCGTGGAAGTGCAGCGTAAACCCGTGCGGGCCCTTCGCGTCGATGAGCTTCGGTTGCAGGGTCAGCATCGCCTTGACGGCGTCCAACAGGCCCATCATCGCGGCGCAGAAAATATCGATCCGGGCCCCTTGTTCCAACAAGAAGCCGGCGATGTCGCGGCGGCCCATGTGTGACGCCCCGCCGAGCCCGGATTCCCAGTCGCCGCCGCCCCAGTCCATGGTCGCGTTGAGCAGGGCCGGTTCCTTCTCGAGGAGCTTCTTCGTCATGGGCAGGTCGGAATGGGCGTAGATGACGAAGTCCTGCACCAAAAGCCGGTTGATCTGCGGTTTTTTCCACGACGGCTTGAAGGCCGGCGCTGCATAGTCGCGCTCGAACTTGGCCTCGACAGGGCCGGCGGGGGCCTTCGGCGGCTCGTCGGCCGACGCGGGATCGGTGGCCGAGCCGACCGCGAGCCCGGCGGCCATGGCGGTGAACGAGCGGCGGGAGAGTGGGTCGGACATGATGGACCCTCGTGAGGAGTGAACGATCGGACCTGCGGCATGGGGACTGTTTTATTTCCTTCGACCCAATGGGGGGCCAGTCTCGCACCGCCGGGTTGGCGGAATACGGCCCGCGCTGAGCGTGGGAACGAGGCGCTTCGCTCTCGCCTCGCGCTTCGGGCTCCGACTCACGGCGCAATCGGCGGCCTCGTCGCCCCCGCCGACCAGACGCGGACGACGCGGTCGAGGCCCCCACTCGCCAGTCGCCGGCCGTCCGGGCTTGTCGCGAGAGCCTGCACTTGGCCGATGGGCCCCTCCAAGGTGTAGACCGGTAGGGCCAGCCCAACGTCGTAGAGCCGAATCTCGGTCACGCCCCCCATCGTTACCAGGCGCCGGCCGCCGTCGAGCAGGGCCACGTGCCGCCGTCCCGGCACACTCATCTTCTGCTCGCCCGTGCGGGCGTCCCAGACGCGAGCCGTCTGGTCGGCCCCGACCGTGGCGAAGGTCTGCCCGTCGTCCGCGAAGGCCACGCCCTTCACTCCGCCCTCGTGCAGCCCAACGATCACTTTCGCTTGACCGGTTTCGGGGTCCCACACACGGGCCGTCCCGTCGTCGGACGCGCTTGTCACCCGGCCGTCGGGCGAGCAGGCCAGTTGCTGGATCTCTTTCTCATGGCCGATGAGAGCGCGAAGCTCTCGCCCCGTCTCGGTGTCGTACACGCGGATCGCCCCGTCCGGGTACCCCGCGACCAGCTCGCGCCCACCCGGGCGGACGGCCAGGCTCGACGCATCCGCGGGCAGCCCGGACAGCTCCTGGACGACTTGATTTGTCTTCGGGTCGAAGAGCCTGATGGTCCGGTCCTCCCACGCGCCCGCCACCCAGCGCCCGAGCGGGTCGGATGCCACCGCCCGGACCCGGGCCTTCAGGTTGTTCTGGATGGCGACCCGTTTGCCGGAGTCAACGTCGTGGACCTGAAGGTTGTAGACGCTGCCGGTTACGATCCGGCCCCCCGGGCCGAATGCCAGGGCATGAATGATCCCGTCGTTCTCGCGCAAGACGACCGCCGCCGGGTCGCGGGTCACGTCCCATTCCCGGATCGGGTGTAAGACCGATGCGGTTACCACGTGCCGCCCGTCCGAGGCGAATGCCAACAACGCCGCGTCTTGCTCCCAAAGCGTGAGCAACTCCTGACCGGTCCGCACGTGCCAGAGGCGGACACGGTTGCCGCCGGCCGTCGCCAGCCGGCCGCCGTCGGGGGAGTAGGCCAGGCTCGTGCGAAAGTCGTGGGCCAGCGCGGACAGCCGCAGCTCGCTCGAAGGCCAGTCCCAGATCGTCAGCCACCCGCCCGAGTACCCGGCAGCCAGGGTCTTCCCGTCCGGCGCGAATGCCAGGCCGAAAATCACCGTAGTGGGGGCGGGCAGGCGGCGTAGTTCGCGTCCGTCGGCCGCGTCCCAGACGCGCACCGCCCCGTCGGCAGAGGCCGCAACCACGAATTTGCCGTCCGGGCTTATGGTCGCCGCGAACACCGCCTGGGTCTGGCCGGTGAGCGAGAGTCGTTCCTTGCCCCCAGCCCGGTCCCACACTTTGACCTCCCCCGGCTTGCGTGCATCTTTCCGGTCGTGACAGGAGGTCACGAATCGGGACCCGTCGGCGCAGAATGCGATGGCGGACACGATATGGGGATGGGCCTGCTGAAACCCCAGTACCTTCCCGGTTTCAAGGTCCCACGTGTAGACGCGACCGTCCGAACAGCCGCCGAGAACCCGTCGTTCGATCGGGTCCGCGGCGAGCACCGAGATCGGCGCGGAGGCCCTCAAGGTGCGGAGGACCGTGCCGGTCGAGACATCCCGGACAACGGCCGTCGACTGCCCGGTGCCGGTAACCAGGAATCGGCCGTCCGAACTAAGGACCATCGCCCGGACCGTCGCCCCGTCGTCCCCGAGCTCACGAAGGGTGGTGTCGCAAACCTCGATTAAATGGGCGTACTCCCACCCGCGCAGGTCCGACCGGGTCTGGTCGAGAACCTCACGGACGGCGGGCAGGCGGCCGTCGCGAAGGGAACGTTGTGCAAGTCCGAGTTGCAAGGCGTAATTGGCCACTTCGCGGCGGTGCAGCTCGACGCGCGTCTCGGCCTCGGCTTTCACTGCCCGATCACGGGCGGCGAGGACATCCTGGTATTTCCAGGCGGTCGCCACGACGCCGCCGGCGAACACGAGGACGAGCGCGGCGATCAGCCCGGCTACGGTCGGGTGCCGGCGGGCCCACTTGGCCGCCCGCTCCACTGTGCCGACCTGCCGGGCCCGGATCGACTGCCCGGCCAGGAACCGGTCGAGGTCGTCGGCCAGGGCGGAGGCCGACGCGTACCGCCGGGCCGGCTCCTTCCGGAGGCAGGTGAGAATGATCGTAGCGAGGTCGCGCGGGAAATTCGGCCGCAGCCGCGATGGTGAGACGGGGTCAGCGAACCGCACCTGGTCGAGTGTCTCGAGCGGGGTAGCCCCGGTGAACGGCGGGCGGCCCGTGACCAGGTTGTACAAAATCGCGCCCAGCGAATAGACGTCGGCCGCCGGCCCGACGTCGGGCAGGCCGGCCGCCTGCTCCGGGGCCGCGAAGTTCGGCGTCCCCAGGAAGTCTCCCGTGCGCGTCAGCCCGTCTGCCCCGAGGTGCTTGGCGAGACCGAAATCGGTTAGCTTCAATTCCAGGCTCCACGTTTCAAGTTGTGGGTTCGGCGTCGTCAGCCTGGAACTCAGCAGAACGTTGGCCGGTTTCAAATCCCGGTGAATGATCCCTTGCTCATGAGCGTGCTGGATGGCCCGGGCCAGAGTCGCGGTCAGCGCAGCAGCCGTCCGCGGGGCGAAGGGCTGGCCGCGAAGGGCGTCGGCGAGGCTCCCGCCGGGAATGTATTCGAGCGCGATATACGGCCGGTCGTCGACTTCCCCGACCTCGAAAATCTGGACGATATTCGGATGCGACAGCCGGGCCACGGCCCGGGCCTCGGCCTCGAATCGGTGTCGCTCATCGGGGTCGGCCATCTCGCCGGAGCGGATCATCTTCAAGGCGACAAGCCGGTCGAGTGCTTTCTGCCGGGCCTTGTAGACGACCCCCATGCCGCCGCGGCCCAACTCTTCCGCGATCTCGTAGCCGGGCGGACACAACGCCGGTGAGACCGGACTCGCCGGCGCTGGCCCGTTGGTCGCGGACGAGTCGGGCCTTCCGATCCGGAGTGCGGTCGGCGGGAACTGCTCGTCGAGTGCGGCATCGACTTCGAACTGCACCCGGAGCGCATCGGCGAGGTCGGGGAAGTCGGTGAGATAGTCGTCCAGGGTCGGGCGCTCGCCGGCCTCGCGGCGGAGCAAGAACTCGCCGTAGATCAGGTCGAGCAGGACCTCAGGGTGCTCGCGCAGGAGCGGCTGGCTGTCGAGGAAGTGAGCCACACGGACCCGGTCGTCTGCGGCCCACCGGCGGCGCTGCTCGGCCAGGAGGGCGTCGGCCGGCGGGAGGTCGCGGCCCATTAGTCACCCTCCAGACCCAACTCGCGCGCCACCCGGTCGAGGGCCCGGGCGTGCTTCTTCCGCAGAGCTTCCGCGCTGCCGGCTAACTGGCCGGCGATGTCATTCCAATCGTGGCCCTGGTTGCGCAGCTCCACCAGCCGCCGCTCCTCGGGAGTCAGGCGGCGGCCGAGCTCGGCGAGCAGATCGAGGTCGGCCGCCCGCCGGCTCGGCGTCGGGTCGCCGGTGGCCACCTCGGCGGCCCGTTCCGCGGGGACGTCGCGGCCGACGTCTCGTTTCTGCGCCCGCTGCCGGCGGATCTGGAACGCCAGCTTGTTCCGGGCCATGGCCGTGAGCAACTTGAGCAGGTCGGTCGGCGAATTGAGGGCGTACTGCCCGGCCGCGGCCCGCAGGAAGAAGCTGCCGAGCACCGACTGGCAGACGTCCATGGAGTCGAACAGGGCGGTCATTCGCCCGCCGTGCAGGCGGACGCGGACGGCCCGGCGGATGGCCGGCTCGTACCGGCGGACCAGCTCGGTGGCCGCGTCCGGGTCCCCCGCCCGCACCCGCCGGACCAGCTCCGAAAACGACGCCGGGTCGGTCATGCGAGTCCCCTTTCCGGCCATTCCTGTTCTACCGGTCCAGCTCGATGGCCCGCAATCTTTTTTGCCATCTCGCGTCCGGTCAAGGCGCCGTCGGCAATTTGCACTATGAGCCAACCGCTGACCCATGACGTTGGCGGGGGCATCCAAGGAACTTTCACCCATGTTTAGCCGTTACGCAAGCCAGTTGCCGGGCCGGCCACGACGCGCCCGCCTGGGGCTCGAACCACTTGACTCGCGGGTCGTGCCCGCGGTCGTCCTGACGCAACTCGACCTGGACGGGGACGGCGCCACCGACGACATCCGCATCGTCGGCGATCTGCGAAACAACAAGATCACGATCCACGACAACGGCCAGGCCAGCGTCGAGATCCAGGTGGATGGCAATGGCGACGGCGATACCTTGGACGCGGGCGACCTGTTCCAGTCGTTCAACTTCACGAACGACTCGCTCGTCCTCGAAGTCAACCTGGGGGGCGGAAACGACTCGTTCCAGTATTTCGTGGACCAGAACTTCGACGCCAGCGCCAGGACTCTGGCCGTCAACCTGGGGGCGGGGAACGACGCGTTCGTCTGGCAGATGAACAACCACCAGGTGGGGCCCCAGTCCCGGATCGCCCTGGACGTGACCGCGGGCGGCGGGGCGGACAAGGTGAACGTGACATTCGACAAGGTGATGACCTCCGTCGCGTCCGTCCACGCGGACCTGGGCGCTGGCGTTGACACCTATGACCTGGCATTCGGCCGCATCGACAACAAGGCGTCCGTGGATGTGGACACCGAATTGGGTGCGGGGCCGAACACCAATACGGTGGCGTTCCAGGGGATCGGAATCTTCGACAAGGCGGAAATGGACATGACGATCGTCGGCGGGCCCCAGAAGGACACCGTGGATCTCCAGATGCTCGACGACGTCGGGAACGGGGTCCTGGCCTCCCAAGCCGTCGTGTCGGTTGACCTCCTGGCCGGCGATGACGTGTTCAAGGGCAGTCTCGACAGCGGCGGGAACATCTTCCGGGTGGACGACCACAGCCTGGCGTCGATCTCGGTCCGCGGCGGA
>DATFWZ010000397.1:0-16658 GCA_035258765.1 Gemmataceae bacterium
CCACATGTTCCGCCCGCCAAAAAGACCGGCCGGCGCACCGATGCGATGCGCCGGCCCGAGCCGCCTGGATTACTTCGCGTCGACCGCGACCTTGAGCGCCGTCTCGTCGCTGATCTTGCCCTTCCCGTAGGTCATCCCCCACTGGGTCCGATCGATCGTGAATTCGCTGTTGATCTTCAGCCCCCCGCCCGCGACGGAGACCGTCGCCGGGAGCGTAATGGCCTTCGTCTGCCCGTTCATGGTCAGGTCGCCGGTGATGTCATAGCCCTTGTCGGTCTTGGCCACCTTGGTGGACACGAACTTGGACTTCGGGTTCTGCTTGACGCTGAAGAAGTCAGGCGACTTCAGATGCGCGGTCAGCTTGTCGGTGTCCGTGTAGATGGACTCCATGTCGATTTCGACCTCGACCTTCAGCGTCGTCGGGTCGTCCCCGGTGACGGTTGCGGTCCCGGTCAGGGTTTTGAACCCGCCGTCGTGCTTGCCGTCCGGCTTGACCCCCACGAACGTGATCTTGGTGTTGTCGCCGGTCAGGTTGACCTTGGTGTCGGCGGCGACGGCCGGGAGCGAAAAGGCGAGGGCCGCGACGGCGGCGAATAGCATGCGCATCACTGCGTCTCCACAGGAAATGAGGTGCGAAGGGACGATCCCGGGGAATCCCGGGGCGAATCGAATCGAGTCGCCCGTCCCGCCGTGATTCTAGGAACCTCGACGGCGACCGGGGGCGACGTATTTCGCCGGGTCGCGTGAAGTTACCGAGAGGCCCCGCGGGCCTCGCCGGGAATACCGATCGCCGGGCGGCACCTTACATCGCCTCGGGGCAAATCACTCCAGCCACGAGTACGGATAAGTCCCGTCGTCCATCTCCAGGGCCTGGCGGGTGATCCCGAGCGGCCGGAACGTGTCCACCATGACGGCCAGCTCGTCGGTCCGGGTCGCGTCGCGGCTGGCGACGATCGTGCCCGGGTGCGGCCCGTGCGGAATGCCCCGCGGGTGTAGCGTGAACGACCCTTCCTCCACCCCCCGCCGGCTGCCGAACCGCCCGCGGACGTAGTAGAGCACCTCGTCCGACTCGACGTTCGAGTGGGCGTAGGGGATCTTAATTGCGTCCGGGTGCGTGTCCAGCATTCGCGGGGCGAACGTGCAAACCACGAACCCGTTGGTCTCGAACGTCTGGTGGATCGGCGGCGGCTGATGGATGGTGCCGGTGATCGGCTCGAAGTCGTCGGCGTTGAACGTGAACGGGTAGACGAACCCGTCCCACCCGACCACGTCGAACGGGTGATGGGCGAGTGTGTAGCGCGTCAGTCGCGACCCGTCCTTGACCAGGATCGGCGTGTCCTCCTCGCGGTCGATGACCAGCGTCTCGCGCGGGCCGTGCAGGTCTCGCTCGGCGAACGGGGCGCCCATGCGGAACTGTCCGTCCGGGTTGAGGTACCGCGGCGGGAAGCCGACGTTGCCTGTCGCCTCGATGACCAGCAGGTCGGGCTGCTCATGGCGGTCGAACTCGAGTCGGTAGGTGGTCGTTCGCGGGATGACGACGTAGTCGAACGGCCGGATCGGCAGCACGCCGAACATCGTCAACAACCGGCCGCTCCCGCGATGGACGAAGATGATCTCGTCGGCCGTGGCGTTGCGAAACAGCTCGTCCTGCGGCTCCGTCGGCCGGCAACGCGACAAGATCACGTCGGCGTTGGCGAAGACCGGGACGCGGCCAGAGACCGGGTTGCCGCGCGCGGGCATCTTGCCGGTCTTGGTGTGAACATGTCGAAGCGGCAGGTCGGGGAGGATGTCGACGCGAACGGACCCCGCGGCTTCGACGCGCTTGACCCGCGTCGGCGGCTTGACGTGGTAGACGATGCTGTACGCCCGGCTGAACCCCTGGGTCGTGACGACTTCTTCGTAATAGATCCCTTCGCCCTTGTACCCGGGGCTGGTGCGGTGCATCGTGTGCCGCTTGGGCGGGATCTGGCCGAGGCGTCGATAGTATGGCATGGGATCGCCCTCGTTCTCTTCAATGCCGCCGGTGGACAACGCTATTTCGGAGCGTCCCGATCCGTTCCACCGTCAGCTCCACCACGTCGCCCGGCTTGAGCCAGCCGCCGACGGCCTCCGGCGTCAATTCCAGGATACACCCGGTGCCGACCGTCCCCGACCCGAGGACGTCCCCGGGTCGCAGCTCGGTATCGCGGCTGGCGTGGGCGAGGATTTGTGGCCACGTCCAATACATGGTGCCCGCGTTGCCGCGGGAATAGACCTTCCCGTTGACCGTGGCCGTCATCTCCAAATGCAAACGGCCGTCGCGGTACTTGTCGCGGAGTTCATCCAACGGCACCAATCGCGGCCCGAGGGACGTGGCGAAGTCCTTGCTCTTGCTGGGTCCGAGGCCGATGGCCATTTCGGCCCGCTGCAGGTCGCGGGCGCTCCAGTCGTTCATGATCGTGAAGCCGGCGAGGCAATCCAAGGCCGAATCGTCGGGCGAAAGGTCGCGGGCGGCTTTGCCGACCACGCATGCGAGCTCCAGTTCGTAGTCGAGCGCTTCGCTGCCCTTCGGAGTCCACACCGGGTCGCCGTCGCCGACGATCGCGACCGGGTTGGAGAAGTAAAAGGCCGGCACGTCGTACCACTGCGGCACCATCCCGAGCCCGCGATGCCCCCTGCACGTTTTGACGTGCTGCTCGAACGCGTAGAAATCACGAATCGACGAGACGGGAAATGGTATGGGCATGGCAACTATTCGAAGATCTCGGCAACTCCGCACCGAAAGCCGGGGAAGTCCTCACCGCCGATCAACTGCTGGGAGCGGGTGTACATGACTGGTTCGGCACCCGGTTGGTATACCGTTACCGTTTCCGCGACCGGGTCCACAATCCACACTTGCTTGACCCCGCAATCGAGGTACTCCTCGACCGCGTCGGTTACGTCCTGATGCTTGTCATTCGGCGACAACACCTCAATCGCCAAGAGGGGTGCGCCGTCCACGAACTTGGACTTCTTTTTGACCTCCGCCACCTGGTCCGGAGTGGCCAGGGCGACGTCGAAGCCCACATTCGTTTCCGGGTCCTTTCGAATGCGAAAGTAGGCCTCCCCCGCGTAGACTTTGCACCGTGGCTTGGGTCGGCTGCGAACCCAGGTGACGAGCAGGCCGGTGAGATTGGCAGTAGCCGCGCTGTGGTGAGGATTCCGCTTCGTCACCTTGGATTCCCTTAATTCGCCGCGGAACAGCCAGCGATCCACCTTCTTGCTGGGCGGGAGCGCGAACAGGTCGTCGCTCGTCATCGGCTTGAGGACCGGTGTATCGTTCATCGTCTCGCCTCACAACGTCCCCCGAAGCGCCTGCTCCCGCTCAATCGCCTCGAACAGCGCCTTGAAGTTCCCTTTCCCGAAACTCTTCGACCCTTCCCGCTGGATCACCTCGAAGAACAACGTCGGCCGGTCCTGCACCGGCTTGGTGAAGATCTGTAGCATGTACCCCTCGTCGTCCCGGTCCACCAGGATGCCGAGCTCGGCCAGCTCGTCCAAGTCCTCATCGATCCTGCCGATCCGGTCCGGCAGGGCGTCGTAGTACGTCTTTGGCACGCGGAGGAACGAGACGTCGTTGGCCCTCAAAGCCCGCACCGTCTTGACGATGTCATTGGTGGCCAGGGCGATGTGCTGGACCCCGGCTCCGCCGTAGAAGTCGATGTACTCCTCGATCTGGCTCCGCCGGCGGCCGCGGGCCGGCTCGTTGATCGGGAACTTGATTCGCCCCTTCCCCCCCTGCACCACCTTCGACATCAGAGCCGAATACTCGGTCGAAATGTCCTTGTCGTCGAACGAGACCAGCTGCTCGAACCCGAGGACCTTGCGGTAGAAGTCCACCCACTCGTCCATCTTCCCTTCCTCCACGTTGCCGACGATGTGGTCGATGGCGAGCAGGCCCGCGGGGTGGTAGGTGGACGGGCTGTATCGGGCCGGGTCGATCGGCGTAAACCCGGGGGCGAACGCGCCCTTGTACCGGTCGCGGTTGACGAACGTGTGCGTCGTGTCGCCGTACGCACGAATCGTTGCGTACTCGTAGGTGCCGAATTCGTCCTCCAGGAGCGTCGGCCCCTTTACACCAACCGCGCCGCGCTCCACGGACCGGTTGTACGCCGTCCGTACGTCATCAACTTGCAGCGCGATGTCGGTCACGCCGTCGCCGTGCAGGACCAGCCGCTGGACGTCCGGGTGCTGCGGCCGGAGCGGGGAGACGAGCACGAACGTGATCCCGCCCTGCTTCAGGACGTACCCGGCCTCGTGCTTGACCTTCGTCTCCAGGCCGGCGTACGCGACGACGTCGAACCCGAACGCGTTGCGGTAAAAGAACGCCGACTGCCGGGCGTTGCCGACGAAGAACCGGACGTGGTCGATCTTCCGGAGGGAGATGTCGTTCGCGCTCATGGCCATTTACAGGACCGGGATGTTGAATCGCCGCACCAACCCTTCCAGCTCCCGCCGCAAGAACGGCAGCGATGGGGCGACGAACAGGTTGTTCTGCATCCGCGAGGGGTCGTAGTCCGTGTTGATGACCACGTCAGTGACGAACGGCCGCCGCATCACCTCCGGCGAGAACAGGGAGTATGGGATCTCGCCCGTGGACGACAGGATCCCGGCCCCGAACACCTTCGTTTCCCCGGCCTCCTCCATCAACCCGAACTCGATGCTGAACCAGCTGAACCGCTTCAGGTGCAGCACCTGGTCCCCCTTTTGCGTGGCGGAAACCGCCTTGCCGACGAGCGTCAACAACTCCGCATAGTCCTGGTTCATGATCGGCGGGACGTGACCCAGACAGTCATGAATCATGTCCGGTTCGGGCGTGAACTCCGGGTGCGACCCGTGGCGGATGAACTGCGTGACCGGGAACCCGCGCTTGCCGATGTACTCGTAGAAGGTCCGATACGGCAGCGCCCCCTCGGCCGGGACGAGGTGCATGTTCGTCTCGCGGCGGAGCCGCTCGCTCAGGTGCCGCAACTGCGGGATTTGGTCCTGCGTAATCGCGAGGTCGCGCTTCGCCCGGAGGTACATCGCGCAGGCGTGCTTCCGGTGCAACTCATCGAGCTTCGGACTCACCTCCCGCCAGATGCGCGTCTCTTCTGGGGTGTACTCGATGAGCGGCGGACCGAGGTTCTCGAGCCGGTGCTTGCGGCACAGCTGGAACAGGTACCGTCGGCGCTCGATGTACGCCTCGTCCCCGAGCCCCGGGTGTCCGGGCTCAAGTTCGAGCTCGGTGACGTCCGGCGGCGAGACCATGGTCTGAGGGTCGATGGGCGCGCCGTACTCGATCAGTGGGCTGGGTTCTTTCATTGCCGAAGAGCTCCACGAATTGGCCGGTCACGAAGCCGCGGCTACTCCATTCTAGCCCGCTCCGGAGGCCCATCCAACTCGGCCGCGGGCGGCGGCAAGTCGGTCGGGGCCGGCTATCCTAACAACCGTCGCCCCGGGCCAGACACCACATCCGGGAGCATGCCCGCCATGAAAGCCGCGTATTTCGAGACGACCGGCAGTCCGGAAGTAATCTGCTACGGCGACCTGCCCGACCCGCAACCTCGAGCCGGCGAGGTCCGCGTCAAGGTCGCGGCCGTCGCCGTCAACCCGATCGACACGTACATTCGCAGCGGCGCCGTCAGCATGCCGATGCCGAAGCCGTTCGTACCCGGTTGCGACCTGGCGGGGGTGGTGGACAAAGTCGGCCCGGGCGTGACTCGGTTCAAGGTCGGCGATCGCGTCTGGGGTTCCAATCAGGGACTTCTCGGGCGCCAGGGGACGTTCGCGGAATACTGCTGCCCGCACGAAGACTTCCTCTATGCGACCCCGGCGGGGGTCGTCGACGACGAGGTGACCGCGATCGCCCTGGTCGGGATCACGGCCCACCTCGGGCTCTTCATGTGCGCCAAATTGCAGCCCGGGGAGACCGTGTTCGTCAACGGCGGGACCGGCGGGGTCGGCTCGACGGTCGTACAGATGGCGAAAGCAGTCGCGGCCAAGGCGGTGACGACGGTCGGGTCCGACGAGAAGGCGAAGCTGGCCCGGGCGCTCGGGGCGGACCTCGCGATCAATTACAAGTCCGAGAATGTGGCCGCGAAGGTGAAGGAGTTTACCGGCGGGAAGGGCGTCCACGTCTGGTACGAAACCCTTCGCGAGCCCGATTACGACCGGACCGTGGACCTGATGATGCCGCGTGGACGGATCGTGGTCATGGCGGGCCGGCAGGCGCGGCCGCAGTTCCCGCACGGGCCGTTTTACGTCAAGGGCCTGAGCCTGTTCGGCTTCGCGATCTTCAACATGCCCCCGGAAGAGCAGCGGCATTGCGCCGAGGATATCAACCGCTGGCTGGTGGAAAAGAAGCTCAAGGCGAACATCGGCCGGCGGATGAAGCTGAGCGAAACCGCCGCGGCCCACCAGTTGCAAGAGGAAAACACGGTCAAGTCGGCCGGGACCCTGGCCGGGAAGATCGTCCTGACCCCGTGAAGGGTGAATGGTAGCGTTCCGCATAGGACCTATAGGTCCCATGGGACCTATAGGTCCTATAGGAAGACCGACCCCTCACCTGAGAGTTTCGCCATGGCCAAGGCCAGGACCAGAAAGCCCGTCCAGCGCGACCTGTTCGCTGATGCCGAGGGCGCACCGCCGGTCGCCGTCCCGGACGTCCCGGCTTCATGGCGGCGGGCCCTGGCGGAGGAGTTCACCAGGCCGTATTGGGACGAGCTCCAACAGTTCGTCGCCGCCGAGCGGGCGGAGCACACGGTCTACCCACCCGAGGACGAGGTCTACACCGCGTTCCGGCTGACGCCGTACGAAGAGGTGCGCGTCTTCCTCCTCGGCCAGGATCCCTACCCCGGGGAGGGTCAGGCGCACGGGTTGTGTTTCTCGGTCAAGCCCGGTGTGCCGTTGCCCGGGTCGTTAAGGAACATGTTCAAGGAGCTGAAGGACGACCTTGGCATCCCGCCGGCGAAGACCGGGTATCTTGTGAAATGGGCGGGTCAGGGAATGCTGATGCTAAACGCCGTTCTCACCGTCCGGGCCGGTCTGCCCAACTCCCACAAGGGCAAGGGGTGGGAGGTGTTCACCGACGCGGCGATTCGGGCGGTAAACGAAAAGGACGACCCCGTCGTATTCGTCCTGTGGGGGGCGTACGCCCAGAAAAAGGTCAAACTCATCGACACCGACCGGCACACCATCATCCAGTCGGCCCACCCGTCGCCGCTGTCGGCCGCGAACGGATTCTTCGGGAGCCGGCCGTACTCGAAGATCAACGCGGCCCTGCGGACGAACGGGTTCCCGCTGATTGACTGGGACCTGGATCGCTGAACCGTCCCAGACGGGGATCGAACGACGAGACTCGGCGCCCATTTTTAACATTTCCGGTTGCGACCTGAAAATCGGCTTGTAAGATTGGGCGTGTGACGGCGAGTTTACCGGTCGCGTAAGAGCTCAGGACCGGGCTAGATACCCAGGCATTCGCCCATTGACAGGGAAGTCGGACGCGACGGAACGGTCATCCATTCACCGGACGATCCCTTCCGGGAAGGATCCACCCCCCCCTCGACCGACTCCGCCCACACCTGCCAAACCGGCCCCGCCCCCCGGGCCGAGCCCGGGGACGGTACGGGTGCCGCCCGTCCCACCCAAGCGCGACTCGCGGCTGTGACGCGGACGCCTTGACCGCCACCCGCACGCCGACTCGACGCTCCTGCCACCGACGGCCGGAGCCGCTTCGTCCCACCCCCGGGCAGGATGACCATGGTACCGTCCTCGTTCACGCGCAAGTTCCTGATCGTCGTCGCCTTCCTGGTCTGCATCTTCTACCTGACGTATCGCGCCCTGTGGACGTTCAACGACACCGGCTCGTACGCGTACACCGCGTCGCTGCTCCTCTACATCGCCGAGGCGTTCGGCATCTTCAACCTGTTCCTGTTCTTCCTGCAGGTCTGGGAAGTGGATGAACCCCCGCCCCAGCCGGTCCTCGAGGGCCGGACCGTGGACGTGTTCGTCCCCACCTACAACGAGGACGTCGCGCTCCTGCGCGCCACGCTGGAAGCCTGCGTCCGAATGGACTACCCGCACAAGACGTACGTCCTCGACGACGGCCGCCGGCCGGAGGTCGAGGCGCTGGCCCGGCAACTCGGCATCGACTACATCACCCGGCCCGACAACCGGCACTTCAAGGCCGGCAACCTGAACCACGCGTTTGAGCGGACCGACGGCGAGTTCGTCGTCGTCCTCGACGCCGACCACGTCCCGGAGCCGCACTTCATTACCCGCGTGATCGGGTACTTCGCCGACGATAAGCTCGGATACGTGCAGACCCCGCACGCCTTCTACAACTTCGACTCCTTCCAGGCCCGGCTCGACCACAAGAACCGGAAGTACTGGGAGGAAGGACACCTGTTCTACTATGTGATCCAGCCCGGTCGGAACCGCTGGGGGTGCCCGATCTTCGCCGGGTCCGCGGCCATGTTCCGCCGGGCGGCGATCCGCGACGTCGGTCTCATGGCCACCGAGACGATCACCGAGGACATGCACACCGGGCTGCGCATGAATGCCAAGGGCTGGAAGTCCCTGGCCATCACCGAGCGCCTGGTCGCCGGCCAGGCGGCCCCGGACATTACGACCTTCCACGCCCAGCGGCTCCGCTGGGGGACCGGCAACCTGTCGATCTTCCGCTACGACAACCCGCTCACGCGCCGCGGTCTCACCCTGGCCCAACGCCTGTGTTACCTGGGCAGCATGCTCCACTGGGCCAGCGGGCTGTTCAAGCTGATCATTTACCTGACGCCGGTCGCGATGCTCTTCACCGGCATCCCGCCGGTCAAGGAGTTTACGTGGGAGCTGGTCCGGATCACGCTCATCTACCTCATCGTGTCACTCTTCACGATGAAGATCGTCAGCAACGGCTACGGCTCGATCATCAACGCCGAGCTGTTCTCGATGGTCAATTTCTGGACCCAGATCAAGGCCATCGTCCGGGCCACGTTCGGGTACGGGAGCCGGGTCTTTAACGTCACGCCAAAGGGGACCACAGCGGCCATCCAGAGGCGGCAGCCGAAGTCTGTCTGGCCGTACATTCGGCCGCAAACGTACCTGATCATCCTGAGCGTCCTGGCCCTGTTCTGGGGCTGGGGCCGGCTGGCGTTCGATGGCGCCCTGGCCCTGGAGCACTACCCGAACCTCCGCAACATGCCGGTAATAGCCTGGCTCCTCAGGAATACCCCCTCGTTCGGATTCGGCATCTCCGACGACTACTTCAAGCCGGTCGTGCCGACGGTCTGGGTGCTCATCCACTTCTGGCTGGCGTACAAGGTAACGCAGCGCGCCTTCTGGCCGGCGGACCGGCGGTTCACAACCCGGCACGTGGTCCACGTTCCGGTCGAGTACGCCGCCGTTGCCAACGCGGCTCCGGCGCCCGGAACGAATGAGCACGCCCGGTACGGGGTGACCGTGGACCTGAACGACACGGGCATGGCCTTTGTCGCGTACGAACGATTCGGATCCGGGGACGTGTTGCGCTTCACGATCCGCGGGGCCGGCGAGGTGATCAAGTGCAAGGGTGAGATCAAGACGGTGACCGACCTGACGCGCAAGCAGGTGGCCGACGGCTTCCGGTACGGGGTGCAATTCCAGAACCTGACCCCGCCGCAGGTGGACGCGCTCAACCGTATCTGCCTGCACTATGGCGTCCCCCGGATGTACGGCGAGTACGACCGGACCCGGGGCGGCGTGCTCGGGATGATCCAGAAGCGCCTGGAGCGCGGGCCCGGGCAGCGCCGCGGCGAGCAGCGCAACCACTACCGCCTGCCGATCGTCGTCAACAGTGGACAGACCGAGGACACGGCGCAGTTCTGCGCCACCGAGGACCTGAGCCGCTCGGCCGTCGCCGCCCTGCTCGACCACCCGATGCCGAACAAGACCGCGATCGGCTACCTCATGGCCTCGCCGCTCGGCGAAGTCCGCGGCACCGCCCGCGTGGTCCGGAGTCAGCCGGCACTGTACGGCGGGCGGACGTACTACCGCACCGTGTTCGAGTTCGACGAGTTCGAGGGCCAGGGGCGGACCACGCTGCACAGCCTCGTGAACCCGGACGAGTCAGGGCCACTCAAGGAATCCCTCAAGCCCGACCGGCGGCCGATCGCGGTCAACATGGCCGGCGCCACCCTGGTCGCCATCCTGATCGCGATCCCGCTCGTGCTACTGCAGAGTGGGATCTTCCAGTACTACCACCGCGACGATTTCACGCTCCGCGAGGTCAGCCGCAAGGCCAAGGCCGGCGAGACGCTGACCGACGACGACGCCAAGGAGGTAGACCGCATCTTCAAGGCGACCATGGCCCCCGACGCCAGCCCGACGTCCGACCGCCTGGTCCTCCTGATGAACGCCCTGCGGGTCTATGACCGCAAGCAAGACCAGCTCATGGTCGCGAAGGAACTCGCCGGCCGCAACACCAGCGACCTGACCCTGCAACAATCGCTCATCTACGCCCAGGTTAAAGCCAACGAGTACGCCCAGGCCGAGGAAACCTACGAGAAGCTCCGGACCAAGGCCGGTTTCGAGCGGTTTACCGACGAGCAGAAAAAACAGTACCTGCTGTCCGGTGCCCGCGTGGCCGACGGCCGCGACGCCCGCCAGGCGATCGAGCGGTACCGCGAACTGTACAACCAGGACCAGACCTACGTCGGTGCGGGCGAGCAGGTCGTGGACGCGACCGGCCACCGGGCCCGCGATCAGGAGACTCCCCTCTACCGCGAGTTCGCCGGCGTCCTCCTGAAAGCAGGTCTGTCCGATCCGAAATATTTTGACGAGGCCAAGGGGGTCCTCGAACGAGACGCCGATGCGGAAGACCTCGCCGACCAGCGAATGCTCATCGCCACGTACTTGCTCAAGGGGCGCTCGATCGCCAACGACCCAAACGTCCAGGAAGTCCGCCGGGGGGACTTGGAGCGGGCCGAGTACGACGGGGCGCAGCGGGTCGCGGAATCGATCTCCATTCTGGCCGAGCGGAAGGGCGACGCGAAGCTCAAGGCCGTCGCCGACACCATGCGGGCCGACATCCTGATGGCCCGGCAGGCGTGGTCGAACGCCCAGGAGATTGTTCGCAAGATGGGGGCGGTCGCGGGCGGCCCGATCAACTCGGCCAACGCCGACCTCTACCGCCGGCTGGCCCACGCCACGCTCGGGGAAGGCAAGGACTACGTTGGAGCGTTGAGCCTCTTCGAGGAGTTGCTGGAGAACGGGCTGGTCAGCGGCTACGGCCGGGCCGAGGTGGTCAAGGGGTTTCTCGACGCGGCGGCCCAGCCGACCGTGGCGTTGACGGAACGCGAGAAGAACACGGTTACGGCCATTTACAACGAACTCGACGCCCAGCCGGTGGACGACCCGGTCTACCTGGCCCGGCTCGGGTGGGTACTCCAGCGGGCGCAGCGACTGCGTGAGAGCCAGATCGTCCTAGAGCGTGCGATCCAGAAGGCGCCGCAGAACGTGCACATCCAGGAGCAGCTGGCCAACATCCTGATTGAATCCGGCAACATCTCACAGGCGGCGCGCGTTTTGGCCGGGGCCAACGCCTTCCGCGGCAAAGAGACACTCGCTGGCGTGTACGTCCGCGAGGGCAACCTGACGCGCGCCGAGGAGCAACTCCGCGACCTCTTGCAAAACTACCCCGTCGGTTACCGCAACCCGGACGGCCACGTCGTGGCCGCGGAGGACTACCGGCGCGCCGAGATGCTGCTCGGGACGGTCCTCGGCCTGGCCGCGCTCAAAACCGATGCCGCAACCAAGGCCGACGCGTTTACACGGGCGATCGCGCACTACGAGCAGCTCGACCGCCGCTACCCGACCGACAAGGAGGTCCCGACCGCCCTCGGGAACGTCTTCCTGTGGGCCGCGGAGCGCGCGACCGCCCAGGCGGACAAGGACGAGGCGTATTCGGCCGCCCTGAAGCAGTTCCAGAAGGTTCTGGCGAACAAGAACTGGAGCCCCGACCCCAAGAGCGTCGCGTCGCGAAGCAAGGTCGAGCAGGGGTTCATCGACGCGGCCGCGAGCGCCTCGGCGATCGACGGACCGCAGACCGCCACGGCCCGCGAGATCGCCGCCCAGCGACTCCGGGCCCCGGCAGGTGACCCAATTGGGACAGCGCGGTTGGCATGGGTCCTGATCAAGACGAAAGACGAGGTGGCCCGCAAGGACGCGGTTGGCCTTCTTCAGCGCGCCGTCGCCGTGAAGCCGACCAGGCCGGAAGATATCCGCGAATTGGCGGGTGTTTTGGCCGCGGCAAAGGAATTCAAGAGTGCCGCCGACTTGCTCGTGCCTCTCAAGAAGACCCCGGCCGACAGTCTGAAGTTGGCCGAACTCTATGCCGGGGCCCGGCAGTGGGACCTGGCCAAGGCCGAGCTGAGTGCTGTCCGGGCCAAGGAAACGGAGGCCCCGGAAGCCGCCCGAGCCGCCACGCGCGAATGGGCCCGCGTCACCGCGTGGGCCGGGGACCATGCCGAAGCCCTGGCGCTCATCGGCGAGATCGTCAGGGCGAACCCTGATGACCTGGAAATGAAGATCTTCCAGGCCGACGTCAACGTCTGGGCCAAGAATTTCGACGCGGCCCAGGCGCAGTTCCAGGCCCTGATCCGGCGGCACCCGAACAACTTGCAGATCGTCTACGGCTTCATCAGCGCGGCCGCGAAGGCCCAGGAGCCGCTCGACGACGAGGCCACCGGCATCATCCTGCGGTTGACCGAGCAGGCCACCGCGCCCGACAACCGCGACGCCCTACTCCTGGCCCGACTCGCGGAAGCATACGCAACCAAGCTCGACGAGCGGACGGGCCGGCAGTTCGCCCAGAAGGCCTCCCAGCTGGACCCGACCGATCCCATCACGCGCAAGGAAGTCGGATACGTCCTCGCTCACCCGAAGATCGGACTCTTCAAGGAGGCCGACGCGCTGCTTTCCTCGATCGACCTCCGCGGCGAGGAGCGAAAGCAGTACGTCTCGATCGCCTCGCAGGCGGAGAACTACGAGGCCGCCCGCAAACAGGCCCGCATCTACCTGTCCGAACAAATTCCCGGGTCGCTCAAGGAGCGGGAGGCCCGCAGACTCCTCGCCGACGTGCTCACCTGGAAGGGCGATTACGAGGAGGCCATCGCCATTTACGAGCGGCTGCTCGAGGGCCAGAAGACGGACCGGGAGCTCCGCGTCAACATCGCGGAGGTGCACCGGTTCTGGCAGAACTACCCGACGGCGCTTCGGAAATACGCCGAGCTGTTGGCGGAGGAGTTCGAGAATACGCGGCTCTGGATCGGGTTCATTGACGCGGCCTCCAGCGCCCCGCAGCAGATGATCGACGACCAGAAGCCGCTGCTGATGCGCATCCACGACCGGTACGCGTCCGACATCCAAGACCCGCGGCGGATGTCGCGGCTGGCCTGGGTCATGATCCGCCTCGGCGAGGCCCCGAAGGCGAACGCCTTGCTCAACCGGGCCGTCGCAGCCAACCCGCAGCAGCCGGCGGTCCGCAAGGAGCTCGCCGGCGTACTGGCCGCGGCCGACCGGCGGGCTGAGGCAATTGACATGCTCACGACCGAGCACGTCCTGCGCACCCTCGACATCCGCGAGCTCCTGAATCTGGCCGACCTGCTCACGGCCGAGAACCAGCTCGACCGCGCAGAGAAAGAACTGGCGAAGGTGGTGACCGACCGGTCCGAGAAGAAGTACCGCGTCCGCTACGCCTCGATCCTGCTCTGGAATGCCAAGCACAAGCAGGCGCAGGCCGTGCTCACGCGGTTGCTACGCGACTTCCCGGACGACCGGGAGGTGCGGCTGCGGCTGGCCCAGTCGTACCTGTGGGCGAGCGACTATGCGAACGCCCTCACCCGCTACTCAGACCTGGTGAGCGCCAAGTCCGCGAGCAAGCAGGACGAGCCGCTGGCCGACCCCGAGATCTGGCGCGGGTTCGTGGACGCCGCGGCCGGGGCCGCTGGCGAATCGCTGCGGGAATACCCGCGAAAGAACATTGGCCCCCTGTTCACGTCCGGCCAGCGCGACGCGATCTTCAAGGCGTACGAGTTCCTGACCACGGTTCAGGCCCGGACCGAAGCGGAGAACAAGTTCGAAATGGATCGGCTTGCCAACCAGGGAACGGATACCGACCCGACGTTTGAAAAACGTCGGGCGGCGCTCAAGTCGAAGCACGACGAGCGGATGAAGGGACTCGCGGGCAGTATCGGCCGGCTCGGGCTGTTGCTCGGGATGGTCGGAGATCGCGAGCGAAGCAGCTCGGCGTTCGGGGCGGCCTTGGCGATCGACCGAAACAGTCGGGACGTATGGCTGCAGTATGCTCAGACGCTCACGGCCCTGGGGGACGACCTCAAGGCCAAGGCGGTATTCGACTGGCTGGTCACGACGACGACACCGCAAAAGGTACCGCCGCCGAGTGATATTGGGCCGAAGTGAGACTCTTTCTCTCCCCTCTCCGCATCGGAGAGGGGGTTAGGGGAAGAGGTTTGCGGGTGCCGCGCCAAAGACCTCTCCCCCTAACCCCCTCTCCGAGGCGGAGAGGGGGAACCGGACGCCAAATCCACCCGCGTCGTCCGGTGCCGCAGCCAGTGATCGACGAGCACTAGCGCCATCATTGCTTCACCCATCACCACGAACCGCGGCAATAGGCAGGGGTCGTGGCGGCCACGGGTCAGGATCTCAGCGGGCAGGCCCTCGCGGGTCACCGTCTTTTGCGGTCGCGGCAGGCTGCTCGTCGGCTTGACCGCGACCCGGCAAACCACCGGCATCCCGCTCGTGATCCCACCGAGCATTCCACCATGCCGGTTCGTCTCGGTAGCGATCCGCCCGTCGCGCGGGACGAACGGGTCGTTGTTCTGACTCCCGCGCATGCCCGCGACAGCGAAGCCGTTGCCGTACTCGAACGCAGTTACGGCCGGCAACGACAGCATTGCCTTGGCGAGGTCGGCCTTGAGCTTGTCGAACACCGGTTCCCCCAAGCCGGGCGGGACGCCGGCCGCGACCAGTTCGCTGATCCCGCCGATCGAGTCGCGATCCTTGCGGACTTCCTCGATTAATTCGATCATCTTGTCCGCGGCGGCGGCGTCGGGACACCGCACCGGGGTGGACTCGACCTGGTCGAGCGTTACCGCCGCCGGGTCGGGGATGTCCGCGACCACGTGTCCGACCTGCTTGACGTATCCAAGAACGCGAATGCCCTGAAGCGACAGGATCTTCTTCGCCACGGCCCCGGCGGCGACGCGGCACAGGGTCTCGCGAGCGCTGGACCGGCCACCGCCCCGGTAGTCGCGGAACCCGAACTTCGCGTCGAACGTATAATCGGCGTGCCCAGGCCGGTACATGTCCTTGATGTCGCCGTAATCCGCGCTCCTCTGGTCGTCGTTTCGGAACGAGATCCCAATCGGGGTCCCGTCGGTCCGTCCCTCGAACACTCCCGACCAGATCTCGGGCACGTCCGGTTCGTCCCGCTGGGTCACGAGCTTCGACTGACCCGGCCGGCGGCGGCGGAGGTCCGGAAGCAGATCGTCTCCCGACAGTGGTAGCCCGGCCGGGCAGCCGTCGATGATGCACAGGTAGCCGGGACCGTGGCTAACACCGGCGGTCGTCACCCGAAACCGCTCGCCAAAGGTATTTGCTGGCATAATCGGATTATACTGCCGCCTGAACTGGCCCCGGTCGGTCGGATGGACAGGGGGTTGTTGCGTTGAAAAACCGAGTCAGCTAGCAATAAGACAATCTCTGTCCCGACGCCCGTCTCGGAGGACCACGGGATGCGCCCGTTCTTTGCCCTGTCGATCGCGCTACTCCTCGCCGCCGCCGCCCCGGCGCAGCTCAAGGAGGTGCCGCCGCGATTCGACATCATTCACAACTCCGACCTGTACCCGCAGCGAACTCCACAGGAGACTCTGCGCTCGGTGCTGACGGCCATCGCCGGGGACCGGTACGACTACATAGTCGCCCACCTGCTCGACCCCGACTACGTGGACGCCCGCCTGAATACGACCCAGGCGTACTACGAGCGACTGGCCGCGGAACAGGTCGCCGCGACCGCGTCCGGGGCGGCCCTGCGGGGCCCGGAGCTCCAGGCCCGCGTCACCGACATCGCCACGCGCATGAACGTTCGCCAGCTCGCGGACGCCATGCGCAAGAAGATCGCCGACGAGCCGGACAACCTGAAGGACCTGCGCCGCTTCGCCCGCGACGCCGAGTTCAAGGACGCCGGGGAAACTGCCACGGCGACGTTGAAGGACGTCAAGGACCGGGCCGTCTACTTCAAGAAGGTGGGCGACCGGTGGTTCCTCGAGAACCGGAAGGAAGAGCGCCCGCGCGCCAAGGAGTAAGTCCGGGGATGGCCGCCACCGCGATTGACCTCAGGAGCGACACGGTCACCCGACCGACCCCCGGCATGCGCGCCGCCATGGCCGCCGCCGAGGTCGGCGACGACGTCTTTGACGAAGACCCGACTATCCACCGCCTCCAGGACCGGGTCGCCGAGCTCCTCGGCATGGAGGCGGCCCTGTTCGTCCCGACCGGCACGATGGCCAACCAGATCTGCGTCCGCTGTCACACGCGGCCGGGCGACGAGCTGATCTGCGAGGCGACTTCACACGTCTACGTCTGGGAGGCGGGCGGCCCCGCGG
>DATFWZ010000398.1:0-6587 GCA_035258765.1 Gemmataceae bacterium
CCGACTTGTCCGGACAGGTGCGTCCCGGCCAGGTGGTAGGTGAACGCGTTCGAGTTGTACGCCGACGCCCAGACGGAGAAGCCGGAGTCAGTCGTGAACCCGGCGGAAACGGTCGAACTGGGCTCGTTGGCCGCGTAAATGAGGTTGTTGTACCCGTGCCCGGTCTCGTCCCAGGTGTAGGTCGTCCAGTCGCCGGTGATGGAGAAGTGGCCGAAGTTGTAGTTGTAGAACCCGAGGCTGAACGGGTTGGCGTCGTTCTCGTCGGCCACCCCGCCCCACACGCCGCCGTCCACGATCACGTGCGTGCCGTCGCCCGCGACGTGCGAGGTGAACATCGTGCCGACGCCGGAAAGCGTCGTGGTGCCGCGAGTGAACAGGTAGTCGAAGGTGGCGGTCGCGTCCCAGTCGTAGTGGCTCGATGGGCTGACATGCAGCTGGTAATCGACGACGGCCGTCTCGATCAGCGTGAACCCGTCGGTCGTGTTCGACCCGGTCTGCGTGACGGTGATCGTGTAGTTGCCGGTCCGGGTAAGGCCGGGCGTGGCGGGCGGGACGCCACGAACACCGATCTCCCCGCCTCCGCCCCCGCCACCGCCGCCCTTGGGGGTGAGGCCACCAACAGGTGCCGGCGCCTCGCCCAGAGCGGGCCCGGGGCCGGAGCCCGCGGGCTGCTGGCCGGCCGGAAGTGCGCCTGTGCCATTGGAGATTTCGACTCCGCCCGGGAGGTTCTGCGGGAGTTGCGGCTGACCCGGGGTGCTGCCCTGGTTGAAGCCGGTCGGCGGTGGGGAGCTATTTGGCGTCCCGCTGGCTGACCCGCTGTTTGGTTCGGGGATGCCACCCGGGAGGGTGAAGCCGGTTGGCGAGACGGGTGTCGCGGGCGTGCCCGAGGGAGTCAATGAAACCGGTGAGGAGCCGGCGAATGGGGTCGATCCGGTAGGTGCGCTCGTCGGATTCGCGGAGGGGAGCGACGAATTGCCCGGTCGGCCCGGGAGGTCAAAGATCGCTCCTCCGACGCCGCCATCCTGGGGAGTGTTCGAGCCAGACGAGACGTACGTGAGCGACGTGCCGTTCGGCGCATTCGAGGTCGTCTCGGTCGTTGTGCCGTTGTCTTGCGCCACCGCGGCCGGCGCGGCGGTCGGAGGGGAGGCCGGTTGGTCGTTCCCGGGCGCGTCGCCGTAGTCGGGGGGCGTGGCTTCCGGGGCGCGCGTGTCGCCACCGCCGGGTTCTTGAGTCGGTGCGGGGCGGTCTAGAACAGGCGCGGCCCCGCCACCGGTCCCGCCGTCGGGCGAAGCCGTCGATCCCGGTCTGGACGGGGGCACGGCGAACGCGAGCGCGTCGTCGAGGGAGAAGTCCACGTCGGGGGAACCCGTCCGTGGCGGCTCGATCGCGAGCGGGGGCGCGGTGGCAGACGAAGCGGTCCCTGGTAGCGGCGGCGGGCTCAGGGCATCCGCCTTGGCTAACGGCGGGTTCATTTGCGGCGCGGCGACCGGTGTGGGCGGCGCCGCGACCGGCGGCTCGGCCACCGGGGGCACGATCGCGAGCGGGTCGATCCCGATGTCGGCGAGCAGCCCGATCGGGTGCAGCGACTGGATCGCGTCGGACGGGGCCTCGCGCGACTCGAACGGGCTGACTTCCAGCCGGAGCCGGCGCGCCCGCTCCCGGGCCCGCCGGGAGTGTTCGAAGTACGCGAGGAAACGGGTCACGAACCGGGAGCGGGCGGAACGCGGGTGCATGGGCAGCATCCTTGGGGGTGGCATCCAACCAGGGCCCAATGTCAGCCACAACGCCGATTGCGATCAGAAAGCCCGTACAGGCCCGGACAGAGGAGTTAAGGAGACAGCGGACAGAAGAGCTCGAAGTGTCGAGAGTGCGCGGGCGGCCGTAGGGTAGGGGTACGCCTCATGGTGCTGGCTCGGAGAGTTATGGGTCTCGTCCGAATTGCTCACCTAAGTTGGCGAGCGGGGAGAAAGGTAATATTTGTACAGTACCCGTGTCAAATGAATTTTCATTTTTTGTTACCGGGACGAGTCTGCCGGGTGTCCCGGGTCGAGTTCTTTGCGAAGACCTGTTTGGCTGCGACACGCGGGTGGCAACGGGCAGGGGAACCCCCCACGGGCTCGAAGAGCCCGATTGAGCGAAAACTCGCTCCCCGTGCTTTCCCGTCGGTTGCCTAGCGCGGAGGATCTGGTTCGATGAAGCGGCGCACGTTTCTCGGGTCGGCCCTGGCCCTTGCGGCCGGTTCCCGCTTACACTCGGCCCCGCCCGGGGAGCGGTGGGATGACGCGGCCGAAGTGCTCGAGCGGGCCACGGCGGCGAAGCAAGTGGACGCGGCCGTGTTGCACGTGGTTCAGAAGAAGGAGTCGTTCACGCGCCATTTCGGCAAGGCCGCCTCGGACGACGCGATGTTCTTGCTCGGCTCCATTTCCAAGCCGATCAACGTGACCGCCGTCATGACCCTGTTCGACCAGGGGAAGTTTCGGCTCGATGACCGCGTGAAGAAGTTCCTGCCCGCGTTCACGGGCGACGGGCGGGACGCGACGACTATTCGTCACCTGCTGACGCACACCTCCGGCCTCCCCGACCAGCTGGCCGATAACAACGAGCTGCGCAAACAGCACGCGCCGTTGACGGAGTTCGCCAAGGAGGCCATTCGCACGCGACCCGATTTCGCCGCCGGCGCCCGGTACCAGTACTCGAGCATGGGAATCTTGCTCGCCGCACGGATTGCGGAGCTCATCAGCGGGTCGGACATATTGACGTTGGTCGACCGGGCCGTCCTTCAGCCCCTGGGCATGAAGCACTCGGCTCAGGGGCTCGGGCGGTACAAGCTGGACGAGATGGTCTCCTGCCAAATGGAAGGCGCTGCGCCCGAATCGGGGGCCGGTGATCCGCAGGCCAAGGAGTGGGATTGGAATAGTCCCTACTGGCGGAAGCTGGGCGCTCCCTGGGGAGGAACGCACGCTTCCGCGCCCGACGTGGCCATGTTCCTCGGCGAGTTCCTGGGCGCCCGGGGCAAGGTCGTGAAGCCGGAGACGGCCCGGCTGATGGTCGAGAACCACAATCCGGAGGGACTCACGCCGCGTGGGTTGGGATTCGCCGTCGGCAAGGGGTCCGGGAGTGCCGGATGTTCGGAGCGAACCTTCGGCCACACCGGCTCAACGGGGACGCTCTGCTGGGCCGACCCCGCGAGCGAGACCATTTGCGTCGTACTAACGTCCCTGCCGCGCCGCGCGACGGAACGCCACCCGCGCGACCTCGCGGCGGAGCGCGTCGCCGCGGCAGCCCGCCGTTGATAGCGGCCACCTAGGTAAACCTCGATTTGAAAGGACTCGATTGCTCCGTGTGTTGCCGCACGTTGATGGCAGGGGTCACATCAACTCGGTCGGGGAAAAGGATCGGCACATGCGACTCATTCTCACCACTTGCCTGCTCGTGTGCGTCTGCGGCGTGCGGCTAGCCGCTCAAGAAGCCAAGCCGCCAAGCTGGGATGCACGCGGGGTGGGTCCGTTGCCGCGCATGGGCATCACCAGCCTCGACGTTTCTGACGACGGGAAGGAGATCGCGGTTGGCACCATCGCGCCCTTCGGCGACCCCAACGTCATCGTCCTCTCAGACGCCGGCAAGATCGTGCGTCAATACAAGGTCGGACAACAGTGGATCGACAACGTTGCGTTCGTCGCGGGGACGACGGACGTGCTGGCGGTCTGCACCATGCCGGCCGGCAAGGCGGGCGACCGCGTCGAGGTCTTTCGCTGCCACGGGGACCAGGTGGTCGCGGAGAAGATGCCACACGAGGGGCCGTGGTTCTTCCACTACGGGGATCATTCCAATCACCCGACCCTGAAGCTGGCGCGGGCAAAGAACGCGACCGCGGTCCTCGCGGGCAATCAGCTCACGGTCTACCGCAAGGACAAGGAGCCAGCGACACTGCGGGTGCCAGTCAGCGAGCCGGATGCAAGCGTCTCAATGGCGGTGGATGAAAGCGGCTGGGTGGTCGTCGGCACCACGAGTCGCGGAAACGCACCCGGCAGCAACCTGTACCTGTTTGATCCCGAGCAGAAGAAACCGGTCTGGAGCCGGGCCGCCAACACAGAACTGGATAAGGCCCCGACAACTGAGAAGGGTCAATACGGTACGCCCACACTGCCCGACGGCACGCGAAAGGAATTGCCGCAGCGCGACGAGAAGGTGTACGCACCGCTCTCGGTGGCGATCACCGTCACTGGGGGGAAACGGGTGATCGCCGCGGCAGACTACCAGGGCTGGCAGCGCTGGGTGCGTTCATCGGCAACCATGAAGGACGACAACCAGGGGCTGCGGTTCATGCCGATGAAGCCCGCGATCACGATTTACGATGGAGCGGGGAAAGTCGTGCAGCGCGTCGCAGCTGACAAGCTGAACGCGCCGGCGTGGTACGACCTTCGATTTCAGCTCGACGGCACGAAACTCTACGCTTGCCCGCATTACTGGGCCAGTCGCGGTCTGGGTGGAATGTCGCTGTTGCCGGCGGATGACGACACCGACGCCTACGGAATCGCAATCAACGGCCACACCGAGATTCTGAAACGTGACCAGGCACCGGCGACACTCACCAAGGAAACACAATCCACGATCCCGTTCGCGGCTCGCAACGAACTCGGTCTCGTTCGCCGGCTTCCGACGGGCGACAGACTAATCACGGCCCGCGCTTCGGGTGTTGTGTCCTGCGACGAGCCGCCGAAATCCGGGTCCGTCTGGCAGATCGACCTGAACAAGGACGTTCCCAAGGCGCTCAAGCCTTGGGTCGCCAACGCCCGCGCCACGCCGATCGTGCCCGGCGTCTGGCAGCTCCCCGGTGGCCGCGTCGAGAGCGACCTCGGCGGGCAGCGCGTCATCGAGGCCCCGGACGGTCTCATTCTCATCGAGGGGCACGCGGGGCTGTCGTTCGAGCGCGAATGGGCGGCGATGGAAGCCGTCGGCCTTGATCCCAAGAGGGTCAAGTACGTCCTCGCCACCCACGAGCACGGCGATCACGCCCCGGGCGCCTACCTCTGGCGCGTCGTCACCGGCGCGAAGTTCGTCTGCAGCGCGGAGATGGCCTATACGCTCCAGCACCACATTCCCAACAACACCGGGTACGGGCTTCATCCCCCGGTCCCGACCGACATCAAGATCACCGAGGACGCCGAGCTCGACCTCGCTGGTTTGAAGGTGCGGGCGTTGCGCATTCCCGGGCACACCGCAGGGTCGATGGCCTGGCACTTCCAGAAGTCCGGCAAGACGTTCGTCGCCTTCGGCGATCTCATCATGCCACGCGGTGTCCTCGGCTATTCCGGTAGCGTCAACTTCAGTGCAACCGATGTGCTGACGAGCTTGCGGAAGCTCCGCGACCTGAAAGTTGACTTCGTCTTGCCGGGTCACGGCGCGGTTGAAGGGCCGGAGAACTACTTCCGCGCTGGCATTGACGTCGGCCAGGCGGTCGGCTGGGGCTACATCAAGCCCGAGCGACCCGACCCGCGGTTTCGCATCACGCAGCAGAATGTGCTCGTCGTCGGCTGGGGTCAAAACGCCACGAGCGCCGCCTTCGGCGACCTCAACGGCGACGGCCGGCCCGATGTGGTCGTCGTGTCTCCCGCCGGCGACGGCCCAGCCGCTAAAGGCTCGGTCGTGAAGTTCTTCCTCAACCATGATGGAAAATTCAACGACAGGCCGGATGACGAGCTGAACGTGCCACAGGTCGATCAGCCGCACAAGATCCGCGTGACGATGACGACGTCCGGCCCATTGATTCTGGTCGCGGGCAAGACCGCCGCTCTGCTCACTCCTCAGCAGCCGAAGGACGGGCCGCGGATGAAGGGGAAACTCCCCGTGTTCTCCATCGCTCCATTCGACCTCGGGGACGCCAACCACCTGCGGTTCATTGACGAACAAACGCCGTTGGTCTCGCGCCGCTTCGGCGGGTTCTATACCCTCGATTTACCCCCGGCCAAAGCCAACC
Source organism: Gemmataceae bacterium (assembly GCA_035258765.1). GTDB lineage: Bacteria > Planctomycetota > Planctomycetia > Gemmatales > Gemmataceae > SIAJ01. The sequence continues at coordinate 5,978 of DATFWZ010000398.1, forward strand.
TTCGCAAATTCGTGCCCGAGATCGATGGGCCATACGCCGACTTCCGCCTGCTCGGCAACGACCTGCTCACGTCCTACGGCCAGCTCTACCGCCGCGCAGAGGGACGATTCCCCAAGACGCCGGCGCTGCAACTGCTGGTCGAGAAGGATTGGACCTTTCTGGCCGTCGGCGACTTCAACGGCGACGGGCAGCCCGATGCGGCGTTTCTCAGTTACGGCATGGGCGGATCGACGGCCGCTCATGTCTTCTACGGCCGCAACAAAGCCGAGTTGTCCTTCGGCGAGATGGCGGATGCCGTGCTGCCGCTCGGCGCGCTTCTGAACTCGACCAAGAAGGGCCAGAACCACGCGCTGGTGCGCGACACGCCCGTGGTGGCCGACTGGAACAGCGACGGCATTGATGACCTGGTCGTCGCCCACGGGCAATCCGATGAGGTGCTCGTGTTCTTCGGTGACAAGAACGGCCTGAGCAAAGACCGCGTGCGGCGGATTTCGCTCGAATACCGTGTCCACTACGAGCACGGAGTCTACGTCGGCGACTTCAATGCGGATGGCAAAGCGGACCTGGCCGTATTCGGCTACACCAACACGGGCGTCGGGGCGGGGGGTCC
>DATFWZ010000399.1:0-4789 GCA_035258765.1 Gemmataceae bacterium
ATCGGTGTTCCCGCGTCGGTCCCTGGCCCTCAACAACACCCAATCGCCCGACCTCTTCACTCCGCATCGCTCGGCCACAACCCACCGCTACAACAATCCGACCGCGCCCCGCTCTCGACTCACTTGTGGGTAATAGTCAGACCGCTTCGGAGAGGGGGGCCGGGGGGGAGAGGTCTTGGCGCCGCGAGCGCCGACCTCTCCCCCCTAACCCCCCTCCCCGAAGCGAGGAGGGGGGAACCGGACTAGAGGCACGCCGCCGCCTCGTCGCACAGCCTCTTCGTCTCCGCCTCCGTCGGCGACTCCGCGATCACCCGGACCACCGGCTCCGTGTTGCTCGGCCGGACATGGACCCACCGGTCAGCCCAGTCGAGTCGCAATCCGTCCTGCCGATTGGCCTTCGCGTCGGGCCAGTGCTTTTCGATCGCGTCCAGAGCGGCCGCCAGCTTCTCCTTGGGCACCGTGTACTTGGTCTTGAGCATCGCGTACGCCGGGAGCGACGCGACCAGCTCGCTCAACGGCCGACCCTCGTCGGCCATCAGGTTGAGGATCATCGCCATGCCGACGAACGGGTCGCGGACCCACCCGACGTGGGGGTCAATCACGCCGCCGTTCCCCTCGCCGCCAATCACGGCCCCGGCGGACCGTATGCCGGCGACGACGTTCGCCTCGCCCACGGCCGTCCGCAGACATTCGCTACCGTTCTCCTTCGCGATGTCCTCAATCACCCGCGACGTGGACATGTTGATCACCACCGGGCCCCGCTTCTGCTGCAGCCGGTACTTGACGGCCAGGGCCAGCGTCAACTCCTCGGAGACGCACTGACCTTTTTCGTCGATGAGCGCCAGCCGGTCTGCGTCCGGGTCGAGGACGAACCCGACGGCCGCCCCGCTGCGCTCGACCTGCGGGCCAACGTCTACGAGATGTGCCGGGATCGGCTCGGCCTCGTGGACGAAGAAACCGTCGGCGTCGCACGCCAGCTCGATCACCTCGCAACCGAGTTGGCGGAGCAAGTTGGCCCCGAGCGGGCCGCCGGCGCCGCCGTTGCCGTCGAGGAGCACGCGGAGCCCGGCCGCGTGGATCGTCGCGGCGCTGACCCCGTCGCACGCCAGTGTCACGTGCTGGTCGAGGAGGTCCGGCGGGACGCGGACGGCGCCGATCGCGTCCCACGTCGCGTACTTCAAGCCCGCGCCCTCGAAGAGCTGCTGTACCTGCCGGCCCCGTTCCGCGGGTAGGACGGCCCCGTCCGAGCCGAACATCTTCAGCCCGTTCCAGGGCGCCGGGTTGTGGCTGGCGGTGATTTGCACGGCCCCGGCGGCGCGGAGCTGGCGGACGGCGATCCCGACCGTGGGTGTTGGGGCGATGCCGATGTCATCGACGTTGCACCCGGCCGCGGTCAGCCCGGCCGCGACCGCGCTCCGGAGCATGCGCCCGCTCGGTCGGCTGTCCCGCGACAGGACGACCCGCCCGCCTTTGAGGTAGGTGCCGAGTGCCGACGCGAAGCGGCTGGCGGCCTCAGGAGTCAGCGACTGGCCGATGATGCCCCGGATGCCGGAAACGGAGACGATCAGGTCGGGGGCGGTGGGGGTGCTCATCCGGAAAGGATAAGGCAAACGGCAAAAGGAGAAATGCAAAAAGGGGGGCCATGCAGGCCCCCCTTGTGTGTTTCACTTCGCGGTCTGGCCGGGTGTTAGTACCGGCGGCCGCCGCCCCCGCCGTAGCCGCCGCGGTCGCCGCCGCGGCCACCGCCGCCGCCCCCGCCGTAGCCGCCGGACCGCGGACGGTCCTCGCGCGGACGGGCCTCGTTGACGGTCAACGTCCGGCCCATGAAATTCGCATTGTTCATGGCCGCGATGGCCTGGTCGGCGCCGTCGCTCATCTCGACGAACGCGAACCCGCGCGACCGCCCGGTGTCCCGGTCCAGCACCACCTGGGCGCTGGTCACGGTCCCGAACTGGCCGAAGGCCTGGGCCAGGTCCTCGTTCGTCGTGTCGAACGAGATGTTTCCGACGTACAACTTCTTGCTCATGGTCATCCTTTGTGGGCTACTCGCGCCCACCAACTAACGGCCCGCGGCCGCACTCCGGCCGGGGAAAGAGACAGGGACGGGAGTCTGCTGCTACAGCACCGACTTGACGATCTTGGATGGCCGTGAGGTGGAAAACTCAGAGCAAGGTTGCCAAGAGGGGTCAAACGTGGACGCTGCGAAGCGATTCGTCATCTCCTGAATGGCCGGGCACCCGCCCAGCCAACCATCAGAATATACCGGCGGAAACCGTTTCGGGAAAGACATTTTCCGACGATTCCGGAAAAACGAGTGGCCGTCGCGGAGGTTGACAGGACGTGTAATTCCCGGAACGCCGTGAAGCCGCGACGCGAAGGCTTTGCGCAGCGGAGCGCGAAAGCCGGACGCGTCGCTGGGCGACAATGATCGCCCCCGGGACGCGACGCGTACGCGCTCCGCTGCGCAAATCCTTCGCGTCGCGCCTTCACGACCCATTGAAAATAAACAGAGCGCCAAATTACCTGCTCGAAAGACGCTCGCCCCGAAAAAACGCCCGTACGAGGGCCGCTAAGATGGACAATGGTGCCCCGATCCCACTGGCCCATGATGTCTGTCCCCTACCCACCGCACCGGCTGGCGCTCCTCGAGAGGAAGGCCCCGGGCAAACTCCTGATCCACGAGATCTACAAGAGCCTCCAGGGCGAATCCACGTTCGCCGGACTGCCCTGCGTTTTCGTTCGCACGGCCGTGTGCGGACAACGGTGCGTCTGGTGCGACACCCCGCACGCGTTCAACGAGGGCGAGGAGCTTTCGCCGGAGGAAGTTCTTCAAAAAGTCCGGGACCTCGAATGCCCGCTCGTCGAGGTGACGGGCGGCGAGCCGCTACTCCAGCCGGAGATCCTGCCGCTCATGGCTGATCTTGCCGACGCTGGGCACTCGGTGCTCCTGGAGACGAGCGGGGCGGAGAACGTGTCGCGCGTCGATCCGCGCGTCCACATCATCATGGACTTGAAGTGCCCCGACAGTGGCGAGTGTGAGCGTAACCGGTACGAGAACCTTGACCATCTCAAACCGACCGATCAGATCAAGTTCGTGATCGCCTCGCGGCGCGACTTCGACTGGACCGTCGAAACGATCCGCCGGCACCGACTGGACGAGCGGTTCGTCGTGTTGTTGAGCGTGGTTTTCGGGCGTGTCATGCTCGGGGACCTCGCCGCGTGGCTATTGCACAGCCGGCTGAACGTGCGGATGCAGCTCCAGATGCACAAGTACATTTGGGACCCCAAAGCCCGCGGGGTCTGACTCACTCTCCACCTCATGCCCACCGTCAAGCTCTCGAGGTACGAATGCGCGTGCGACCTGCTGCCGCCGGTCTGCGCGTTTTGCGGGGCGCCGGCCGCGGGCTCACGGGAGCGAAAGTTCTCCTGGCACCCCAGCTGGGTGTGGGTGCTGATCTTTGTGCACGTGCTCGTGGCACTGATCGTCGCCCTGATCCTCACGAAAAGAATGCTTGTGCGAGTACCCGTTTGCGATCAGCATTCTGGCTACTGGTCGCGGCGGATGGGGATCCTGACGGGGTCGTTCCTGATGGTCGTCGCGCTCGCGACAGCTGCTGTGATATACCTCAACAATGAGCCGCCGGCACAACAGGACGAGCTGGCCGGGTGGCTGTGCGGCGGCGGCTTTGTCCTGTTTTTCGTCTGGGTGATCTTCGCGGCGATCTACTCGACCCGCGGCGTGCGCCCGGTGGAGATCACGGTCCGGTTCATTCGCCTGGCTGGCGTCCACGAGGATTTTGTCGCGGCCCTGGAGGCCGACCGGGATCGGGACGCGGACGAACGCGATCGGCGGGTCCGCTTTGGCGACGTCCGCGACGACTACGACGACGAGCCCGAGTTCCCGCCCCCGCGCGGCCGGGACCGAGATGATTACGACGATTACGATGAACGCCCGCGTCGCCGCTATCCGGACGACCGTTGAGTGCAGTCCCGATCAAATCTAAACATGCCCACCATCCGCTTGACCGAGTACGAATGCGAGCAGGACCTCCTGCCGCCGGTCTGCGCCAAGTGCGGGGCGCCGGCAACGGAGTGGGTGCCGCGTCGCGTTCGCTACATTTCGAATCGGCTGGGCTGGCTCCCGGTCGCGGCACTGGTGACCAGCCTGTTCGCCCTCCCGCCGCTGTTTCTGGCGCTCGGACACCGCTTCGGGGAGGCGATGTGGGTGCGGATCCCGGTTTGCGGCGATCACCGTACTCACTGGGGCTGGCGGGATCAGGGTTTGTACCTGGTCCTGATGCCCGCCTGGGCGGTGACGGTCACCAGTCTCAACCTGGTGGGCCTCGTTGTCGCGCTCCTGGGCGGCGACCCCGGCGTGTACCTCATGCTCGCGGTCGTCGCGCTGATCCTGACCCTGATCGTCGAGAACTGCGTACTCGCGTACGGAGCCGTGAGGCTTTTGCGGGCGGAGAACCCGCCGGGGGTGAAGGTGTGCGGGGCGCACCCGGAATTTGTCACGGCGCTCACGCTCGACCGGGCCCGCGATCGGGTGACCAATCCCGACCGCCGGACGGAAGCGGGGATCGGCGAGGACTACGACGATGAGCCGATTTAGCGCACAATTCGAATCATTGCAGCGGCCAGGCGAGGCGGAGCCCGACACGCCAGGGGGGCGGGCCGCGGATCGGTACGCCCCGGCGGGCGCCCGGCGAGCCAACCACGGAACTGGGAGGCGCGCCCCTTGGCGAACGGCCCCGCGTGGCCTATCGGGCTCCAACCCGCTCCACGG
>DATFWZ010000400.1:0-3898 GCA_035258765.1 Gemmataceae bacterium
CGGCCGACGCGGAACGGCCCGGCCTCCGCGAGCCGGAAGCAAGTGCCGTCGAGGAGCATGTCGGTGGTGACGAGCTGCGGCCGCGACGGCGGGCGCAAAACGGCGGCGTCGTCGCCCGGGCCGACGATGACACCGGCCGACCCCGGGGTGCGCTTGCGCACCCAGTCGATGAAGGCGAACTCTCCGGACCGCTCGGTGCTCATTGGCCCCTCCGCCCTGCCGCTATACTATCGCGGAGCCCCGGAGGCACGCGACATGAGACCGGTCCGCTTCGTGATGGTCGGCGGCTTTCTCGGCGCCGGCAAGACCACCGCCCTCGCCCGACTGGCCCGGGACTACATGTCTCGCGGCCTGCGCGTCGGCCTCGTCACCAACGACCAGGCCCAGGATCTCGTGGACACAAAGAGCCTGCGGGCACAAGGGTTCCCGGTGCAGGAGGTGCCGGGGGCCTGCTTCTGCTGCAAGTTCGACGAGCTGGTCGGGCGGGCCGGCCAGCTTCAGGCGGACGAACGGCCGGACGTGATCTTGGCCGAGCCGGTCGGGAGCTGCACGGATCTCATCGCGACCGTAGTCCAGCCGCTGAAGGACCTGTACGCGGGCCGATTCCAGGTCGCCCCATACGCCGTGCTCTTCAAGCCGAGTCACGGTTTGCGCATCCTGCGCAACGAGGGTGCCGGCTTCTCACCGAAGGCCGCGTACATCTTCCGCAAGCAGCTCGAAGAGGCGGATGCAATCGTCATCAACCGGGCCGACGAGCTTGCCGCCGGCGAGACGCAGGAGTTGAAAGCCCTCCTCGCCGAGCAGTTCCCCGGTACGCCGGTGCTCATCGTCTCCGCGAAGACCGGCCAAGGATTTGACGCATTGACCGCCCTGCTCGACCAGGACGGCGCGTTTGGCCAGAAGATCCTCGAGATCGACTACGACACCTACGCGGAGGGGGAGGCCGAGCTCGGCTGGCTCAACGCGAGCGCCCACCTGAGCGCCGCCAGCCCGTTCGACATCGACCGCGTTGTCACGGGAGTGGTGGACGCTCTCCGCGAGCCTCTGGCCCGGCTCGGCGGCGAAGTCGCGCATCTCAAGCTGATCGGACTGGAAGAGGGTGGCGCATTCGCCGTCGCCAATCTGGTCAGCAGTGGGACGGGAACCGAGCTGTCGCTTCCGTCGAACGCCAAGGGACGCGAGGCCGACCTGATTGTCAACGCCCGCGTCGCGATCGACCCCGAAGTCCTGGAAACCGAAGTGCGCCGGGCCGTTTCCGAAGTGACGCGCGATCTGGAGATCGCGGTCGAATTCCGGCAGTCACAGAGCCTACGACCCGGCCGGCCGACCCCGACACACAGGTACGCGACTGCCACCGGCTGAAAACTCACAACATCGCGGGATCAATTCGGCCCGCGGCGGGCAATACCTTCCGAACCGACGTCCGACGAGGGTGCAGATGGCAACTGAGCTCACGCCGGGGGTGATGGCACACCTGCGGCGCGTCGCCCTGCGCTCGGCCGACTCCCCCGCCAGCGACGCGGAGCTGCTGACAGCGTTCCTCTCGAATCGCGACGAGGAGGCTTTCGCACTCCTGGTCCACCGGCACGGGCCGATGGTCCTGGGCGTGTGCCGCCGCGTCCTCGGCAACCTCGCCGACGCAGAGGACGCCTGCCAGGCGACGTTTCTCGTATTCGTCCGCCGGGCCGGGTCGATCCGGCCGCCGGCCGCGGTCGGATGCTGGCTGCACGGCGTGGCCCGCAATGTGGCCCGGAAGGCGCGGGTCATGGCGGCGCGCCGGCGGCGTCACGAGACGGAGGCCGCGACGCGACCGCGACCGGAGAATTCCGATCCGGAACTTCGTGCCGTACTCGACCGCGAGCTGGCCCGGCTCCCGGCCGACTTCCGATCGGCCGTCCTGCTCTGCGACCTCGAGGGGGCCACGCGCACTGAAGCCGCCCGCCGGCTCGGGTGGGCGGAGGGGACGGTCGCCAGCCGGCTGGCCCGCGGCCGGCAGCTCCTGGCTCGACGACTCATCCGCGCCGGCCTGGCCGCGAGCAGCGGAGTCGCGGCGGGGGGCTTCTCGCCCGAGCTCGCCGCGATAACTGTCCGCAACGGACTCGCCTGGGCGTCCGGTCTGTCGGGCGTCGGTTCGCCGAACGTCCTTGCATTTACTCACGGAGCCCTGCGAACCATGACCCTCAAGAAGCTCACAATCGTTTCCCTGGCCGTGCTTGCCGTCGGCATGGCGGGCCTGACACTCCGACATGCCCTGCCGGCCGCTCCCGCCCAGGCCCCGCCCGCGAAAGCGCCCCCGGTCCGTGTCGATCCGACCGTCCCGGTCAAGGACGAGAAGGAGCCTCTGATCACGCTCCGGTCGGTTCCGCCGGTGGTCGTCAAGACCGTGCCGACGTCCGGCGCGGGCGACGTCGATCCGGGACTGACCGAGGTCAGAGTCACTTTCAGCAAGGACATGACCGACGAGAGCTGGTCGTGGTCATACATGCGCGAGGACACGCAGCTCCCCGCGGACGGCGAGAAGCCAATCCACTACGAGAAGGACAAGCGGACGTGTGTGATGAAGGTGAAGCTGGAGCCGGGGAAGATCTACGCGGTCTGGCTCAACAGCGAGAAGTATCACAACTTCAAGGACGCGGATGGGCAATCGGCGGTGTCCTATCTGCTCGTGTTCAAGACGAAGAAGAAGGCCGACTGATCAGATCGCGAGGCGGGCCCTTGACTCCACCGCTGCGGGGGGACAGAATCCCCCCGCCCCCATCAGGTGAGCCATGCCCGCCGACGACGACCCCGAAGACGACCGCCCGTCACGCCGCCGCGAACCTGACGACGAGGACCACCCGGCGCGCCGTTCGCGGGACGAGGACGTCGAGTCGCGACCCCGGCGGCGTCCGCGGGACGACGAGGACGACGAGTTTGACGACCGCCCGCGACGACGCCGCCGCGAGCCCGAGCCGGGCATCGAGGCGACCGACTTCCTGATCCCCACCGGCGTCAGCGGCTGGTCGATGGCCGCGTGCTATTTCGGGCTTTTTAGCTGCTTCATCCCCCTCCTCGGGCTGGTCATGGCCCTGGTGGCGCTTCCGTGCGGAATTGTCGCCTTGCGGCAGCGGAAGAAGAAGTCCCAAACTTATGGGTCCGTGACCAGCGACGTCCGGGCGATCATCGGCATTATCACCAGCTCGCTGACTATCCTCGGCCACCTGATTGTCGGCATCGTGATACTTGCGTCGAAGAGGTAAAGACGGTCGCGTTGCGCCAAAAGAAACCCGGCCTCGATGTGGCCAGGTGAATGCGAGAGGACCGATCTAACTCTTCTCCTCCTTCGGCTCTTCCTTCTTGGCCTCCTCCGTACGGGCCGCCTCTGGTTTCTTCTCTTCCTGCTTCTTGCCGAAGATGGCCTCGTAGCCCTCGGCGAAATTCTTGGTCTCGGCCAGGCCAACGCGGACGATGCTCACGGGGTAACCTCCGTTCAACTCAACTCACCGTTGCGGTGACTACTTCTTACTAGTTTAGCCGCGCCCGGGTCGGTCGTCACGGCCGCTCGCCAACGCCGATTGCCTGACCGTCGTCCTGCCTGATAAACTCACCACCCCTTATTAGGTGCCGACTGATTCTGGGAGGCAGCACATGGGGATCCCCTGGTGGGCTTGGGTCGTCATCGGCGTGGCCGCCCTGATCAGCCTCCTCGTCCTCGCCGCACGGTCATTCCGCGCCCGCATCCGCCGGGAATTCATAGCGTACCTTGCCGAGCACCATCCCGAGCTCGAGGTGACCGGGGCGCGAGGCCGCGTTCTTTTCATCCGCGCGTCCGGCGAGGAAGGCCAGTGGCATTTGCACAAGATCATCGAAGACATCGTGCACCTGAGCAACAAGGAAGACACCCCGGAGCGGCGGGCGG